>JAILAN010000034.1 GCA_024681595.1 Lachnospiraceae bacterium
GACCTGGGAGCAGTCTGGTGTCTCCACAGGTCATTTTTCGATGAAGATGAAGATAAAGACGAACAAAAGAAAGCTTATTCCGGTGCTATTTTGTGACCTGGGAGCAGTCTGGTGTCTCCACAGGTCATTTTTCGATGAAGATGAAGATAAAGACGAACAAAAGAAAGCTTATTCCGGCGCTATTTTGTGACCTGGGAGCAGTCTGGTGCCTCCTCAGGTCATTTTTCGATGCAGATGAAGATGCCGATGAAGATTCAGAAAAATACGAAGATGAAGATGAGGACGAGGATGCAGATGATGATGAAGACGAAGACGAAGATGAAAAAGCAGATGAAGACGCTGATGCAAGCGAAAATGAAGATGTAGATGCGGATAAAGATGCAGATAAAGACGAAAGTGAGGATGCAGATGATGATGAAAATGAAGACGAAAGTGAAGATGCGGATGATGATGAAGAAAGTGAAGATGCAGATGCATATGAAAACAAAGACGAGTACGAAAATGAAGATGAAAAGCAAAATAACACCTCCGAATGTTCATATTCAGAGGTGTTATTCTCGTTTTCCATAGTATGGTTTCCGTATTATGGACTCCATAGTATAGTTTCAATCGTATGGTTTCTGTATTATAGGCTCTATAGTATAGTTTCCATAGTAAAGTTTCTGTATTAAGGGCTCCACAATGTAGCTTCAATCATATGGTTTCCGTATTATGGGCTCCATAGTATAGTTTCAATCGTATGGTTTCCGTAATACGGTTTGTGTTAATCTATTCTCGGGTCGCCCCAGAAGAACAGGGCCACGGTTCCGGGGCCGGTATGGCATCCGATCGTGGGGCCGATGTAGGTGATCGATACCTTTTCGGCCAGTCTGGGGAATGCCTCCTCAATAAGATCGGCCAGAGCCCTCGCATCATCATAGCAGTCTGACTGAGTTATGTAAACCCGTCCGCTGTACTCCATGCCGTTTTCGGCATGTTCGGTCATCCTCATGAAGGTTTCCTGAATGACCTTCTTCTTGGTACGGATCTTGAATCTGGGGATCAGTCTTCCCTCGAAGTCCACGTTCAGCAAGGGACAGATGTTAAGCACGGTCCCGACAAATCCTGAAACCTTGGACACTCTGCCTCCGCGTACGAGATAAGTCAGATCCGAGGTAAAGAACCAGTGGTGAAGCCTCAGTCTGTTATTCATGGCATATTCATATAACTTGTCTACATCCATTCCGCGGTCGCGAAGATCAGCCAAAGTGATCATCAGCAGTCCGTATCCTCCGGATGCCGCATATGAATCCACGATATATATCTTTCTGTCAGGGTACTTTTCGCGAAGAGTTTCAGCTGCTATATTGGCTGAATTGATGGCTCCGGATATTCCTGACGACAATGTCAGATGAAGTATATCCTGGCCCTTCTCAAGAAAAGGTGTGAAGTAAGCTTCGTATTCTTCGGGATTCGGCTGTGAAGTCTTGGTCATGGCTCCCTGCCTCATAGCCTCATAGAATTGCTTGTAATCTACTGAGACACCGAGGTCGTCCGTGTAGTTGACTCCGTCGATCTCATAGTGAAAACTCAAGAAACTGATGCCCCGCTCTTCGATCAGATTTCTGTCAATATCGACAGTGGAACAACAGCTTAATACATAATCGCTCATTAAATGATTACCTTCCTTAGCATATTTAGGTAGTTTTGAAAACTACATCACCTAAAGAAGTTTACCACAATCTTTATCTTTTGACAACCGAGTCACGAATGACCATATCGCAGGGTACCTTTATCGGTTTTCTGCCTTCTTTGCGGGCCATGTCTTTACCATTGATGATATCGATGAGTTTGTTTGCAGCCCGGCGTCCTATCTCATCATGATTGATCCTGTTGGTCGTAAGCGCCGGCAGGGTATATGCAGCAAGCTGAACATCATCAAAGCCGATAACGGAGATATCTTCCGGAACTTTAATATCTTTTTCCCTAAGATAATCCATAGCACCCGCCGCCATGAAATCGTTCATGCACAGGAACGCATCCGGCTTAAACTGCATGAGTATCCTCGCTCCGTCATAACCCGACTTTCTGATCCAGTCACCGTAATAAACCATCCCCGGATCATAGAGTGTCCCACTCTCGAACAGAGCCTTCTGAAAACCTGCCAGACGTTTCTGTGTATGGAGGTTCTCATGAACACCCGCTATGAGTGCTATCTTTTTATGTCCCTGATCCAGCAGATATCTGGTCACATCATAGCCGCCCTTTTCATCATCAATGATCACCGAAGGTATGGTGCTGTCCTTGGCAACAGCATATGCCACAACGAGCGGCAGATCCTCCAGATCCGTAAAGATATTGAGATACCTGCTGTGGCCGCCGATATAAATGATCCCGTCAACCTTGAGTGAACGCAGCTGGGTGATACCGGCTTTGTAAACATCGTAGAGCTTGGTCTCATCATAATACCAGGTGTCCGAATACCTGTCATACATACGAAGATTGACGAGCATGGTCATAAAGCCCTGATCTTCGCACACAGCCATGGTGCGTTCCACGATGGGCATGGTATACATGCTCAGGTCCTCGGCGATGATGCCTATGGTACGTGATGACTGTGAGCGCATCCTCGAAGCATAGAAATTCGGCTCGTATCCGGTCTCCTCTATAACCTTTAAGACCCTTTGTCTGGTGGCTTCACTTACATTCTTTTTACCGTTTAATATGTTGGAAACGGTGCTGGCCGAAACATTACACAGCCTGGCAACTTCAGTTAATGTAACCATTCTTTATCCTTATCTGAAATACTCAACTCCGGATTCAAATATGCGAAGATCCTGTCTGCCGTAGATGTTTATTGCGACTCTGTCTCCTCTTCTCTCGGCATGAGCCATCTTGCCGAATACACGTCCGTCCGGAGAAGTAATACCCTCAATCGAACAGTAAGATCCGTTTATGTTCCACTCTTCATCCATTGAAACATTGCCTTCGGGATCACAGTATACGGTAGCTACCTGTCCGTTGGCTTTAAGTCGGTCTATCCATTCCGCAGGAGCAACAAATCTGCCTTCACCGTGAGATGCAGGTGCACAGTATACTCCGTCCAGATCTGCGCCGCTGAGCCAGGGCGACTTGTTGGAAACCACCTTGGTGTAAGCGACCTTGGATATATGTCTGTTGATCGTGTTAAATGTCAGTGTGGGAGATGTTGAGTCCTGCCCGCATACGGTTCCGTTCGGAACGAGTCCCAGCTTAATTAGGGCCTGGAATCCGTTACATATTCCGAGCATCAGTCCGTCACGTTCGTTAAGGAGTCTCATCACTGCATCCCTCAGATACTCATTTCTGAATGCGGTAGCAAAGAACTTGGCTGATCCGTCAGGCTCGTCGCCGGCCGAAAAACCGCCGGGGAACATCATTATCTGCGAAGAATCGATCTGTCTGACATACTCATCAACCGATCCTCTGATATCTGATGAAGAGAGGTTCCTGAACACGCCTGTCACCACATCTGCTCCGGCCCTTTCAAAGGCCTTGGCAGAATCATATTCACAGTTTGTACCCGGGAATACCGGGATGAATACCTTGGGACGGGCAACCTTATTCTTGCATATATAAATATCCTTGGTATCATAAAGGCCCGGGTCTACGGTAACCTTTTCGTCTGATGATCTGGTGGGGAATACTTTTTCCAAAGTACCCTTCCATGAATCAAGGGCATCTGTTCCCTCAACGCTCGAATCATTAAACGAAAATCCTCCGTCGGTTATCGTTGCGACCTTTCTGTATATGATATCCGACAGTTCGTCATCTGAATCGATCAGTTCCTGAATGTAGGAAACATCTTCAGGACGAACCTCTATGATTATATCTCCGAGTGCGTTTTCAAAAAGTTCATTCAGATGAAGATCGCCGCTGAATCTGACACCCATGTCATTTCCGAAGGCCATCTTGCAAAGTGCGACGGCCAGTCCGTATGAATCAAGAGCATACGCGGACCTGACCTTGCCCTCGGTGATTATCCTGTGGATGAACGAGAACATCTTGGATGCGTTCTGGTATACGGGAACGTCATACTCGTCCTTTTCAAATCTGAACTGAAGGATAACGTTACCCTTTTCCTTAAGTTCCGTGCTCACGATGTCTTTGCCATCGGCAACGTCTACCGCAAATGATACCAGAGTCGGAGGAACATCTATATCGTTAAAGGTTCCTGACATCGAATCCTTGCCTCCGATAGAGGGAAGCCCGAATCCTACCTGGGCATCATATGCTCCGAGCAAAGCGGCAAAAGGCTGAGACCATCTGTGACGCTCTAAGGTCATTCTCCTGAAATACTCCTGGAATGTGAACCTTATCTTTTTGTGATTACCGCCTGCAGCCACCACCTTGGCCATTGACTGGGTAACGGCATAGACTGCTCCGTGGTACGGAGACCAGCTTGACAGATAAGGATCAAATCCGTAGCTCATCATGGTAACGGTATCCGTCTTGCCCTTTAAAGTGGGCAGCTTGGCTACCATAGTCTGGATCTCGCTTAACTGATATTTGCCGCCATACGGCATCAGAACGGTACCTGCTCCTATCGAAGAGTCGAACATCTCAACGAGACCCTTTTGCGAGCAAACATTAAGATCCTTTAATGATCTTAATAGCGCCGATGCGAAATCATCTGCTGCTATATCTTCATCAACGCCCTTTACGGCGTATTTCTTAAAGTAATTATCTTCCTGTTTGGGAACGTCAACGAACACATCGGTTTCCTGATGTGCTCCGTTGGTATCGAGGAACGCACGAGACAGATCGACGATCTTTTTACCGTGCCAGTTAAGAACGAGTCTGGGCTCTTCGGTAACCGTAGCTACGGAAGTAGCCTCCAGATTTTCCTCAGCGGTATATTTAAGGAATTCATCAACATCCTCGGGTGCTATTACAACTGCCATTCTCTCCTGTGACTCAGATATGGCCAGCTCCGTTCCGTCAAGTCCGGAATACTTCTTGGGCACGAGGTCTAAGTTGACCGTGAGGCCGTCTGCGAGTTCTCCTATTGCAACAGACACTCCGCCTGCTCCGAAGTCATTACATTTCTTGATAAGGCGGCTGACCTCGGGACGTCTGAAGAGTCTCTGTATCTTTCTCTCTGTAGGTGCGTTACCCTTTTGAACCTCGGCTCCGCATACATCGATCGATTTTTCCGTATGAGCCTTGGATGATCCTGTAGCGCCTCCGCATCCGTCACGTCCTGTTCTTCCGCCAAGAAGGATGATGATATCTCCCGGGTCAGAATTAAGACGTTTAACGCTGCTTCGCGGAGCAGCACCCATTACGGCACCAATCTCCATACGCTTGGCAACGTAATCGGGATGATATATCTCCTTGACATATCCGGTTGACAGTCCTATCTGGTTACCATATGAGGAATAACCCTGGGCTGCTCCGGTAACAAGCTTCTTTTGAGGAAGCTTGCCTTTTAAAGTCTCGGCTACGGGCACTGTGGGATCTGAAGCGCCGGTGACTCTCATAGCCTGATATACATAGCCTCTGCCTGAGAGCGGGTCTCTTATCGCACCGCCCAGGCATGTAGCCGCACCTCCGAAGGGCTCTATCTCCGTAGGATGGTTATGTGTTTCGTTCTTGAAAAATACGAGCCATTCTTCAGTGACAGGGCCGTCACCGTAATCGATCTCGACGGGAACTATGATCGAGCATGCATTTATCTCATCCGAGGGTTCCATATCCTCGAGTTTGCCTGCTGCCTTGAGCTTTCTCATGCCCATAAGCGCCAGATCCATCAGGCAGATGAATTTGTCATCGCGCCCTGCGAACAGTTCCTCTCTGGTATCCTTGTAGCTCTCAAAGGCTGTCTCCAGAGGAGTCCTGTAATATCCATCCTCAAATTCTATATTCTTAAGTTCGGTCTGGAATGTCGTATGGCGGCAGTGATCAGACCAGTATGTATCAAGGACCCTGATCTCTGTCATCGAAGGATCCCTGTTCTCTTCGTTCTTAAAGTAGTTCTGGATGTGTTCAAAATCCCTGAATGTCATGGCCAGGGACAGGCTGTCATACAGACGGCGGAGCTCATCGGTCTCAAAATCCTTAAATCCGTCGAGGATCTTAACGTCCTCCGGCTCGTCGTAGTTGACTACGAGTGTTTCAGGCTTATCCAAACTGATGAGTCTTGAATCTACGGGGTTTATACAGTAGGATTTGATCCTTTCAAATTCCTCATCCGTGATATCACCCTCTATAACGTAAGTTACGGATGTTAAAATGATCGGATCCTCATTTTCATCAAGGAATCTGATACACTGAACCGCAGAATCGGCTCTTTGATCGAACTGACCGGGCAGATATTGTACCGCGAACACTCTGGTTCCGGGAGCCAAGTCTATCCTGTCCAGATAATAATCGTCTACGGGCGGTTCGCAAAAAACCATTCCGAGCGCTTTTTGGAAAACCGAATCCGAAATATTCTCAACATCGTATGTGATAAATTCTCTTACTTTGGTAACACCTGTGATACCCAGGTAATTTGATATATCGTTTTTAAGCCTGTGGGCGCTGACCGCGTAAGGCTCCTTTTTTTCTACATAAACACGTTTGACACTGTCCATATTGATCTAATTAATCCTCCGCAATGATGCCCTGCATCACATACATAATCTCTTCATCAACGGTACTCTCCGAGATACCTCTCGTACGGGCTGCGATCTTGAGTCCCTCGAATACATACATGAGATTGCTGGCTGCTGCCTTGGCATCTATATCATAGAATTCGCCGTTCTCGATACCCTCTTTGATGAGTTCCTCCAGAACATAAAGCGACATGTCAAAATCATTCCTGATAAAGTTCTTTTTGCCTGAGATCTTATTCTCAAAATAATATTCATATATAGCCACATCAAGGGAAGGCTTTTTTGACAGGATCTGCTTTTTCTTTTCCTTTACAAAAAGAGCCAGCACATCCGAATATGATGCATCCTCGGGTATCTTGTCACCGAAGTCCTCATCCTTGGAGCTTTCAGAATCAAGGATCGCTTCAAACAGATCCTTAACGTTGTCAAAGTAAAGATATACACCACCACGGCTTATGCCACATGCTTCAACGACATCCTTCATTGTCGTTCTGGAATATCCCTTTTTGCAGAAGATGTCTCTGGCGATCTCCAGAATAAAATTCTTTTTGTTGATTGATTTTTCTCCCATTTTCGTATCCTTTCTTACAAATACCGATATGTCATCCCTATGCAAGCGGATGATCATGCATTTCCAGTAATTCCTTGAGTTTGAGCAAACAATGGAGCCAAATGCCCTCCTCAACGGCCTCCGCCCACATATATCCCTTGGTCATCCCGCCCAGGACATATTTGGACATTATGGCTATCACTCCGTCTATATCCTTGAACTTCGCACCCGATATGGCCAGCCGCTCATCTCTGGGTGAAGCTATTCCGAGCTTCTTGTACGGATAGATGTAATTGCGGTTAATAAGACCGGTCTTCTGCGCTTCCTTGACAAAGGCCAGAACCTTGGGATCATATACCGGAACAGGTACAGATTCCTTCGGAGCCATGTCTCCGTCTAAAAGCGCGCTCGTATTATAGCCTTCCTTGTCCTTTAAGTATGGAATATAGGCAAACAGTGGCTGAAGTTTGCCGATCAAATCCGTCTGGATCCCTGCGATATATTCGTTATTAGACATAAGCCCTCCGTCGACCGATGCTGTCCTGAACCTGACGACACTGCCCTGAACGCACAATGCCGTATTATATCAATTTTATCATGAAGAGGGGAAAAAGTACACAAAAACTGACAGTAGAGTCATATACATGCCCCGGCGTCCTTAGTGACGTGGCGCCTTATATCTGCATCATAGGCTATCCTATCCACATAGCAGCCTGCGGACGGATGATTGGTCACGTTGATCGCGCAGTCAAAGCTTTCTATCATGCCCGGTATCGTCTCGATAAGTCCGCTCCATCCTTCCTCTTCTTTGTATAAAAGGCGGAGCCGTTTCCAGTCGGTATACATACGGACAGCATCCCTGTTGCCCCTGCCGCTCTGGATCGATATGGTCATCTTAGTATCCTTTTTGATCGTGACGTGTCCGTCTTCATCTGGCTCATCAGGCTCACTGTCCATCTTCATAGGTACGATAAATCTGGCTCCGGCCAGTTCGCGGAAAAGATGTGAGTACAACGCCATCTGGATCTTTTCCTCATCGGTGGTCTTTGGCTCATCAAGCTGTCCCGTCAGCAGCAGCCATCTTTCCAGATCAGGATTGGTAACCGGTACCTGGATATCCGGCAGATTGGAATAGTCCGGCCTTGCAACCAGCGATCCGGCAACTGCCACTATGTTTTCATAAAGGACCCTCACCCCACAGGCCCCGTTAAGGTAAAAAGCGCTGCTAAGAAAATCCCTGATCCCGGTTCCCGAAGGACCGTTTTCTACTTCAAGGAATTCAAACACTTCTCCGTCAAATTTGTTTTTCCACTCATCAATATATGCTTTGGTCAGAACAACGATATCCGGAGGGGTAGTTGTTATCTCCCCGCTCTCACTCTCGTAGGATACGGACAGCATATGTGGTTCCCCGGTCTTTTTGTTCATCAGGACATATATCTCTTTGGCCGAAAGGAGTTTATCCCTTAATACATTTCCCAGCTCATCGGATATTTCCGCATCATGCGACGACAGAGTTTCAGCGAGCTTGCCCTTTTCTTTATCGATATACAACCGGAACAGATTAATGAGTTCTACTATGTCCGTAAGACTCATCCTGGCAAATTCAGCCTGGCTTAGCTTCATCTCCTTAAATGAGATAAAACCTTCTCCAATAGCCATCATGTATACATCATGTATCGCCTCCCTGGTTCCGCGTTCCGTATGGAGCACCGAACCTGTTTTTAAAGGGAGTTTTCTTCCGTCCTTGATCCTTAATGCAGCCACGGTGTTTTTGGCAACTCTGGCCTCAAGTCTGTTAACCTCGATCCCTATAACCGTCCCCGTCATCGAAGCTGTGTCATCGTCTCCGGGATTAGTGATACAGACTGTATCTCCGGTAGTCAGTTTGCCGATAACCTGTCCGACAACTACAATATCCTCGGAACCCTTGAGGTTAAAAATATCCTCAGTTCCAAAATAGAAGCCATCCGCCTTGGACGGTTTCTTTATCATCTGTGCAAAAACTCCCCTGTTGCTTTTCATTATCTATTCTCCACCTGCAAAATCCATCAGTCACTCCAGGCCTCACCCGTCAGTCCCTCCAGTATCGAGCCACAGGCCCATGGCATCAGAGCAAACCACGTTGATGCGACCGATCCGTCAGGATAGTGTTCCGTCAGCAGTCCTTCACTGTGGCAGAACCTCTCGGACATCCATCCTTTTTTGCCATAGTCAAATTCCCCATCGAACGTGTTATGACACTGGCAGCTCCAGAGTATGGTATCCTCCAAGCGATTTCTGACATATTCGTCATTTCTGTATCTGAGGTAGTATGCCATTTCATCCATTACAGATGATGACATTGGATGTATATGAGGATTCGTTACTGATGTAATGCTTCCTCCGCAGCTCGACCATCCTGTCTTGCTCAAAGGCGGAACCCTGACCGGAGAATTATAGCAGAATTTGAACGTATATTCGTAGTAAAGTGCATCCCTTAAGTGATCGAGGAGTTTATCCTTTATATCATCGCTCTCAACGATCTCATGCAGGTATCGTACCGCCCTTAAGTAGCTGAGGATCCCCTCGGAATCGATATTTTTATCAATATCAAGCGGTCCGCCGTAGCATTGCAGATGTTTTACATAGGAATCATAATACCATGCCTCGCTCAAAAGCATGTCGCTGATATACTGTTTTTCGCCGGTCAGTTTGGAATAATATGCGGCAGCTGCCATCAGCCATGCTCCGGAGAAGGAATCATATTCCTTTCCGGCACCCGTTTTTTCAGACAGGATATATGCATACTCGCCGTCGGAATTACGGCATTGCTCAGTCCTTTTTATAACTCCTTTGGCAAATTCAAGCCAAGCATCGTGAGTTATGCCCCAGGCCTTTTCCCGTTCATATGCCTTAAGGATCAGATATACACTCTGCCCTATAAGATATGCCGCGTGCCCGGGCGTATTCTGCTTGTCATACCACCATCCGCGATTGCTCCATATTCCGTCCTGTTCAACGAGGTATGGAAGGCCGTTCTGCTCATTTATGGAATTGTTCACAATATGATCAATACAATCGAGCGCCTGATCGCGCATGTTGCCATCGTTTATCCGGTGGGCGGAAAAAAGCATCGGCACAGCAGCAGACAGTCCGTTGGTCCAGGATATCGACGGTAACAGCCTGTTTTCAAAATGATCCCCTTTATCAAAAACAAATCCCGAATAGCAATGTTTATCAGGTATCCACGCATCCTTTGCTATGGCTTCGGAAATATCACGCACGGTTTGGCTGACACTGCACTTACGATGCGGGCTCTCATGATATTTCTCATAAACAGACTTTATGATATCATGTACAGTTCTCTCATCGCCCTCGTAGTCGTAACAGTACAGGCTAACTGTTATCGTTTCACCGCTCTTTAATTCAAAGCAGTTCTCATCTGGATCCCGGCGGTCCGTTATCTTGTGTGAGTCGATAAACATCCACGGCGCATTCTCATATCCCAGGGTGTACCAGACCTCATTTTGAGGAAGCGAACAGCCAAATCCTGTATATTGACAAAATTCTCCGGAAGATCCCGGCTTCCATGCAACCTTGCTTCCATCCTGCAGAATGTAATAAGGCGAAGCGGCAAATCCGGTCACCCGGCCATTTTGATACATCAGGGCACAGGGATGAGACAGTCTGTCACTCCTTACCATCCACCATGGCGATGCAGGAAACTCTTCGATCATCCTAAGTCTCGGTGTTTTGCTGTCCGTAACAAGCGGTGCATCACCCCGGTTCGTTCCGTACATGAAGCCCGGAAGAAAAAATCCGGCATTTTCCGAAGGTTTCTCTCCTCGGTCAAGTGCTATCCTTACGATCCCGGAAAAATCCTTTTCCGCCGTTATTGTTATGTCAACTACGCCGTCAGATTCGTCCGCCCCCATATCGATAACTGCATTGAGACTGTTTTCCTGCAAAGGAATATATTCTGTTGAAGTACCTTTTCTTCTCGATGTCAGTGTGAAATTCATTTTATCCCGTTTCATAGTCTTTGCCATCCTCCCTATGGCTATTCTAAAGCATCCCAAAGATATGGCGCAACCGAAAGTACTGTTTATAGAATAAAAAAAAAGCAGAACTCATTGTTCTGCTTTAATCTCAGGTATACCTCAATCTGTACGTTATCTTACGCCACATGCTACGGCAGTATACTGTTCCTGCACATATCGGTTATAGTCCATGTTATTTACTATGCACCCGACCCTCGTAGAGTCTTTTGTGTTGGCAGGATTTATGTTTCTGATAAATCCGTACAGAGATCCTACGTACATGTTATGATCCTCAAGAATGGTTTTATAGTCGTCAAAGACTGTAATTATAACCTTATCTCCCAGATTAAGATCAACATCGTCAGCCATGACAAAGGCAATGCCCTCTGCAGAAATATTAATGACCGTTGCGGTATATTCCATGTTTTCGATTATGATAGTGCCGGGAAGGTTTTTCCTCAGTCTTAAATTCGTTCGTCTGTCCATGATACATTCCTTACTGATACATATGATTTTGTTCCCATAGATAGTTATCGACCGAACCGACTCTTTTCTTTAATGTCTTTTATTCCCACCTTCTTTTAAATACAATGAGCCAGCGAGATTTGGGTGTATTAAAAATCATTTAATTTACATAATGTAGTTTACATAATGTTCATTTTTCTGTTGTTAAGTTTTTTTTCGGTGTTTTTTTCGGCTCAACAAAAGCTGGAAGCCTTGATTTTGCAATGAAAGATGGCATTCTTTATCAGTGTTTCAAGGTTGTTCATATGCGCTCCTTTCTTTTGGGTATAAAAAAGCCGGCTACGTATTTGTAGTCGGCTAAAAAAAATCCTATATGCTATTTATGGATCATCCTTCCTTTACGGCACTCATAGGAAAAGGTATCACATTTGTAGGTTCGTTTTGACTGGCATTCCAAAGAGTAAGCTTTTGCTGCATGTTCATCCAGCTTTCTACAGATGTATTAGTTGCTTTGCTTATCCTTATTGCCATTTCAGGGCTTAAAGATACCTTTTCATT
>JAILAN010000017.1 GCA_024681595.1 Lachnospiraceae bacterium
ACGAAGCAATATACACGGCGGACCATGAGAAGCGTGTTCAATCATGACCTGATACCGGAAGAAGGGTTTTACATCGACAAGAACTCGATCAGGCGCGGAGTGAACAACTTCACCGGAATGAGTTATCTGTACTACCAAGAGATCAAGCTCAAGAAGGAGCAGCAGGCGGAACCGGTAAAGATATGCGAATGTCCGATATGTCATCAATATAAGTTCGAGTTTTTGACATGTGACTGTCAGAGGAAGAAGCGTGGAAGTCAATATTTACGTAGGTACAACCATAAAAGCACCAAACAGAGGACCCGGAAAATCAATATATCTGATAGAGTGCCCGGCACATCCGGACAACGTAGTTAAGGGATTTTCTCATCTTCACGATACGACGGAAGACGCTCTCACGCTACTGACCATCATAAAAGCCCTCCAGCGGTTCACGAAGAAGGCCAAGATCAGCATATTCACGAAGTGTAACGGTGTATATCACGCGATCGACACCGGGAGATGTTTCAAGTACAAGGAAGACGACTGGAAGAACGCGAAGGGGCAGCAGATCAAGAACGCGGAGCTCTGGGATCTTCTGATCGAAAACCTGACAGGGCACGATTGGACCATCACACAGGCAGATCATTCATTCATGGAATACATGAGATCGGAGTTGAAGAAATGGCAATGAGCATTATTCAGACAAAGGCAACAAAAGAATGTTTCCTTTGCCGGTTCGAAAAGAACATCGAGAACACGAAAAACCTTGAGAAACATCATTTTATGCACGGGACCGCGAACAGAAGGCTTGCCGAACGCTGGGGCCTCTGGGGGTATCTGTGCAAAAAGCATCATACCGAAGGGCCGGAAGCGGTACACAATAACCGCGAAAAGGACTTCTTCCTTCAGCAGGTAGCACAGGGAAGGTTCGAGAAGCTTTATGGCCATGAGAAGTGGATGGAGATTTTCGGGAAGAATTACATCTTCTGATCACATCGGGGAAAAGGGCGACGAGGGCTATGTTCCCTCACCGAAACTGAGACAGGAACAAGGAAGGCCGCCTCCTGCGGTACCCGATTGATATAAAGCGCGCAAGGTTGAAACACCTTAAGAAACAGCTTGGAATTGTATCACATACCAAAAGCCATATTGCCCGGGCAGGAAGGAGGCAACGTGAAAAGAAGATACATAACAGCGGAAGAAGCGATCAGCTTACTACCGGAAGCGGAACTCATACATACATTCTACAACATGGCAAATACGCTCCTCGGAGCAGACTGGGAGAGACAGAAAGTGATTGATCTGCTGAGATCCGCAGACAACATAGAAATTACCGGAGAACACGCGAGAAGTGTAAATCACGGACTGGCAGTATATAGCAATGACGCAAAGTGGCAATCGGAGATCCTGTTCATTCAAACAGACGCGAAAAAACTGCTTGAATTCGATCCTCCGGAAGAGGAAGGAGATAAACATTGAGAAGGGACATTAAAAGATTGAAGGGGATAACAACACAGACATTGCTTACTCTGACTGTATTGACAGCGGCAAAAGGTATCAACAACTTCATGGGCCATCAGGAATCCTGGTATAACCTGCCTATGAAGAAAGTCATTGAACGGGCGGATCATGTTTTCGGGAAAAATCCGTACTGGATCCGGGAAGAAGACGGAGTGAAGATGTATGGTCCCTTCGTGATCTGCGCAGGGAAGAGCAGCAGATACGGAGAAGTTATCGACACATCACTCGGCAAAGGTCTGATCCTGGACACCGGCGACTTTGTAAAGGAAAACCCGGACATGATTGACATAGCCACAGCGTGGTAAGGAGGAAGAAGATGTTTGACAAGTTTGGAGAATTTGATCACTTTGAAGAAATTAATAAGGCCGCGGAAGGCTTAAAGACGGAGGGCGACATTGATTCTCTCAAGGAATTAGCCCGAGAAAACGGCATTGATCCTGAGGATGTAGAGGACTATATCAACGGAATCAACAGCGATCTGACGAATCGTTCAATGGCTGCTCTGGGGAAGCTCGAAGTCGAAATAGCCGATCTGAAGCCGAAGGATATCATGGTTGACTGGTCTGACTACATCAGAACGCTCATCATCTCAGGAGATGAGCTCTTCCAGACAGCATATCGAAGAAAAGGCAAATCACTCAAGGGATGTATCGGTGCCCTGCTCAAATGGTCGCATAAGAACATGCACGATATCGACAGCGACATAGAGACTGCAGCAGGCTTCACCGGAAAAGTCAAGCTCGGCATTCCCGGATCCGCGAGAGCAAAGAAAATCATAAAAGAATACTACCTGGAGGGCTGAGATGAAAAAACTGGAATTCACGTTAAAGCCTGTCAAAGGTCTTGAAGAATGGATAAAAAAGCAATATGAAGCTCATTATATCTGGTACCGCCGTAAAGGCTATTACGCGGAATGCGCATGCTCCGAGTGTGGCCAGAAGTACATTCTCCGGACGGTATCGACCGGGGATCCCTTCGAAGATGACGCAGTAGACATCGAGAAGCCCGCAAGGGATAAAGAAACGAAGTGCCGCAGATGCGGGATAAAAGCTGCATATAAACCGGCAGGACATACAAAAAACGAGTATCACTATAAATACTTCGTAAGTGGCCAGAAGATCACAGATGACAAGTTCGCCTTCCGGATCCACGACACGAGTCAGGTCGTCCGTGCAAACTTTCAAACAGGATACAGATGCGATGATTACAGGCTGATCGTTTGCGAGAAGGGAAAGAAACCTGTCAGATATGACTGGAATCACACATATGGTTGGATAAAAGGATCCTGCGGAGAACAGTTTCGTTACACAGCGCATCCCTCATTGTTCCGGGAGATCAAGAAAACGAAAATGTATAAATACATTCCGGTACCTGAATCGGTCAAGGATCGTTACTGGGATGACTGTTGGGTCCTCGACTTCTATATAGCGGCCGCAAGATATCCCGACTTTGAGATGATGATAAAAACAGGCCTGGATGACATCTGGCAGCGACTGACCATGAAATACGCCGTAAATTTCAATCCTAGAGGCCGGAACATAGAAGACAGACTGCGAATATACAAAAGCCGCCTCAAGCCTCTGATCGAAGCCAAAGGGCAGCATGAAAAGCTGTTCCTGTATCAGTTTGAGAGAAGAACGGGAGCTCAGTTTACGGATGAGGACATCGAGATCATCGAGACGCTGCGGAATAACTGCTTCGGAGACAAGTATCAAATAGCCCTGAAGTATGCGACACCGAAACGAGTGAAAAACTACATGGTCAAACAGAAGATGTGGCCAAACAAAAGCGATGACTACGACAAAAGCCGCCCAAAAAGGGAGTTAAGGGGAACATATTACGATTATCTGCAGATGAAAGCGGATCAGGGCTATGAGATGAACGATATCCAGCTCTTTCCGAAGGACATAAGAAGAAGACATGACGAGATGGTTCTCGAAGCCGAAAAGACGAAGCTTGACAAGCGCAAAAAGGAAGCAAACGAGAGATATTCAAAGATCAAAGCCAAGTATCGCAGATTATCTGATAAATACTCGGCAGCAGCGGGCGGCCTGATCATAAGACCGGCAAAAGACGCAGCTGAGATCGTCTCGGAAGGCAGGATCCTGCATCACTGTGTTGGCGGGGATAACTACTTAAGTAGTCACAATGACGGAAGAAGCTTCATCCTCTTCCTGAGAAAGATAAGCGAGAAGGACATACCGTATATCACCGTGGAGATCCGGGACGACCAGATCCTTCAGTGGTACGGAGCATATGACAGGAAGCCGGATAAGCAAATGATCGAAGCATGGCTCGAAAAATACATAAAAGAGCTCAAAAAACACGAAAAGATGCTCAAAAAGGGCAAAAAAAGCTCAAAAACGAAACAAAATGTTCAAAAAACAGCGTAGTTGCACCGGTACAACCAGGAGGGAAAATGAGTAAACACTATGAAACAGCTCAACAGCTCGGAGAAGCGCTTGACTTCGTAAGTGAATATTGCACAGGGGCAAAAGAATGCGACGGCTGCATGTTCGCAGATAACGGCAAGTGTTGCTTCTCCAGTAATCCGTCTTTGTGGGATATAAACACAGTGATGTTAAATATGGGTATCAGATTAGGAGAGGAGAGACAGTATGAATGATTTACAGATATTCAAGAACGAAGAATTCGGAGAGATCCGGACAGTAGATATCGAGGGAGAGATATATTTCGTCGGCAAAGATGTAGCGGCCGCGCTGGGATATCAGGCAGAACGGAACGCGATAGCAGCTCACGTTGACGAAGATGACAAGATGACGCACCGAATCAGTGCGTCAGGTCAGAACAGAGACATGACCATCATAAACGAATCGGGATTGTATTCACTCATATTGAGCAGCGGGCTCGCGAATGCAAAGAAGTTCAAGAAGTGGATCACTTCAGAGGTTATCCCGTCGATCCGGAAAAACGGAGGATATCTGGCAAACCAGGAGAACATGACACCGGAGCAGATTGTAGCGAATGCTCTTGTAGTAGCACAGAACATCATAGCGAATAAGGATAAGCAGATCGAAGAGATGACACCGAAAGCCGACTATTTTGATGCCCTGGTTGACAGGAAGCTGAATACAAGCATCAGAGACACGGCAAAAGAGCTCGGGATCGGTGAGAGGTACTTCGTACAGTTCCTGAAAGATCAGAGATACATCTACCGGGACCAGAAGAAAGAACTCCGGCCATATTCCGACAAAAACAAGGGCCTCTTCGTTTTGAAAGAGTATAAGTCTCAATATTCCGAGCACGCAGGGCTTCAAATGCTGATAACACCGAAGGGCCGGGAAACTTTCAGACTGCTGATATGTGGGGAGGGCTGAAATGCCGATCATACATGAATTGAAGATCCTCCCGGAATACTTCGGCCCGGTCGTAAGCAGGACAAAGAAGTTCGAGCTCCGGAAGGATGACAGAGGATTCAAAGTCGGAGATCTGCTCCTGCTGAAAGAGTGGGACGGGACCGAGTACACAGGGAGACAGGCCGGGATATTCATAATCACATATATTCTTCGAGACTGCGAAGAATACGGACTCAAAGACGGATATTGCATCATTGGATTTTAAGGAGGAAACAAATGGACTTAATGACGATCACTTCATACTCAGACTTGAGAGAACAGCTGCATCAGGAACTGTCACGAACCGCGACAGGCTTCGTCCGGATCGGATATTTGCTGAAGAAGGCCAGAGATACGGACATCCTCAAAGAAGAAGGATATAAGAACGTGAACGAGTTCGCATCTGCAGAATTCGGCCTGGATAAGACGCAGGTCAGTCGCTTCATAAGGATTAACGACCGATTTTCCGAAGGCGGGAACTCTGACAAGATCCAGGAGAAATATGCACAGTACGGATCTGCGAAGCTGTCCCTCATGTTGACGCTTCCGGACGAGATCAACGAGGAGCTCTCCCCGGAAATGTCAAAGACGGACATCCAGGCGATCAAAGAAGAGTACGACGAAGAGAACAAGATCAGCCCGATCGAGCTTGCCTGTGAGGAAAAGCCGGAAGACGAGCCTGACGAGTTCATCGCTCTGGTCGTAAAACATCTGAATGATGAACATCCGGAACCTGCGGAGCTCATGAAGGCCTCAATGGACAGAGCAAAGAAGTTCAATATCGAGATTAAGGTTGTTGATGCAAAAGAAAATTACATTCCGGACGGCGACAAGATATATAACATCCGGATCGAAGGGCAGGGCCGCTTTATGGTATCGATGAAGGATAACGGGATCACGATCACGAACATGAGAGATCCCGGAAACAAATCAACGCTCTCGTGGGATGACTTCCTTGATGCACTTGTTCAGGACCTGTCACAGCGGGAATTCAAGCCAGAGGAAGAGGAAAAGCCAAAAGAAAAGCCGAAAAAGGTTGAAAAGTCGAAGGCTCAAAAAGAAAAAGTTGCACCGGTGCAACCAAAAACCGAGAAAAAAGAACCCGAAAACTCTGAAAAGCCTACGGAAAATCAGGAAGAAGTTGAGAAGGTAGAGGGCGAGATCATGCCTCCACCTGTAGCACCGACAGCATGCCAGCCGTCAGAACCCGTCGAAGTATGGGACGAAAAACAGGCAGCGGGCAAAACCCAGACGGAGGCAGCAGGCAAGGCCACAGTCGAGGCAGCGGGCGAAGTCACCGCATTACGCCAGCAAGTGGTTAATCTCCTTGACCAGATCAAAAATGAGGTTGTTTACGGCGAAAGCTGGGAAATCATCCGGGACCACGTCAGAGACGTTTCAAAGTTCATAACATTATCAGTATTTTAAGAAAGGAGAAAGATCATGAGGATAACAGCTGAAATCAGCCCGGTAGAACTGGGAGATGCATTGATACATCACAAGCAGGAGCTCATCACGGTTCTTGAAGCTATCTCAACAGCAATCGAAACAATAACGGCAAAATTCAAAGAATCTACAGTTCAGATCAAGATAAACAAGCCGGATCCGCCTGAAGTCCACACCGTGCTTCTCAGCAACGGCGAACCGGCAAAGCCGGAAAAGAAGCCCCGGACAAAAGAAGAGCAGGACGCTATCGACTCGATCAAGAAGGCATATTTCGAGAAAAGAACCAGAACAAAGAGAAAAGACATCGATAATGCGGCCATAGTCGAGATGCAAGATGAGAAGGGCATGAAATTCGCAGCCATCGCAAAGGAACTCGGATGTTGCGAGCAGACAGTGATTAACAGATACAACAAAGCAAAGAACGGAGGGAAGAAATGAACGCGAACCGTAACATGAAGATCGACTTCCGGATCAATGGAAAACATGACCACTTTATCGAGCCAAAACACGGAAGAAGCAGAAAGTACAGAGCAACGAAACCAAAGAAGAGATTTAAGAGGGAGGTAGAAGGATGAAAACAGCAACAGGAGCATGTAAATTCTGCGGACAGACCGCAGTCATGGAAGTACCGGAGGAATTCACACAGGAGATGATAAACGAAGAGGTTATCAAGAAGTGCGACTGCCCGGAAGCTCAGGCATTCACAAAGCAGCAGGAAGAGATCGCGACAGCCGAAGGCATGATCAGAGACTTCTTCGAAGATCGGGAAGGAATGCAGGCGGTTAAAGATATTCTTCTCAGCGCAGTGGAGCCTCTGGCCAGGTCCGAGATCGGAAGCATATCAATATCAAAGAACGGATACACCGGCAGCATGAAACCCACAAAGGACGGGATAAAGGTATCGTTGAAATATACGACGGTTGAATCAGTGGAAAGTTGAGGTTCAGGATGAATAATTGCCCAAACTGCGGAGCTCCGCTTATCGGACTTAAATGCAAATATTGCGGCGCGGTTTTCTATGATTTTGCGAGCCTATCCTTTGACACGCCGATATTCATGAGGATAAAACTCCCGGAAGGAAATGTTATAACGGCCAAGTCGATAATGACCCGGTGCGATCTTGAAATAAAAGACAATAGGACAAGGCTATATTGTGACAATGAAGTCGTTTGCACACTGTCAGATCCTGAAATGGAGATACAGACGGAGTTCATGCTGCTAGGAGGTGAAAAATAATGAGATGCCCAAAATGCGGATATGAGAATCAAAAGGTCAAGGACAGCCGGCCAAGATCCAAAGGATGGACTAGGGTCAGAGAATGCTTTAACTGCAAATTCAAGTTCAGGACTATCGAAAGATATTCCTACGACACACTGCAGGAAATCCCATCGCACCGGCTCAGCTCAAAGAATGAGAGAAACCTTCACAACATCAAGCGGATTAAAGACCTGGCCAAGAAGATGAATATCAAGCTAGAAAAGGAGCAGACAGAATGAAGGAGCGTGGAGTATGGAATTGATTAGTATTGGGTTCCTGTTGGGGGTTGTATTCAGCATGATAGTGATGGGGGCCGGAGCTGTGATCGGAAGCCGGAAGAAAGACATCGGGCCCGACATTAAGCAGAACGGCGAAGTCTGGCTGCTTACTCAGGATGGACTTCAATATTCAGCGGACGGTGGAAAGAGCTGGATCATGACGATGGACACTCAGGGGAATGGAATAATCCAGAGGGAGAAAAAAGATGACAGATAATCAAGCGAGAGCATCAAGCTACTTATCATCAATCCGGAATATTGAGAAGCGCCTGAACAATAAGCGCCTGGAGCTTGAAGCTTTAAGATACAAAGCGTCCGGCGCCGGAGCGATCCGCTATGACAAAGACCGGGTTCAGAGTACGCCCGAAGACTTCCTCGTCAAAGCGATGGGCGACATCATCCAGATCGAGAAGCAGATCGAGAAGGAAGAACGAGAAGTTGAGAAGAAAAAAGGCAGGGCATACAGCATCGTGAGGAAGATGGACAAGGCAGAACACCGGATCATCATTGAATGGTACTACTTCAACGGCCTGTCAATGATAGACGCAGCGACACGAATGAACATAGCCGAGAGAACCGCATACTATCTCAGAGATGACGCGCTCGAAGGCTTCGGGAAACTGATGTGATATAGAAAATGTTAGGCAGTCAGTTTAAGAAAGGTGATACGACGTGAAAAGAGAATATGTGATAGTGAATAACGAACACAAACCTATGTGGAGTGGGTGCGTACTCTTTTGGGGGCATTTAACAGATGATGATGAACCACGTTCTTTTGGTGGATATACGAATTGCCTTGATAAATGCGAAAAGTACACAAAAGAAGAACTTGACGATAAAGGTTATGGATTTCCTTTCTATGACGGTGAAAATGAAAGTGAGTTCAGAAACATCCCCGATATTTGTATCAAGGTTAAAGACTTGTTAAATCTTTCTTGGCTAAAGGAAATGCACGTTGTTTATAGACCGTGAAAGTTGAGTTAAACGAGTTAAGGCAGAAAGTGAGGATAAAAAATGAAAACAAATACCCATATCGTTATCAAAAGAGAGGACATACTTAAATATCTGACAGATAATCAGATAAAGTATCTTGATGCCGTATTAAACACTATCACAGACGGCAGGAAGAAAGACGGCAAAAAGACCGATAATTCGTATTATATCTGTAACACGGACGAACCTTATGCTGATGAAGTGCTTGAGGTTATTCTTAAAGCAGAAAGGCGGTAAGGAATGACAGCTGAAGAGATTAACCGCATTAAATATATGGTGTGCTGTCCAATGTGTGACAATGAAAAATGCGTCAGAAAAACAGATAAATGCGAAGCCGAGATTTGGGCGAAGTACAAAGCGGAAAGGAGTGATAAGGAATGAAAATCAAAACAACGATAACAGAGATAGAATGCACAGCGAACGAGTTAAGGCAGAGTAATACTTTGTCAAACGGATTTTTTAATATGCTTCGAGGCTGCTTTAATAACATGACTTCTGACTGTGATAATACTGAAGACGATGAGACAGAAGATGAGGATCAGGAATAATGACGAGAGAAGAAATAATTAAAGCATTGAACGAAATAAAAGAATGTCCGATAGGTTTGAAAGCATGGTATATTGTAGCGCTTGAAATGGCAATCAAGGCACTATCGCAAGAGCCGTGTGAAGTATCAGAATATGATAAAGACCATATTTGGTACAAAGGCAATCAATATATAAGTCTGTGTAGATTTTTAGAGGTTAAAGCAGAAGCAGAAAAAAAGCCATGTGATGATTTGGCCAGCAGACAGACGGTAAAAGAACAAATGATTAAGTATGGATTTCATGCTCCTGATATGACGGTAACAGAATTTGTCGAAGATTTACCACCTGTCAATCAGAAGTCTAATGAATGAGATTATGCAACTATGATAGCGCATACAGATTATGAAAAAGTGAAAGAAAAGGGATGTAATACTTGCAAACATCAGTTGAAATTCATGTGTACGGAATGGAAGGAGTGCAAAGATAAAAGCAAGTATGAGCCACAGAAAAGCGAGGAATAAAACTTTGCAGGGTCATTCAGTTGTATGCAGTAAATATTTATGATACATATAAACTGTCAACAACAAGAGAAGTGATTATCTTCTTCAAATAATTCTTCCTAACATGAAGCCTCCGGATGAATGCCGGGGGCTTCTTTATGAGATGATCAAGTATAAAAACCACAAGTGGAAACATAAAAGAGAAACGATCCTGAGACGCGACAAATACAAATGTCAAATTTCGAACCGGTACGGGAAAAACGTTCCGGCAGATATGGTACATCATATCTTCCCGGCCGATCTGTTCCCGGAGTATTTCTTGTGCGACTGGAACCTCATCTCGTTATCGAATGACGTCCATAATAAGCTGCATAACAGGATCACCGGAGAACTGACTGAGGCCGGTAAGGAACTGTTGAGACGCACCTGCAGGAAGAATAATATCGACATCCCGGAACAGTATCAGCGATGACCTCCCCCCTCTTCCGATCTGATTTCAGACCGCTCGGGGAACGGTGGGGGGAAATGTTTATATATACAAGGGATTTTTAAGGAAAAGGGGGTTATTTCGGGAAAAAAGGCCTTCAAAGTGGCATAAAACCTGAACAAATCCAAGATAAGTCCCTTGCAACTCTTACCTAAGATTTATGCGGTTTTAAAAACCGGTGTCAAAACGTACCGAAACCGATAGGAGTTTTTGATGGAATTAAAAGTCGAATATGTCAGCATCGATTCGATTGAGCCTTATAAAAATAACGCACGCAATCACGGTGACAAAGACGTCCAGGCAATCAAAAGATCCATTGAAGAATTCGGCTTCAATGATCCCATTGGTGTCTGGAACGATCAGATCGTCGAAGGACACGGACGGCTCTTGGCTGCCAAAGAGCTGGGAATGAAGACCGTTCCGGTGATCCGGCTGGACGAGATGACAGACGAGCAGCGGAAGGCATACGCTCTGGCTCACAACAAAACGGCTGAGCTCTCAGAGTGGGATCTTGACACGCTGGCCTCAGAGCTTCAGGACATCTCCACGATCGACATGTCAGAATTTGGCTTTGACATTCCGGAGCTTGAAGAAGCCGGAGCAGAGATCATAGAAGACGAAGCACCTGAAGTCCCGGAAGAAGCCAGGGCAAAATTAGGCGACATGTATCAGCTCGGAGAGCATCGCTTGATATGCGGCGACTGTACGGATATCAATGTTCTCGATACCCTCATGGGGGGGTGAAGGCTGATCTGGTTTTCACAGACCCGCCTTACAATATAGCTTCTGACAGTAAAAATTTTGCTTCAGACTGCTCGAAAGCAATGAATAAATTATCAGAAGCAGAGTGGGATAAGGATTTCAGGATCGAAGATGCCCTAAACAGCATTTATGAAATCATGAGCCAGGATTTGACGGTTTATATATGCACAAGCCACTTTCTGGCCGAAAGAATATGGACATGGATGCGTCAATGGGCTGATCATTATTCATACTGTATCTGGAATAAGCCAAATCCGATGCCGTCTTTGGCCAAAAGACACTGGACTTGGAATACAGAAATAATATGCTATGCAACGAGAGGAAAGCACACTTTCAATTTTCCGAAGGAAGGACATGCTCTCTCGACATGGACGATAAACAAGAAAAATGGATCTTCAGGACATCCAACAGAAAAACCTATCAAAGTTCCGGCGATGGCAATATCTCATTCGAGCAAAGAAGGGGATATTGTTCTCGATGTATTCGGTGGCAGCGGTTCCACGCTGATCGCTTGTGAGCAATTAGGCCGTAAATGTTACATGTGCGAACTGGATCCTCATTATGTCGACGTAATAATCGAACGATGGGAACGGTTCACCGGATCAAAAGCAGAACTCATAGAAGCTTGAAATGACAAAACAGAGATGGAAGAACAAAATCAAGAAGCAGTGTATTGATGCCGGGACGTATCAGAAATATTACGACACAGTGATTGAAACGCTGGCTGATATTCTTGCAACACGAGACAAGGCCCAGGAATTCTGGGAAAAATCCGGAGAAACACCGATAGTCAAACATACAAACAAAGGCGGCGCAACGAACATCATTAAGAACCCGGCGCTTGCAGTAGTCCAGGATTGCAACGCTCAGGCCCTGACATACTGGCGGGATCTTGGGCTTACTCCGAGAGGACTTAAGATGCTCGGTGAAAAAGGACTTGTCAACCAGAACAAAGGCGGAGGGCTTGCTGATGCACTTGCTGATTTAGGTATCTGATGAAAGCGAAGCATTATAAAGACATAGCAATCAAATATGCTAAGGATGTAGTCAGCGGAAAACAGATCGCGGGTGATGACATCATAAACGCATGTAAACGGTTTCTGGAAGACCTGAAGAGGAAAGATCTGGAATTCAGGACCACGCAACCGGATGCGGCCGTGAGCATCATGGAAGGCATGTTTGTTCACCGGAAAGGCGAAGCTCTTGACGGAACTCCGCTCCTCGGGAAGCCGTTTATCCTTGAACCTTTTGAAATATTCATCACATACAATCTTCTGGGATTTTGGTATAAAGGCACAAATGAGCGCAGATACAAAGAAGGGCTCATTTTTTTAGCCAGAAAAAACGGGAAGACCTCATTCATAGCGGCATTTAGTTTTGCGGTCGGAATAATCCAAAGGAAATCCGGATCCACGATCTACGTAGTGGCCGCAGCTCTTAAACAGGCAATGGAATCGTTTAACTTCCTCGTCTTTTCGCTTAAGTACAAAAAGATCATTGACGACTTCGAGGTACACGATAATTCGTTTGAGCACTCGATCAAATACGAATTCAAAACTGCAGACGGAAGACCGGACGGAACTCTGGAAATACAGATCATGGCCAGCAACCCGGACGCCCAGGATTCATTCAACTGTAACTTCGCCATCGCCGACGAAGTCGCAGCATACAAAAAGCCTTCACAGTATAACCGCTTCAAAGAAGCGATGAAGTCATACACCAACAAGCTGATGATCGGTATCACAACAGCCGGCGACGATATGAACTCATTCGGATATGACCGAATGCAGTACGCCGTGAAAGTAGCAGCGGGCATCGTAAAAGATGACTCATTTTTCAGCTTTGTGGCCCGTGCGGACCAGGACGAGAAAGGAAACGTTGATTACACGGATCCGATCCAGCACCAGAAAGCCAATCCAAACTACGGAGTGACGATCCGGCCACAGGACATGATGAATGATGCCCTGCAGGCTCAGAATGATCCGCGCGTACGAAAAGACTTCCTGTCCCGATCGCTGAATATATATACGGCGGCTCTGAAAGCCTGGTTTGACATCGAAGAATTCCGGGCAAGTGATAGAAAGTACAACTGGACAATCGAAGAGCTGGCAAAGCTCCCGATCAAGTGGTACGGCGGAGCAGACCTGTCAAGGCTTCACGACCTGACAGCGGCGGCCCTGTTTGGGACCTACAAAAATGTTGACATCATCATCACACACGCATTCTGCCCGGTAGTGATGGCCGTTCATAAATCAGAAGAAGACAACATTCCGCTGTATGGATGGATGGACGACGGCTGGCTGACTATGGCCAACACTCCGACAGTGAACATCAGTGATATCGTGAACTGGTTCATCGGCATGAGGAAGATGGGCTTCAAGATCGCCATGGTTGGCCATGATCGCAAGTTTGCGGGTGAGGAATACTTCCCGGCTATGAAGAAGGCCGGGTTCAAAATAGTGGATCAGCCACAGTATTATTACTTGAAATCGCAAGGCTTCAGGCATATCGAGAAGGCGGCAAAAGATGGCCGTCTTTATTATTTGCATTCAGAAGCTTACGAATACTGTGTTTCGAACGTCGCGGCCGTCGAAAAGACAGACGATGCCGTTCAATACGAGAAGGTCAAGCCGGAGATGAGAATTGACCTGTTTGATGCTTCGGTATTTGCAGTCAACGCTTCTATCAAAGCAGCGGAAAAGAATAAGCAACTAGACGGCTGGTGGAGTGATAAATAATGAGCAGAAGAAGGAACAAAAAGCAAATCAATCGTCGGAACGATATTTCGCAGATAGCGTTCTGGCTTAAAGATGAGGGCGTGATATCTTGCCCCGGGTACACATCTCTGGATCATAACCCGGAGATCATGACAGCTTGTAAGACCATAGCCGAACTCATCGGATCCTTAACGATCTACCTGATGGCCAACACCGAAAGAGGCGATCAAAGGATCATCAACGAGCTCAGCCGAAAAATCGACATTGAGCCTGAAATGCACATGACACGCTCAACATGGATGCAGGCTATCGTCATGAATATGCTTCTATACGGCAAAGGGAATTCGATAGTCGTTCCGCATACATACCAGGGCCAGCTGATTAACCTTGAACCGATCAGCGCGAGCCGTGTGAGCTTTGAGCCTATCGGGTACCGGGATTATAAAATTTTGATCGACGGCAAGGTCAGGGATCCTGATAACATACTTCATTTTGTGTTCAATCCGGACAAAACGTATCTCTGGAAGGGTAAAGGCATCACGGCATACCTTCGGACAGTCGCGGATAACCTTAAACAGGCAGCAGCTACAGAGAAGGGCTTCATGGAGAGTAAGTGGAAGCCTTCCGTGATTGTAAGAGTTGACGGGTTCACAGAAGAATTATCGGATCCGGCGAAGCGAAAGAAAATACTTGAAGACTATGTTGAATCGTCAGAGGCTGGAGAACCTTGGTTACTTCCTGCAGAACAGTTCCAGGTGGAACAGGTCCGTCCGCTATCACTTGCGGACCTGGCCATATCTGATACAGTACAGCTCGATAAAAGAACGGTGGCAGCCATAATCGGCGTGCCGCCGTTTGTTTTAGGAGTTGGAGAGTACAGACAGGAAGCATGGAACAGCTTTGTCCAGAACAAGATCCGAATTATAGCTCAAGCAATCCAGCAGGAGATGACCAACAAACTGATTATTTCGCCGAAGATGTATATCAAGCTCAATTATCTGGCCTTAATGGACTGGGATCTTGAGAAGATTTACAGAGTTTTCGGTGGCTTGTCGGATAAAGGCATTGTCACCGGTAACGAAGTAAGAGATCGGATGGGAATGAGCCAGCTTGAGGGCCTTGATGAGCTCAGGATCCTTGAGAACTATATTCCGAGTGACATGATCGGCAACCAGAAGAAACTGGTGCAGGAAGGAGATAGCAATGAGTAGAAACAACAGACAACTTCGGACGATATCGTCTGAATTCAATACAAGGGATGACGGCGGAAATCTTTCGATCGAAGGATATTTCGCTGTTTTTGGCAGCGTTTACGAAATCGCTCCGGGCATGAGTGAAAGCATCGCTCCGGGAGCGTTCGATAAAACGCTGTCGGGAGATATAAGAGCTCTTATCAACCATGATACGACACTTGTTCTGGGAAGAACGAAGGCGAGAACGCTGGATCTCCGCACGGATAACTATGGATTATGGGGACACATCGATATCAATCCGAACGATAGCGATGCTATGAACCTGTATGAGCGTGTTAAACGCGGAGATGTAGATCAGTGCTCTTTCGGCTTTGACATCATCGAAGAGGAAACCGAATTCCGCGAAGATGGCTCAGTTCATTGGACTCTCAAGGAAGTGGAGCTGTATGAAGTCTCACCCTGTACCTTCCCGGCGTACGAAGAAACGAGCATAGCAGCCCGTGCAAAAGAAAGAGATGATCTTTTGAAACGCAAAAATGAAGCCTGGAAGGAAAAGATGCTTAAGAAACTCAAAGGAGGAGAAGAGGAATGTTAAAAGCTTTAATTCTTAGAAAGAAGATCGATGCCGCTAAGGCGGCACTCGAAGCTCTTAGGGCTAAAGATGCCGAATTCGAAGAGAGAGAAGCCGAGATAACCCGTTCAGTGGAAGAAGCGGCCGACATGGAAGAAGGCGAAGAAAAAGCTGAAGCCCAGAAGATAGTTGAGGAAGAGGCTGAGAAGTTCGACGCAGACAAGTCAGAGCATGAAGCTTCAAAAGCAAAGCTCGAAACCGACATCGCGGAGATGGAAAAAGAGCTTGAAGGTGTCGAGGCGGATCAGGATACGGAAGCACCTGCAACTGATCAGCCCCAGGAAAGAACAAAAAAAGGAGAGAAAACCATCATGAAGAGAAACAAGTTTTTCAGAAGTGTAGAGAACGTTGCAGAAATGTTCCAGAGGGAAGACGTAAAGGCTTATCTGTCAGAGATCAGAGCCTGCATCAAGAACAAGAGAGAGCTCACGAACGTCGGGCTCACGATCCCCGAAGTATTCATCGGGCTCATCAAGGAGAACGTTTTCGATTATTCCAAGCTCTATCGTCATGTAAACGTGCAGGCGATCAGCGGCAACGGAAGAGAAATCATCCAGGGTACAGTCGCGGAAGCAATATGGACGGAGTGCTGCGCAGTTCTTAACGAGCTGAGCCTTGCATTCAACGACGCAGAGATCGACTGCTACAAGGTAGCCGGATATTATAAGGTCTGCAACGCAGTTCTTGAGGATAACGACGTTGATCTTGCTACAAAGCTTCTCGAAGCACTCGCGCAGGCAATCGGCCTCGCAGTTGATAAGGCTATTCTTTACGGCCGTAACACGAACGCAACCCAGAAGATGCCTCTCGGCGTCCTCTCAAGGCTTGCACAGTCTTCAGAGCCTGCAAACTATCCGGCAACGGCCAGACCTTGGCAGGATCTGAGATCAACAAACATCATCTCGATTTCTGCCGGCCTCACTGGCGCGGCTCTGTTCGAGGCGATCGTTCTCGCGTCCGGAAACGCAAAGAGCGATTACTCACGCGGCGAACTTACATGGGTTATGAACCGCAAGACATACACGAAGCTCGTAGCATCAACCGTATCGATTGACGCCCAGGGCAGAGTTGTAAGCGGTGTATCAGACAGAATGCCTGTTATCGGCGGAGCTATCGAAGTTCTCAACTTCATCCCCGACAACACGATCATCGGCGGTTTCTTCGATCTGTATCTTCTCGGAGAAAGAGCCGGAGCTAAGTTCGCACAGTCTGAGCACGTGTTCTTCATCCAGGATCAGACAGCGTTCAAGGGTACAGCACGCTATGACGGCCAGCCTGTTATCGCAGAGGGCTTCGTAGCAATCGGCCTCGAGGGAACAACTCCCGACGCGACAGCTGTTCCGTTCGCACCTGATACAGCAAACACTGTCCAGGCTATTCTTCTTTCAGCCACAGACGTGACTGTTGAAGTAGGCGACGACGTAACCGTAACAGCTCAGACTGTACCGGTTAAGGGCGACATCACATGGTCGAGCTCCGACACTACAAAGGCAACCGTTGAAGACGGTGTCATCACCGGTGTTGCAAGCGGTTCAGCACTGATCACAGCTGTAAGCGGCTCAGCTAGTGCGTCTGTAAACGTAACAGTAACCGCATGATCAAGGTCATACAGGCCTTCATAGATCGCGACACTCTCGAAAGATTTAATCCGGGGGATAAATATCCCTCGGATAATCCGGAGAGGGTCAATCAGCTTATAGAGCGTGGATACCTTACAGCCGCAAAGGAACCCACGAAGGCGGAGCCGAAAGAAACAAAAGAGACGAAAACGGCGAAGAAACCCGCCGCAAAGACAACGCGATCAAAGAAAAAGGAATAAAAACATGAATCAAGAACAGATAGCAGGACTGTTGGACAGCATGAAGCTCGACCTCGGGATGCTTAATACAACTTCATACGATGATAGGTTCACGCAGCTTCTTCAGGTGTCTTATGAACAGATACAAGCCGAAGGCGCGACGCTCAATCTGGACGTCATAAGTGACTGTAACCTGATCGTCATGTATGCCTCATGGTTGTGGAGGAAAAGAGCATCCGGTGAAGGTATGCCGAGAATGTTGAGATATGCGCTCAATAACAGAGTGATAGGGGAGAAGGCAAATGGACAGTGAAATCTATCTTCTTCAATCTGAATTCTCAAAAAATAGCTTCGGCGCATTCTCGGACGCTCCGGAACCCGTCAAGACTTTATGTCGGGTCGAATCGGTATCAAGTGCTGAGATCATGATAGCCGGCCAGAACGGATTGACACCGGAATATCGCTTTATCGTAAATGCTGCCGAGTATCACGATGAAAGATACCTGCAGTATCTCGGAAAGTCGTTCTTCATCTACCGGACATACAGGAAGACGGACACCGACGAGATCGAGTTATACGTCGCGGAAAGGACAGGATCAGCATGAGCTTAACGGATATATACGAGATGCTTGATAGCATCCCGGAATTCAAGGACAAAGTGGCCTATCATCATTTCCCGGTAGGCGCGGCTCCTGAACTGCCATACATCGTCTATCTCACCAGAGGCACTGATAACTTCAGCGCCGACAATAAGGTGTACGCCGAGATCGAGGATATCGACATAGAGCTTTATACGAAATACAAAGATCCTGCTACCGAGGGCCTGATAAAATCAGCCCTTAACGAAAAAGGCCTCTTCTGGAACTTAGATGAGGACTTTCTTGATTCAGAGCAAATGTATATGGTCACTTTTACAATCCAGATTTAGGAGGAAAGAAAATGGACAAAGTCAAATTCGGCATAAAGAACGTGCACATCTTCCCGATTGAATCCATGGTTAACGGAGTTCCTACATACGGCAACGTCATAAACGTTCCCGGTGCGGTTTCGTTCTCAATGGGAGCGCAGGGAGATATCAACAAGTTTTACGCTGACAATATCGTTTACTATCAGAGTTCTGCAAACAACGGTTATGAAGGTGATCTTACTCTGGCCCTCATCCCCGAGGAAGTCTATGAGAAGATCTTTGGACAGGTTCCGGATGCAAACGGTGTCATGACCGAGAACGCAGCAGTCGAGGCAAAGGCCTTCGCAATGACCTTTGAGGAAGATGGAGATCAGACTGGCACTAAGTTCGTGCTTTATAACTGTACAGCAACCAGACCGACGAAGGAGCTGAACACGATCGAAGACAACAAGACTCCGGTCACGCAGGCACTTACTGTTTCGGCCGTACCTCTTCAGAGCGGTGATGTCATGGCTATGACGACATCAACAACACCCGAAGCAATAAAGAACACATGGCATGATGCGGTTTATATCGCTTCAGGAACATCAACATTCCTTGTATCGTTCAACAGCATGGGCGGATCTGTAGTTCAGAGCCAGAGCGTAGCAGACGGAGAGCTTGCCACAGAGCCCACAGCACCTACGAAGACAGGCTTCACGTTCGGAGGCTGGTACTCCGATTTGGATCTTACTGTTGCATGGGATTTCAGCTCGGATACTGTTGACAGCGATATGATGCTGTATGCGAAGTGGTCATAAACCACAGGAGATAAGATGAGCAAAAAAATCAAAGTAGATCAGTTGACAAAAGAAATAGAGAAGGCTCTTACGGAGTTCGTCGGAGTCACTGAAGAAGCTTGTGACAAAGGAGTGCGTGAAACGGCGAAGAATGCTGTTCAGGCACTCCGTAATGCTCATCCATCCGGTAGCGGTCAATATGGATCGTGGGATAAATATAACAGTGGCTGGAAGGTTATGCAGACAAAGACAGACAAGCGTTATCACAGAAAAGCAACCATCCACAATGAGACAGATTATCAGTTAACTCACCTGCTCGAAAAAGGACACGCCCTTGCAAATGGAGGAAGGGCCAGAGCTTTCCCGCATATCGCACCTGTGGCGGAACAATGTGAGACCGATCTGTTGAAAAATATTAAGAAACATATTTGAGGAAAAAGAGGAAGAATATGGATAAGATCGTAAAGATTGACGGAAAAGATGTAAAATTCCGCGCTACGGCACGAACACCAAGACTTTATAGAGCTATTATTGGCAGAGACATGATCTCTGATATGAACAGGCTCAGAGAAGCGTTCGATCCGAACAAAGCGGAGGAATCAAATTTAGACGCACTTAATCTACAGATTTTTGAAGATACATCATACATCATGGCACGTCACGCCAACCCTGATATGCCCGAAAAAACACCGGACGAATGGCTTGATGGTTTTGATATGTTCAGTATATACGAAGTATTACCCCACATCCTTGAACTGTGGGCGATAAATACAAAACAGACATCAATCCCAAAAAAAAAGTAGCTCCCAAGGACAGAGAACCGAACGGAGCTATTTTTATGCTCAGATGTGCTGAACTACATCTGTCCAAAGAGGATCTTGATGATATGACGGTCGGAATGGTCTTTGACATGATAGTCGAAAAGGCTAACGACCATGAAAAATATGATAAAAAAGCTCCTGCCGGATCTATGGCTGCATTCTTCCGGGGAGAGCTTAACCTCGGAGATTAGACATGGCATCAACAAAAGTGCGTGGAATCACAATCGAATTGGGAGCTGACACTTCCGGATTATCCAAAGCGCTCAAAAGCGTCAACCAGGAGATAGGAAGCACTCAAAAGCAGCTCAAAGACGTTGAGAGACTTCTCAAACTGGATCCGCACAACACAGAGCTGATGGAACAGAAGCAGAGACTTCTGGCGGAGCGTGTCGGTGAAACGAAGACGAAGCTCGAAGCTCTGAAAGAAGCGCAGAAGGAAGTCGGGGAAGAGTTAAAAAGGACCGGGGAAGGACAGGAGCAGTATGATGCCCTTCAGCGTGAGATTATAAGCTGCACAAATGAGCTGAAAGAACTTGAAAAACAGGCTTCAGCAAGTTCTGTTGCCATGCAGAAAATATCGGCAGCAGGCGAAAGTCTGAAAAATGTCGGGGATAAGATCAGTAGTGCCGGACAGGCATTGATGCCATTATCCACAGCGGCAGCAGGCTTGAGCGCAGGCATTATTAAAACAACGGCTGATTTTGATGCATCCATGTCAAAAGTTGCAGCTGTTTCAGGAGCAGCAGGGGATGAGTTCGATGCTCTGCGCAACAAGGCTCGTGAAATGGGCGAGACAACGAAGTTCTCTGCATCTGAATCGGCTGAAGCCATGAATTATATGGCGATGGCAGGCTGGAAGACCGAAGATATGCTGAATGGTATATCGGGTATCATGAACCTTGCAGCCGCATCTGGTGAAGAGCTTGCCACAACATCTGATATCGTAACGGATGCATTAACAGCGTTCGGGATGAAGGCAGAAGACTCCGGGCGCTTTGCTGATATTTTGGCAGCGGCCGCATCAAATGCGAACACAAATGTTGCCATGATGGGCGAATCGTTCAAATATGTCGCGCCTGTTGCCGGAGCATTAGGTTATTCGGCAGAAGATGTCTCCATTGCACTCGGCCTTATGGCTAACAGTGGAATTAAGGCTGATATGGCAGGCACATCACTTCGGAATATGTTCCAGAGGATGGCGAAGCCGACGAAAGAATCAGAAGCGGCGATGACCCGACTTGGGTTATCTTTGGCTGATGACGAAGGCAAAATGTATTCCTTCCGTCAGATCATGGATCAGCTTCGTGAGAGTTTTGTGCAGATAAATATGCCTATCGAAGAATATGACAGGCAAGTTGAAGCACTTGATAAAGCCCTGGAAGCTGGGGATATATCACAAAAAAAATACTCATCAACACTTGAAGAATTAAATAAACAGGCATTCGGTGCAGAAGGGGCTGAAAAGGCAAGAGCGGTCGCCATGCTCGGTGGAACAAGGGCGATGTCAGGACTGCTCGCCATAGCAAACGCGACAGAAGAAGATTACAACAAACTGACAGAAGCGGTTGATAATTCTTCACAAGCATTCGCTCGGACAAAAGACGGCATAGTTCCGCTGAATGAAGCGATGGCTTCCGGAGCAGAAATCCTTGAGACTTACGAAGGTTCTGCTGCGGCAATGGCAGCGACGATGCAGGATAACGCATCAGGGCAGATGCAGATCTTGAAGTCACAGCTTGAAGAGCTTGCAATTACCCTGGGTGATACTTTAATGCCTACACTTCGAGAACTTCTCGGATATGTTCAAGGATTTGTAGATTACCTTAACGGATTGGACGAAGGCACACAAAAAACAATTATGAATGTCATCCTTGCTGTTGCTGCGCTTGGTCCTTTGCTTGTAATTATAGGCAAGCTGACAAGTGGTTTAGGATCGTTGATGACAGCCTTGGGTGGAATTTCACTTCCGATCTTGGCGGCTGTAGCTGCTATCGGTGTTCTTGTAGCTGCCTTCGTCACACTGATGCAGACAAACGAAGAATTCAGAGCAAAAGCACTCGGAACCTGGGACGCTATACAGGCAAGATTTCAACAGTTCGGAGATAACATAGTCGCCAAACTCAACCAGATGGGCGGAAGTTTTCAGAGCTTCAGTGATGTTGTGAAAGCCGTCTGGGAAGGCCTGTGCAATTTCATTAAACCATACATGGAAAGCACAATGACCTTCATTCAGGATGTTATCGATCACGCATTGACGGCCATCGAAGGGATATTTGATATCTTCGCCGGCTTGTTCACCGGAAACTGGGAGCAGATGTGGAACGGTGTCAAGGAAGTATTTGCTGGAGTGTGGGGTATGCTGGGCGATATCGTTAAGAAAGCACTTAACAACATCATCAGCCTGGCAAATGGCGTAATAAATGGCATAAACCTCATCACGATCGGCGGCGAATCGGCAAATATTCCGAATATTCCTATGCTTGCCCAGGGTGGAATTCTGACAAGCGGAACCGCCATAGTCGGTGAAGCTGGCCCGGAACTTGTACAGGTATCAGGTGGAAGGGCAATGGTACAGCCGTTATCAAGCGGAAATGAACTGACAGCCTTGCTTGAGACATATCTGCCATACTTGGCAGCAGGCACACAGATTGTAATGGATTCGGGTGCGCTTGTTGGTTCTATTGCTCCGGAGATGAATACAGCACTTGGTTCAATAGCTACCAGAGGAGCCAGAAGATGAATGAATTGACAAATGGTATTTCGATATATGTGGAAGACAGCGGCAAGACCTTCCACACTCTGAACGACTGGGATCTGGCTTTAAGTAACAACAATTATATCGGCGATCCCGAAATGGAGACAACCTATATCCAGGTTCCGGGAAGAGACGGCCTGATCGACGCATCCGAAATCGTATCCGGCAGAAGGATATATACAAGGCGCGAACTCGCCTTCGAGCTTGGAGGCAAACGAAACAGGCATAACTGGGACGGAGTGATCTCTGCCCTCCGAAATGAGATTCACGGACGGATCTGCAGACTCACACTTGATAATGATGAGGCGTACTTTTGGCGCGGCCGGACGTTTATACAGGGCTTTGACAGATTCAGAGACCTGGGAACCTTCACTCTGGCAGTCCCGAACGCTGACCCATACAAATATGATGTTCAATCTTCGACGGATCCCTGGCTGTGGGATCCATTTAATTTTGAGACAGGTGTTATCACGCAAACAGGTTCTCATGTGATAGACGGAAGCGGTTCAATCACGATCCCGCACGGCCATATGCTCACATGTCCGGACATAGTTGTCTCCGATAAACTGTCGGCCAACTTTTACGTAACATTCAAGGGCAGCACATATGAACTTGCGCAGGGCTCAAACAGAATACCGTCAATCATGGTCGGCGGAGAACAACAGGCGGAACTTGAATTCACCGGATCCGCAACAGTTCAGATCGTGTACAGAGGTGGATCACTGTAATGTATCAGATCAATCTTGGCTCAAAAATCTTATATTATCCGGCAAATGCGGATTCCACGATATATGACACGGAACACATAGAAGATGTTGGCCAGGCCGGAGAATTCCGGTTCAAGGTTCCGCCGACGAATCCTCTATATGGTGAATTGACAAAGGGAGCACTGGTCACGATCCTTCGCGACAACAAAGAATTCTGGCGCGGAGAAATAAAGGAAGTGAATACAGATTTTGCAAAAGTAGCAAACATCTACTGCTTGGAGGATATCTCATGGCTTGGTGATGAATTCATGACTCCGGCACTCATAACGGATGAAAGCTATTCTCAGAGGTTCCAGGCGGCAATCAATGCCTACAACCTGAACCGACCTGCAGACAGACAGTTTCTACCCGGATACATAACAAACGTCGGGGCAAGCGATATCTGTAACTGGCAGACAGAGTATGAATGGTCAATCCTTGATGATCTGCGAAATTGCATTTGCAAAGACAACGGTTATATCAAAGTCCGGAGGGTGACTTCGGGCAACACTGTTACTCGATATATAGACATTGTTCGTCTTGAGGATTACGGCTCGACAGCAAGTCAGCCTATCGAATACGGTTACAACCTTCTTGATTACGTCAAAGAAGCCGATTACGGGAACCTCACGAACGTACTAACACCCTACGGCGACGAGCTTGAGGCGGAAATATACGAAGGATACAATCAAAGACTTCAGGGAACAACCATCGAAGATCTTGATTCAATCGCGGTATATGGCCGGAAGGCAAAAGCAGTTGTTTTTGATAACGTTGACAACCTGAATCAGCTGAACGGACTTGCGCAGAGTTATCTTACAAGATATTCACAGCCTCAACTCACGATGGAAGTAAAAGCTGTTGATCTGGCCCCGGTCGATAACGTCGTAGAGTTCAAGATCGGCGACTCGGTCCGGATCATAGCAAAGCCCTTCGCAGTCGATCAGCGGTTATATCTCACACATATTGTAAGAGACATTCAGAACATCGACAAAAACACGATCACACTGAGCGGCCATGTTACAAGCGGCCGGACATTAACAAGCCAGGTCATTGATGCAACAAACGCGATCGATGACGTACCGAGCAAGTCGGCAATCCTTGAAGCAGCCAAAAAGAATGCTCTGGCCATGCTTCTTGATGAGACCCAGGGCGGTCATGTCGTTTATGAGTATCACGAAACGGAAGGCAAGGCCGACTATATCGAAGCAATAAACATAGTAGATCAGCCGACTATCGACGCATCCCTGAAAAGATGGAGATGGGGCCAGAACGGACTCGGATACATGGAGCGGGCAAGCACAACAGATCCCTGGCCGACAGGATCCAACATCAAGGCAGCCATGACAGCAGATGGAAGCATAGTAGCTGATCGGATAGATACAGGCATCCTCACAGCTTCGATTATTAAAGCAGGCATCCTGTCTGATCTTGCCGGTAAGTTCAGCTTAAACATGACAACAGGCGATCTCATCATGAACAGCGGAACCTTTAAAGGGGCGCTGTCAGGTGCAACCGGATCATTCGCAGGATCATTAAGCGCGGCATCGGGAACGTTCAAGGGTCAGCTTGTGGCTGCAACAGGAACCATCACGGATGGGGAAGGAACGTTGTCGCTCGAAAGTGGAAGCCTTCACATGAGAGGTTCAAGCCCGGGAATATTTGCAAACAAATCAGGGTCAGAAGACTATTCATGTTGGGGATCCACTAATTCAGCAGCTAGAGCAAGTGGAACTTATATAGAAGTTCCTACGATTAAAATACTTCAAGCGACTCAATATGCCATAGATCACGGATGGATATAGGAAAGGAGAGGCAATGGCTGATATATCACAAGATTTACTCAAGATATTGCAGGCAGTATACGGCGAAGAAGTCAGGGGCGCTATATATCACGCTTTGGACTTAATGAACCAGGTTACTGAGGCGGTTTTTGTAACAGGCACAGAGGTTACAAGCTCATCGTCATCAAGTGAGGGATATTTCCCGGACACGACAGTCTATCTGAATTTAGACACTTTCGAACTGTGGAAATGTGTTGGAGTTGATACCTGGCAAAGTTTAGGCGTACTGAAGGGACCTAAAGGCGACGACGGCGCTGATGGAACCACATGGTATCATGGCACAACGATCAGCGGAGGCGCTGTTCTTCCTACCGTTTATCCTTCGTCAGGAATTGCTGATGCAAATGCAGGTGATTTTTATCTGAATTATCAAGACGGACCATCAAACACTGATGGATATGTTTATATGTGTATAACTGGCGGAGATGCGAATCACGCCACATGGTCATACAAGATGTCCTTGTCTGGTGGCGGAGGAGCGATAGTTCTTAATGATCTGAACGATGTATCAATAGATGCCGAAACATTGGAAACCGGACAGCTTCTCGAATATGATGCTGTTGAGGGTGTTTTCAAGAATGTGTCAGACAAAACCTTTGTTAGATATGGTGGTTCAATTAATTTTGCTGATCTTGTAACGTATGCAAGTACATACTTGGCGGCAGGATATGAAGACACATTCTTTCTTTTAAGGACCGGAGGCACGATAGGAACCGGCGAAGCTGCTCAGTATTGGACATCGAACTTTCGTGATGGCGACGAGATCCCGGCAGATGCTCATATAGCAGTTATCAACATCAACAGGGGGACAATGAACCCGCCTGTTTACAGATACGATGATTTTGGCGGCTTCGTTGACATATCAGGCAAAGCCGACAAATCCGAGCTTGCTTTAAAGGCCGACAAAACCGAGCTTGACGATTGGATTGAAACAACGCCGCCGACGCAGGTATCAAACGGTTCGTTCACGTTCAACGATGTTAATGACACGAACAATGATGGATATATGCCATGGATCGGGGTTTCAGCGTCAACCGTAAATAAGAACCCATCAGCGCAAATCACAGCCATTAGCGGCACGGGTACGTCAAATATGAGCGTAACATATAGTACGGATGCAGACGAAGGCGCAGTTGTTAAGTTGAGAAGATTAAAGTAAAGGAGAAAAGAAAAAATGATTTATGCAATCGTATTTACGGCAAAAGCCAAAGAATCAGGAGAATGGGCATCGAGAGTATCAGGCACGAAAGCTGACTTGGGAGAGGCAAAAGCCTTTTATCATTCCGAGTGTGCAAGGCTTATCGGCAATGCCGGATTTAGCGAAGCCATGGTTATGCTTATCGACAGTTATGGCAATAGGGTAAGCTTTGATCATTATGCAGAGCCTACACCCAAACCCGAACCGAACGAAGGCGAATAATTAAGTTAATAAGGCGAGCCAAGGGGCAATCACAAAACGTCACAATAACCCTTGTATCAGTTACCCTTTTCTCACGCCTTGGCTTGCCTTTGTTTATTTTGTTTATTCCATGTAACGGATTACGACATAAAGAGAGGCAGAAAAAAATGGCATTTGTTCTTGCTCAAAATGGCGGTGGTGGTAGCCATGTAAAAGTTAATTACGGATTTTTTGATGTCGCGCAAGTTGGTGGGGCGCAATATGTCAATTTTACAAATGGTACTGGCGATACTGATTTTAAACCTAGTCGCATAGTAGTATATAGAGTTGAAGCGAATAGCGGTGATACATCTATGAGGACTAACAGTTTAATATTAGTATGGGATAAAAACGTATACTTGTTTAATAAACAATATAGATTTTTAGTCGGATCATCTACGACAACGGGTATTTTTGATATGCCAAACAACGCCAACAATCTCACAATCGGAGATGTAGCGGAAGGTGGTTTTTATTTCAGAGGTGCGGCATCATCTTCAGGATACGGAAGATTTCATTATATAGCGGTCGAATAATGCCGCAAACTTTAACAATTACGCAAATTCAAAGCATCCTCCGGGATGCTTTTTTGACGGGAGAAACAGATGGATTCAGCAATTATATGTGCGCTCATATCGGGTGCGGTAACACTTATCGGAAGCTTGACAACTTGGCGAATCACAGCCAAAAAGGATCAGGACGAGACCAGAAAACAGTTGAAAGCGGAAATTGACAGCCTGAAAGAAGATGTAACAGGAATCAATGCAACATTCCAACAGCATATAGCAGTTATTGACGTAAAGATTGACACGTTATCGGACCGGGTGGAAAAGCACAATAATGTTATTGAACGTACATATAAGCTTGAACAGGCTGTTACAGACATCTTAAAAGACAGATGAAGGGAGAATTGATATGAAGAAGATACTTCCAAACAAAGTTTATGACATTCTTAAATGGATCCTGACTGTTGCGGTCGCTCCGACTATCGCTCTGATAAGCGGACTCGGTGCGCTTTATGGCTTCGATACGTTCAAGATCGTGGAAACCATTTCACTTGTGGCCACATTCTTTGGAGCTATCTTTGGAATATCCGTATATCAGTACAGTAAAGGAGCATCAAAATGACAAAGACTGAATACATTCGAAAGATGTATGCGATCCTGGTTCCTATGTGCGCGAAGCACGGATATCATAATGTCGCTGCTGGCATGATCGCGCAGTCGATACAGGAAGGATGGAACAGTGAACTCGCCCGGAAATACTTCAATTATTGGGGAATGAAAGGCGAGAGCAAAGACTGGAAAGGTCCGAAGGTGGCTATGGACAACAAAGCCAAGACTGATCCGGCGGTCTATCGCGTATACTATTCGATGGAGCAGGGTTGTGAAGGATATTTTCAATTCCTGGCATATCCCAGATATAAGCCCTTGAAGAACTGTACAACCGATATTGATTATCTGAGCAAGATCGGCCCCTGCGGATGGAACAGCAACGTCGGATACGGTGATAGATGTATAAAGCATCTAAAAGATGTTTACGCCGCATTAGGAAGCGCCGCTTCGTCATCTGCTCAGCTGTGGGAAATCGGAAAGACCTACACGACACAGCAGGATCTGAACGTCCGCAAAGAGCCGAACGGGGAGATCGTACCTTATTATGAACTGACAGAAGATGCGAAAAAGCATTCCTTTGTGTCCACAAGTGGCAATACGGTCCTGAAGCGTGGCACGAGAGTCACGATCAAGGACATTCAGAACACGGAGACTTGCATCTGGCTAAAGATCCCTTCCGGGTGGATCTGCGGTAAGAACAGCAGGAACGTCTTCGTTTTATAACGCTTTCCCTTATTATATCTTCATTTATATGGAGCCTGTTTCGGGTAATACCGGCAGGCTCTTTTTTAATTGTTTTATCAAAATAACGTTGACAAATGCGCATAATATGCGTATAATAATAATCAGAAAGGAGGTATTGCTTTTGAAAAGAAGAGACTTAATAGATTCTCTCACAAGTAACGGATACGAGCTCTATCGCCACGGTAGCAACCACGACATCTATCGAAAAGGAAAGAAACAGATAGCGGTACCAAGGCACAAGGAAATTGTTGAAGATACAGCAAGAGGAATACTAAAAGAAGCGGGGCATAAATAAGCCCCTGCTTCAAAAACTCTTCAAAGCATTACTCTTCTTTACAAAGGGGAAGCAGAGGAAACGAAAGGAGAACAGAGGTGTCAGAAAGGGTAGCCTATCCAATTTTTGTGAAACGAACAAAGGAAAACTGGTACGCGGTAACAATACCGGACTTTGGAGATCATACGCAGGGCAAGGATTTAGCCGAAGCATTATTTATGGCCAGAGATGCGATAGGACTCCGGGGAATATGTTTGCAAGACGAAGGAATGGAAGTGCCGGCGCCATTATCATCGAGCTATAAGGCAAAAAAAGGAGAGGAAGAATACTGGGTAGATGTCAGTTTTGCAGAATACCGCGCAGAGCATGACAGCAGATCGGTAAGAAAAAATGTAACAATACCATACTATATCAATCAAAAAGCTGAAAAGATGGGAATAAACTTTTCCAGAGTTCTACAGGAGGCATTGCTGGAAAAAATTAATGCTTGACCTGGAGCAAAACGATGATATAATGAATATACTTTTCAAAAGCATTACTTAAACGGGATCGGCTGTCGTGGGCTGGTTCCGTTTTGAGTTTAAGATAAATCAATGTGCCCCTGCGCGCGCCCTGATTGCGATAAAACCTATAAATACGGCAAACATGTAATGAATTCGACACATTCAAAATTGTCGAGACTATATCGCTGATTGCTACATTCCTTGGGGCCATCTTCGGGATCTCTGTATATCAATACAACAAGGGAGCTGATGAATAATGCCGACAACACAGGATATCATCAAAACTGAATTAGATGAAGTCGGTGTGACAGAACTTGGCGCTATCCGATAAATTGCACAGCAACACCCTAGGTGTGACACCCAAGGTGACACCCTGCCCGCAAATCCGCATAAATACGCTGTTTATTTTATGTCTTTTAATCAGGTTGTCGGGGGTTCGAATCCCCCGTGTCTCAGCACTAGAAAAGCCTTGAAAAATCAACGTTTCAAGGCTTTTTGTTTTTCTTCACATCTGTTTAATTTTTTACATTTTTATACATTTTTATACATTCCAAGTGGACACCCAAGTGGACACCCTACGAGTTATAATATGCTTCGAGAAGCTCTCCTGCCTTCATTATGTCATCGATATCGACATGAGTGTATATGTTGGCCGTGATAGATATATTCGCATGGCCCATGAGCCTCTGCGCGGTTCTGATATCAACTTTTGCTTTGCACAGATCCGTGCAGTAAGTATGACGGAGGCAGTACGGGACAAAATCATCAGCCAGAGGCAGCGGAGGGATGAGAGCGTTCCGGTAGACTTTGCACCCCATTGAGATATTCATATCGCGCCTCAGATGAGCGCAGAGGCGGTCATAAGAGCTTTTTGTGTGCTTCCGGCCTTCCCGGTTTGGCGCCACAGGATCAAAGGGCCTCGTGTTCTTTATAGCCGCATACAGGTCATCAGAGATCGGGACGTATCTGTCGGAATTCTTCGTCTTCGTTCCGCGTATATGCAGCAGGCGCTTCTGATGATCAATATCCCGGCCGATAAGGTTGACAGCCTCTTCAGGTCTGCATCCTGCTTTCAAAATGATAAAGAATAACAGATAAGCGGGATCCTTCTCATAACAGGCCAGAAGATGGGCCCGCTCATGCTCTGTTATACTTCGGCGGCTGCCTTTTACGTTCTCCGGAAGTCTCAATTTTTTGGCCGGGTTAAACGGAATCAGCTGATTATCAACTGCAGTCTCGAATAAAAAAGACATCTCCTGCCGGAGCTTCTCAACATGAGAGAATGACATCCCGGAGCAGCCGTTCAAGATCTCCTGACACTGGACGGCCTTCACGGATCCGATCGGACGCGATCCGATCACAGGGCTCACATACTTTTTGTATCGTTTCTTCATGTCATATAAGCCCGTCGTATCTTTTTTATATGTATCAAAGGCAATATCAGCCCACTGATCCAAAGTAGTGTTTGAATTATAAATGACAATATTCTCTTTAAGATCCCGAAGCTTATTGGCCTTCTTCATGTAGAGATCTTCAATAGTGTCAGCCCGGACCTTGTAAACCTTCCCCAAGTAAGTGAAAGTGGTAGTGTGTTTATATTTTTTCATACGTCCCTCCCTTCCATGATCCAGATGTCGTGTCTTTGTATATTCCGGACCGCCTGCCGGAAGCTGGGCGCGATCAGTTGAAAATGAAACTGATCCGTTTTCTTATACTTATGAAAAATGACGCAGCACTCTTCAGAGCACCGGATCAGCCACCAGTGCCCCGTGTTCTTACTCCGAAGGGTCACGTCCTGATCCGACGCCCTTATGATGTCAAAATATTTCCTGTCAACAGCTGTTATCATGCAAAATCCTCATGTTGTACCGGTGCAACCGTTACAACGCATCACTTGATGCGTCTGATTCTGATTCCCTGCGATATTCCGGTTTAGAATATGAGTACGCGAGAAACCGTTCAACCTCTTTTTTGCCGATGAAGTTCAACTTTCGGTACTTTTCGAGAAGATCTATCTCGTCCGAAGTCAGATCATCACCGACAAGATAACTGAGAGTACAATTAAAAGCGTCTGCAAGCGCCTCAAGATCTTCGATGTTTGGCCTTCGGGTTCCTTGCTCATAGTTTCCGATCTTGCTGCGGGACACTCCGAGACGACGTGCGAGCTCATCCTGTGACCATCCTCTGAGAGCTCTTAGCGATTTAATTTTATAAGCCAGATCTACCATGTAAACCACCTCCGAAAAATATTATAACACAAACGACACAAAATGTGTTGACACAAGATGTGTCCTGTGGTAAAGTGTAAACATCCCGAAAGCACAATATATTGAAAATGAGGAAGGAGGGCCGCTATGGACAATGTTCAGATAGGAAAAAGACTCATTGAGTTGAGAGGATCCCGGACGCAGGAAGAAGTAGCTCGTGCGTGTGATCTCAGTCTGTCAGCTGTCGGAATGTATGAGCGGGGCGAAAGAATACCCAGAGACGAAATCAAAATCCGACTCGCAAACTACTTCAACAAGACGGTTCAGGATATTTTTTTTGCATAATATGGACACAAAATGTGTCGAAGTAGTAAATTATGAAAATCCTCACAAAGAAAAAGAAAAACTTCGTAAACCCAAAGACGAACAACAAGAGCAAACAGATCATCTGTGACCTGTTATGCGGAGCGATCAAGGCCACATCTGCCGGAGATGATCTGGTAGCCCTGAGATACGATCCGGACGCCGAGATAGTTCACGCCGACTTCAGAGAAGCATACGACGCGAGACAGATCAATGTAGCCATGGATTCAGGCTGGGCCATGATCAAAGACATAGTGAGACAGATTGACATAGGGTGAAGACATGACAGCGAGAGATATTGAAAGAGATATGAAGACAGCCTGTGGAGGGGCATCATTTATCACGCCGGGGCAGCTGGCCAAGTATCTGGGAGAAAAGAACACGACACGGGTCCGGGAGAGATACATGAAAGATTCGTTCCGGATCGAAGGGACGAAGAAATATTTCATCCCGGAAGTGGCCAGAGCGGTATATGCTGCGGGCCAGTGGTAAACAGAGGAAAGGGCGCGGCTCTCATAAGTCTCATGAAACCACAACATTATTGTTCCCCTCGATATTTCCGCGCCCTGTCCTGTGTTTGAAAGGAGAAAACATGACACCAGATGGAAAATACATCATAGCCGTAGACTTCGACGGAACGCTCATAACCGGTAACACCTGGCCCGACGTGGCAGGGGAGCCGAATCTTCCGCTCATGAATATTCTGATCCGGGAGCGCATCAAAGGAAACAAGGTGATCCTCTGGACGAACCGAACAGACGCGCCGGACAAAGACAGATACCCGCTTAAAGCAGCAGTCGATTTCTGCAAAGCGGCCGGGCTTGAGTTCGACGCGATCAACGAAAACCTGCAGGAGATCATTGAAGCATACGGCAACGATTCTCGGAAAGTATCAGCTGATGTTTACATAGATGATAAAGCTCTGAATCCGGAGCAGATCAACTTGGGATTCTTCGATATATTCAAGATCCCACTGAGTACAAAAAGCTTTGTAACGAAAGGAGACAATGAATGAGGGATAAAGTATACGGATTAGGGGTCATCATAGCATTCCTGGGGATAACGGGAATTGCCGAAGCGGTAACAGGTCAGGGATCAGGGACTATATCGGCATTATTCCTCACAGCGGGCTTTGTGATGAGCTTGGCGGGGTATATCAAAAAATGAAGACGATCCTTGATGACGGTGAGCCGTTCATAAATGAAGAAATGTGTGACCGGTCGGAATGGATCATGAACGACACGATCCTGCATGATGATACGTTCAAGATCCACGACAAGGAAGAAGAGGAAGCAAAGCACCTGTCAGAATTATGGCGATTAACCAGGGGGATGGATAAAAGAGAACTGGCCATCTGCACCATGCGGGCTATGGAACGATATCCATTTATGGTGATGCAGGTAGTCGCCGAGTATCTTGTAAGACAAAAGGAGGGGAAAAAGTGAGAAACGTTGAAGAGATCAAAGAGTATATCAGAAAGGCTCTTGAGCCGGTGTATAACAACGAAAAATATGGAAAGACGCTCGTTCATGATCCGGTATTTGCTCGGTTCTGGGAAGGCCGGATGATCGAGATCGAATATCACAAGAAAAACCTGGAGACGATCCTTGAAATGCTAAAGGATTGAAATCGTCACACATAGAAGGTCAGGAAAAGCCGACAAAAAGGCTCTTAAAACGTTCATTAAGATATTAAAGTTAGGAGAATAATTTGTATAAGTTAGATATCTATCACTTCCCGACCTCGAACGAATATGAGTATAAGTTTGCCGGGAACTATGGAGCAAAAGGAGAACGAAGGAACCCGAAGAAGAAACGAACACCTGAAGACATAGAAAGACAGAACCAATATCAGAGGAAAAAGACGGTCAGACATCTGATCAAGGCCAATTTCACCGAAGGAGACTATTACGTGACACTGACCTATCGGAAGGATGAGAGGGACAGAACGATCGATGAGCTCGCAAAGGACACGAGCCAGTTCTTAGGCCGTATCAGATATCAGTACAAAAAGCTGAATATCCCCTGTAAATACATTTACAGGATCGAGGTCGGAAGTAGAGGCGGACTGCATGTTCATGTCATCCTCAACAGGATCCCGGAGCTCGACAAGATCATCAAGAAGAGCTGGCCACATGGAAGGAATTACTACGAACTTCTTGATGACGGAACTTATGAACAGCTGGCTGACTATATAGTGAAGCTGCCGACAGATGAACAGAAGAGGATCCTCCGGAACTTCGACGAGGACACGAAGAAGCTCATCAGATACTCATGCAGCCGCAACCTGGTCCGGCCCGTTCCGGAAACGAAGCAATATACACGGCGGACCATGAGAAGCGTGTTCAATCATGACCTGATACCGGAAGAAGGGTTTTACATCGACAAGAACTCGATCAGGCGCGGAGTGAACAACTTCACCGGAATGAGTTATCTGTACTACCAAGAG
>JAILAN010000089.1 GCA_024681595.1 Lachnospiraceae bacterium
AGCTATAACTTTTCAAGAACCAGTTCTAAGAACACACCCTGTGATGTAATACTCATCCTCGGAGACAGCAGAGCATGTTCTCTGATCAAAGCCCTTTGGGACAATAACGATTATGAGAGCCTCTACTACTATGCCGACAGGACAAATGCGATAGATGCGATATGCCGCAAAGGGAACCGGATGATAGTAATTTGCGCGGAACCCGGCGGTTCAATAAAGAGCGGTGCTGTTGACCGCGCCGTGGTAAGGCTTAACAGTCTTCTTAATAATAATGCGAATCTGCAAAACCAGAAGAGTTACACGTTCTTTAACATGTTCGGACTTAACGACTGTCTGCTGGACGGTGTTACCAATTCCGGATATGTTTCATACGATACAAAGCTCATTGGTCTGCTTCCTTATTGCAATCACGTATACCAGCTGAACGCAGGACCCGTTTCTAAAAATTCCGAACCCGTTCCGGATGATGAACTGAACGCAATGATCGACCGGTATAACCAGACATTCAAAACCACCCCCGCTGTTACGGTGGTGGATCTGTACACGTTTCTGATGACTTCGGGATATCATACTGAATTCAGCCAGATAGACGTATCCGGCCTGCACTATGATGCGACTACGAATGTTAAGATAATGAATTATATTCTGGGTGTTGCCTACAATGCGGCGGGTACCGCTGTTCTGCCCGGATTAAGTTCACAGTTGCCAACCTCGGCGCTGAGCTTGAACACTCCCAAAGCGGTGTCGGCATTTAGCAGTCCGTCTCCCATAGTTCCGGTTGCTTCTACTGCATCAGCAGTTCCGACAGCACCTGCGATCTTATCGCCTGCAGTTCCTGTTTCGACACCTGCAGCTCCGATCTTAATTCCTGCGGTTCCTGTTTCGACACCTGCAGCTCCGATCTTAATTCCTTCAGCTTCAGCTGCTTTGGCTCCTTCAGCCTCCGCTGCGGCGCACTAAACTCCCTGTTTCCGTAAAATCCATAATATCTGCAGCCAGATATCGAAAACATGACGACCCGACGACCGTCAGACGTTCTGTCAGTCGTCCAGACTGTGTATAAACATTCCTGAACGAAGTTTAGGCTCAAACCACGTTGATTTGGGCGGCATCAGCAGACCGGCGTCTGCAACATTCAGCAGTTCGGTGATCGATGTCGGATACATGGAAAACGCAACCTGCATATCCTCGTGACATCTCTTTTCAAGTTCCTTAAGGCCTCTTATTCCGCCAACAAAATCTATTCTCTTATCAATCCTCGGATCGTCTATTCCTAGAATGGGTTTTAAAAGGTTATCCTGAAGAATTGATACATCGAGCCCTTTGACCGGATCAGTCGATAATAGTCTGTCTTCAGCTGTCAGTTTGTACCACTTATCATCGAGAAACATCCCAAATTCAGCCTTTTTGTCCGGGTTGACAGGTGTGTCACATCCTGTGTCAGTTTTAAATCCGGCTCTGTTTATAGCCTCCAGAAAGGCCTCCTTGGTCATTCCGTTAAGATCCCTGACCACTCTGTTATATGGCATGATCATCAGTTCATCATCGGGGAATATGACTGAGAGAAATCTCTCATACCCCTTTAGAGAATCAGTATCATCGGCCGATTTCCCATTTGCCCGGACTGCATCTCTTCTTTTTACTCCAACCTTTACCGCAGAAGCGCATCTGTGATGGCCGTCAGCTATATAGGTACAGGGTATACTGTTGAATATTTTTTCTATCCTGTCAACAACATCATCATCATCGATCACGAAAGCCCTGTGTCTGATGCCGTCGTCGGAGGTAAAATCATACAGCATCTTTTCCTCATTCTTATAATAGAAAACTATATCCTTAAGTTCCTTAACTGATCTGTAAACGAGAAAGATCGGACCGGTATGTGCATTCACTGCGTCCACATGATTGATCCTGTCGATCTCCTTTTCCTCACGTGTATTCTCATGCTTTTTAATGATACCGTTTAGATAATCATCTATCGATGAACATGCAACTATGCCGCTCTGGCTTCTGCCATCCATGGTCAGCTCATAGATATAGAAGCAGGGCTTATTCTCTTTAAGAAGAGTTCCGTCCTTTATCCTGCCATCAAAAAGTTCCCGGGCTTTTTGATAAACCTCGGGAGCATATGTGTCGGTATCATCTGAAAAAGAAGTTTCCGCTCTGTCTATCGCCAGGAATGATAGCGGATTGTCTTTTACTATCTCCAAAGCCTCTCTTCTGTTATATACATCATAGGGAAGCGCGCAAAACTTTGGGGCGACCTCTTTGTTTGGTCTGATTGCTTTAAAAGGCGTAACTCTAGGCATTTTGTCAAATCTCCATTTAATAAATCTTGTAGTTTCCGCTAAGAGCCAGGAATGCGAACAGATACAGGAAATTATCATAATATCTGCGCACGCCTGTTCTCAAGGGCAGTTCCCAGAACAGCCGCACAGCATATGCGCCTTCTGCTTTATCCTTAAGCGCCGGATCCGAGGCCAGATAGCTCTGAGCATTTGTCGCGATCAATCCGTAGGGGTGAAGTACCCTGCCGGATGACGCAAAATCCGAATCCTCTGTGCCGGGCACTCTGGTTCCGTCTATCTCATATACAGGGAAATGAGGGCCGTTCTCATCAGGCTCATTTTTATCTTCGTAGAACCTACGTAACGAAGCCGTGATCTTTACCTCCCTATCATCGGGAGTCGTCCCCTTTGCTCTCGACCAGGCATAATCAAGTCCCATATTGGCGGCAGTCCTGTATGCATCCGAGAAAAAGCAGTCATGTCTGCCCCATCTGGGATCGTCGCCCTTGTAGGGTGTTCCATCGTAGGAAGCATATTCTGCACTCATTCCGGTTCTGGGATCACAAGCGATAACGAAATATTCTCTCGAAGCCTTGGCTGCATTATCATAGAAAAGCGAATCAGCGATCAGCTGATCGTAGAGTTCCGGCTCTTCAAGCTTTATCGAAGCCGCACAGTATCTGATAAATGAAGCATACAGCTCATAGAAATGCGGCAGATGATACGAAGGATCCGTATAAGAACAGTTGGGAATGAACTTGATATAATGATAATCCGAATCGAACATCGGCTCGGGATTATGAAGCATCGCTCTTAATATCTCCAGAGCTTCTTTGGCATAGTTGAATATGCCCTCACCGTCTCCCCATCTGTCTGATGCGAATATTAAAGACATGGCAAAGAATTCCTCTCCGTCCGGAGCCGGTCCATAGGAGTTTTTGGTACCATCTGTTTGGCACGACCAGGCAAAGTATCCCTTATTATGGCCCTCGCCCATATACATATATGTCTTGACCCACTTCCAGAGGCGGTCAAATTCCTCCTTTTTATCGAGCTGGACACATATCATCATGGCATAACTCATGCCTTCCGTGCGAACATCATTATTACCGGTATCTTCGACATAGCCCATGTCTTCGCCAGCTTCATGGTAGATCCTCTGATCCTCCGGACCATAAAACATCGTATGAAAAATATCCGCGATACGTCTGTCGATGTCTTCCCTCGAATATCCGAATTCCTCAAATACGTTTCTGAATCTCATAATTCCCCCAATTATGCTTTAAAAAGTGTACCGATATTCTTGCCATCCAGGATCCTGCTGATATTGACTACGTCAGAGCCATTGCATATCACCATGTCGATTCCCGCATTCTTGGCAATCTTTGCTGCTTCAAGCTTGGTAATCATTCCACCGGTTCCGCAATCTGATGATGCGTCCTTGGCAAAGCGCATCATTCTGCGATCCACATCCGTAACGCAGTCAATGAATTTCGCATCAGGATTTGTCTTCGGATTATCCGTATAGAGTCCGTCTATGTCTGATAACAGAATGAGCAGATCGGCTCCAACGAGTTCTGCCGCTATCGCTGAGAGCGTATCGTTATCACCAAAAACCTCATTCTGTATCTGATCCGTGGATACGGGGTCATTCTCATTTATGATAGGTATGACTCCCATATCAAAAAGTTCTCTCAACGTATTCTGTGCGTTGGTGCGGCTGATCTTATTGGTAAGCGTATGCTTGGTGACCATCAGCTGCGCGATGGTCTGATTGTATTCCGAGAACATCTTCTCGTATATCATCATCAGCCTGGCCTGTCCGACGGCGGCGCATGCCTGCTTGACAGGTAGCTCTCTCGGGCGCTCCTTGATCCTCAATGCAGTTCTGCCCGCACCTATGGCTCCGGATGAAACCACGAGAACGTCTTTGTTCCTACTGCGGATATCCGTCAGTACCATGGCGAACTTTTCAAGTTTAAGAAGATTAATGTCGCCGCTCTCCTCATGTGTGACATTGGAGGTACCGATCTTAACGACGATCCTCTTTTTGTCCTTTAAAAAATCTCTGTTCATATATAAAGAATTTCCTTCTTCGTAAATCGCTACGTTCTCACGCTTGTAATGATATGCGAATTGCTCCACAACTTCGTCGTTCCCGCAATTCTGCAAATATTAAGGTCATAAGGCTTTGTACGCGAGCATACACACCCTGCGACTTTAACACCCTTTATCATTATACTATCTCCCGAGGGCCTGGTCGAGCGATTTCGAGAGCTGGTCGGCGCAGGAAGTCCCTCTGCCGTTGCAGTCGTTTCCTCTAAGAAGGTCTGCAATGGCTGCCGCATCTGCGTTTTCAACGAGGCGTCCTATTGCCTTGAGGTTACCGTTGCATCCCCTGACATATTTTAGATTGTGGATCCTGTTCTGGTCATCAAGATCATAATCGATCTGAGCGGAACAAACTCCTTCAGGATAAAAAGTAATGTGTCTCATAATATCTCCTTATTCATTCATTATTATCATTCTATCATATTCATATTTTCATTGATCACTGTTTAAGCAGAAATATCAAAAGTGCATATTCTCCAAAAATAGTCTCCCAAAATCAGCATGTTCGGCAAGCGAAACAGTCAATATCTCATTTTTTAATTTAATTGCATCTGTTATTTTGCTCTCGTCCAGCGTGAACGAACATGCTCCCAATCCCGCAATATTACCGACTTGGATCACTTTATCATTAAGTTCTTCGGGAAGAAGCCCGCATGCTATAAGGCTATCTATCGTTATCTTATTTCCAAAAGCTCCGGCTAGATACACATTGTCTATGACCGAATTGGTCAATCCTGACTCCCGGATGACGATCTCTATTCCGGTCCTTATACCAGATATAGCAAGCTGAAGATTTCGGATATCTTCCTGCAAAACGCATATCTCATCAGTCAATGATAAAAAACGGCCTTTAAAATCCGCTGAATCACTGTCGTTATTCTCATGGATGCGCGAGGCTATCCTGCCGGGTACATTTGCCCGCAAAGCCTCATCCTTGCTTAATAAGTAACCATCGTTATTAATTGCTCCGACGTCTAGAAGAGTCTTTAACAGACTGAAGTATCCGGATCCGCATATCCCTTTGGCATGTACTCCTCCAACGACTTTATATATCAGGTCACAATTTGTGGTGACCGTTCCGGTCAACGATACGTATTCTATGGCTCCGTCTTCTCCTCTCATCCCACAGTGTAGGTTCCCTCCCTCCATGGCCGGTCCTGCTGCTGCCGACGTCGCTGTTTTTTTATGATCATTAAGGAATACTATCTCTGTATTTGTTCCTATATCTACTACTATTATGTTCCTGCCACGGCGGTCGCTGTCAGCCGTAAATGATGCTGCCAGTGCATCAGCTCCGACATAATGGCCTATCCCGGGTATCCTTATGGCATCGATGCCGTGTATCTTAAAGTCATATCCTGCGATCGAGCCCATAATAACGGGATTTCCGACCAAAACCGCGCGTATATCCTTATCTTTACGGTCATAATATGAACAGCCGTTATCAGATTCAGCCCGGTCACTACCGTCATCAGGGTCATTTAGCAGTTCACTGCTCATCCTGACAACTTGATCACCCAGCAGATTCGATAATCTGAGGGCATTTTCCGGCGACGCACTTTTATATGATGCGCGCGATAATACATCCAGTCCGCACTCAATTTGCGCACTGGGTTCAGACACGGATCTGACTATCCTGCCACTTACAGGATCACACAGATAGCCAACTATTGTCGTTGTTCCGAGATCAAAAGCTGCCGAATACATTTTAAGCTCCGAAAAAGCCGTGGATTAACGCTTATTTGCTGATGTTTTGCAAACCAAGAATATTTTAACACGAATCTTGTATTTTGAGGATGTTTTGGTTAGTATGTTATTATGTGGATTGCGAAGGATTGGAAGGATTATGAGATAATAGATACTTCCGGAGATGAAAAACTCGAAAGATGGGGAAAGTACATTCTGCTTCGCCCCGATCCCCAGGTGATATGGAACACTCCCAAAAACGCGCCGGAATGGCGCAAACTTAATGGTCATTACCATCGCAGTTCCAGAGGCGGCGGGGAATGGGAGTTCTTTGATCTTCCTGAAGAATGGCAGATCGGATACAAGGGTCTTACATTTAATCTCAAGCCCTTTTCCTTTAAACACACAGGACTGTTTCCTGAACAGGCAGTCAACTGGGACTGGTTCGGAAAGATAATACGGGAGCGTATAAATAACGGTAGTTACAGCATTGAGAAACCCTTTAAAGTACTGAATCTTTTTGCTTATACGGGCGGTGCTACTTTATCCGCTGCCAAAGCCGGAGCCTCCGTCACGCACGTGGATGCATCAAAGGGTATGGTATCCTGGGCCAAGGAAAACGCAATATCCTCAGGTCTCAAAGATGCTCCGATCCGATATCTCGTTGACGACTGTGTCAAATTCGTAGAGCGTGAGATCCGTCGTGGAAACAGATATGACGGTATAATAATGGATCCGCCCTCATACGGACGTGGGCCCAAAGGCGAGATCTGGAAGATAGAAGACAATATATTTAAGTTCATAGAACTGTGTACAGACATCCTGTCCGATGACGCTGCCTTTTTCCTGGTGAATTCATACACCACGGGACTTCAGCCGGCAGTTTTGACATATATGCTGAATGTGCTCCTTGCCGGAAAGCGCGGAGGAACGGTCATAAGTGATGAGATAGGTCTTCCCGTTACATCTAATGGCTTGATTTTACCCTGCGGAGCCTCAGGAAGGTGGATATCTAATTAAATTTAAATTTAATTTGCTGGCTAATTTCGCCTGTTATTGATTTATGTGTTCTTTTGAATCATTTGCATTGTTATTGATCGATAACAGACGATCATGTCAGCAAAGAAAGGAATATATTATGGAAAAAATTATCTTAACCGGTGACAGACCGACGGGAAGATTACACGTCGGACATTATGTAGGATCCTTACGTCGGAGAGTTGAACTGCAGAATTCAGGTGAGTATTCCAAAATATTCATCATGATAGCTGATGCGCAGGCACTCACAGACAATGCCGAAAATCCCGAAAAGGTCAGGCAGAACATCATAGAGGTTGCTCTGGATTACCTCTCAGCCGGGCTTGACCCTCAAAAATCAACTATTCTCATTCAGTCACAGATCCCGGAGCTGTGCGAGCTGTCATTTTATTATATGAACCTCGTTACTGTATCCAGACTTCAGCGAAACCCTACGGTCAAATCCGAGATCCAGATGCGTAATTTCGAGGCCAGTATTCCTGTAGGATTCTTTACCTATCCTATATCTCAGGCAGCTGATATAACCGCTTTCAAGGCTACTACAGTGCCTGTAGGCGAGGATCAGATGCCCATGCTCGAGCAGACCCGGGAAATAGTTCACAAATTCAACTCCGTGTACGGCGATACACTGGTAGAACCCAACATTCTTCTTCCCGACAACAAGGCCTGCATGAGACTGCCCGGTACCGATGGTATGGCCAAGATGTCCAAGTCGCTGGGTAACTGCATTTACCTGTCTGATCCGGAGGATGAGGTCAAAAAGAAGGTAATGTCCATGTACACAGACCCCGAGCACCTTCAGGTTTCAGACCCCGGACACCTCGAAGGCAACACGGTATTTACATATCTTGATGCATTCTCTAAGGATGATATGTTCGCTGAGTACTGCCCCGATTACAGCTGTCTGGATGAAATGAAGGAACACTACCAGCGCGGAGGACTCGGCGATGTCAAGGTCAAGAAGTTCTTAAATAACGTGCTTCAGGAGACACTCGCTCCCATCAGAGCATCACGTGCGGAATGGGAAAAAGATATCCCCGGCGTTTACGAGATACTCAAAAAAGGCTCGGAAGAAGCCGAAAAGGTTGCTGCCGAGACTTTAAGTGATGTGAAAAATGCGATGAAGATCAATTATTTTGAAGATAAGGCGCTCATTACCGAGCAGTCCGAGCGGTTTAGCAAATAAAACCGGTTTATCCGTAAATGAGATCGTTTACCGTTAAAAATTCCAAGAAGTTCATGAGTGCACTACTGGCAGGAGATGTCTTTGATGACTTTCTCCTGTGCGAAGCGCACATTAAAACATATAACAGTTTCAGCATAGACGGACGGATCATCCCCGAATACTATGACGATTATGAATTTGGCTATGAGTATTCGATGTGGAAGGATATCCGTCCTTTATGTTTTGATCTCATAAAGGGCAGGATCCTGCCGGTTTCTTTTCACTTTATCCTGCAGTCCACACCTGAAATGACTAAAGAAATGTTACTTGGAGAAGTGCCCGAAGGCACCATCAAAGAAGTTAAAGGCTTTACCCTCAATATCAGATATCAGGACGGCGTGATAAGCATCATCACCGCCACCAGTCTCAATACTTTTATCCCTGACAAGACTCCTGACGAAATCTGGGATTCCTACATGTCAGATATGCTAAAACTTCGATATGATTTCGTCGACTGATCTTACCACATCATCATAAGAAACATCCCTGACCAGCGCATCCAGATTCTTTATCATCTGCGTTCTCTCCTCATCAGGCATTCTGTAGCCGTTAAGTTCGGCCATTATCTCATCTACCGTATCTATATCAAAGGTATTGGCTGCATCCTTCATCCTGCCGAGCAGTTCAACAGCCTTTTCTTTGGAAACATCCTGCTTGTTATCGTCCTCTTCCTCGTCGTAATATGACAGTGTCTGCTTGTATGCTCTGTATCTGTCAAGAAGTTCCGGTGTTTTTTCATCTATCAGGGCCTTATTCCCCTCCTTGCCGGCCATTTCGAGCTCGAGAGCCAATCCCGACAGGTATTCCGCACCTACCATCCTGGCAACGCTTTTTAACGCGTGGACCTCTATCGTATATTCCTTGATATTGTCTTCGTTATACAGTTCCTCGATACGGTCTGCCTTGTTGTCGATCAGCTTGTAAAAATCTCTCAGGACATCGTTATACAACGATTCTGAACCACAATGCTTTACGCCTATATTGCGGTCGAGATAACCATACTCGGATTCTCTGCCGTCAAGTTCCTTGATCGGGGCTGATGCTTCCTTGTCCTTTGTTTCACCTTTGGCTGCCTCAAATAAGTCAACTTCCTCGTCAAGATCTATTATCATGTCATCCGGAAGCCATTTTCTTATTTTTGCATAAAGATCGTCAACATCGACAGGCTTTACTACATAGTCGTTCATTCCTGATCCTATCAGTTCTTCTTTGGCGCCCTGTATAGCATTTGCCGTGAGAGCAATTATTGGCAGTTTCTCGTAGTATTCTCCTCCATGCTCCCTGATCTTGACCGTTGCCTCGACACCATCCATAACAGGCATCATATGATCCATCAATACCAGATCATATCTGACATCAGTTATCATTCTCAGCGCATTGAGGCCGTTCTCAGCCACATCTATCCGCATTCTCAAGGGATCGAGAAGTCCCTTTATAACCTTGACATTGATCTCGTTATCCTCTGCAACCAGAATGTGTGCGCCAGGAGCTATGAACTTTGCATCGTTCTTTTCTGCTTTATGATAGTGATATTCCGTAGCCGGAGTATCATCCTCTACTCCCTGCGGTATATTTACAAAAAATTCCGATCCGCTGCCGTACTGAGATTCAACATAGATTCTGCCTCCCATAAGCTCAACCAGCTGCTTTGTGATCGTAAGTCCCAGCCCCGTGCCTTCCTTGGAATGATTCTTTACGGAATCAACCTGCGTAAAGGAATCAAAGAGCCTCTCCTTATCTTCATCGCGTATGCCCAGTCCGCTGTCCTTGACCGAAAATCCCAGTTCTATCTTTTTGTCATCTATCTTTTTTACAGACAATTTCAGCCTGACATAACCCACTTCAGTGAATTTGATGGCATTATTGACGAGATTGATGATTATCTGCCTTATCCTGACCTGATCACCGATCAGTCTGGCCGGAAGATCATGATCTATATCATATGTCAGACGTATGGGTTTCTCGCCTATACGTGTGAGAAAAATCATCTTAAGGTCATTTACCATGGTCAGCGGTTCATACGGTGCATCCGTAATCTCCATCTTGCCGGATTCGATCTTTGAAAAATCCAGGATATCGTTGATGATATCAATAAGTGCGTTACCGGAATTGCGGATATTGTTAAGATACTCCCTGTCTCTGTCAGGCAGCTCGTCTCGAAGCATTATGTCCGTCATACCGACAATTGCATTCATGGGAGTGCGGATCTCATGAGACATATTTGACAGGAATCTTGACTTGGCCTCATTGGCTTCATATGCCTTTTCACGCTCCTCCTCAACCTGACGGGTATACTTCATGGTCTCCGTAACTTCGTCCATTATATACAGATTTCCGTTAAACAGTTCATTTCTCGTGATCTCCTTGACCACAACCCTGTATACTTCGTTGCCTATGGATATGGTCTCCTTGCGAAGTGCTTTGTTTCTGAGATCGGCTATTATCCCGCTGTTTTCAGTAGTGTTTTTATTCAGTATTCCGGGGAACAGACCTCTGGCTCTTTTGTTAAAATAAACCAGTCTGCCGTCATATCCGGTCGCTATGATACCGTCATTGATGCTGTCGACTACATTGTTTCTGACCATATCTACAGTATCTATCAGGTCAAATTTGAAGAATGTACTCATGAACAGCAAAGAAGTTATGAAGAATCCGAGATTGGTGGTATCGTATCCTCCTGTCTTGCCGGATAAGAAAATCAGAAAGCCTATCAACGGAATGATCGGAGCAGCAATAAATATCAGGAAATGATACCTGGAAACCTTGTCCGAAAAATCCTTGCGTAACCTCATTGCATAGATTATATCTATGACCGCATAAAGAGGAGAAGTCATCTGATAAATGTAATACATAATGCCATGTCCGTACACGTTATGCGGAAAAAGCCCGGTGTCAACGAACTGAACTGTCGTATAAAACAGATGATGATAATCATTGGTAACTATAAGAAGCCATGCCAGTGCGTGAAGGCTGATCAGTGCAGCACTCTGAACTTTAAGAACATTGATCCTGCAAAAATACAGAATAAAGATGATCATGCTGACAGGAATAAACACCTTGCCCAGATACAGCAATCTGGTAGCCAGATACGCTCCTTCTGAAGAAGTGGCGGTCATTTCAAAGAAATAACCTGTCTGATTGACCAACGATGAGACCAGATACAGAAAAAGAAAACTGTGCATTCTGGAATTCAAATGGTAAAAAACAAACAGCGCCTCTCCAAACAGAACTATTATGCTGATGATCTGAAGAACCAGCAGAAAACTGAACATTCCGCTTCCCCCTTTTATCACATTTCCTGTATTACTGTCACATTTTGACCGCGTATTTATCTTATGCTATCATTTAGCCATGAATACGATATGCATACACGCTGACGGCAACGAAACAATCGCCACAGGACATATACAGCGATGTCTTTCGATCGCCCGTGCCATTAGGAATCTAACTGATTCGATTATATCTCAACCAAAGGTTATTTTCATCGTCTCAGACAAAAAAAGTGCCGGATTGCTAAAAGAACGATTCGAATACGATGATGAATTTCCGATCCATATCCTTGAAAATGACTACAGAAAACTGTCTAAAGAGACCGGCGCGCTTTTTGACTGTGCTAGTCAATTCGGAGCATCTGCTCTTTTGATAGATTCTTACTTTGTCACTGAGGAGTTCTTTTCCAAACTCCACCAGGCCACTCAAAAAGCCGGTATTAAGCTTGCTTACCTTGATGATCAGCAGATCCTTTCAAATTATGACGTGGATGTCATAATCAATTACAGCACTGTCAGTGAGCCCGTGTCATACCTGTCAGTTCCTGGAAAACTGTGCGGCAAGATCTACACTCCTCTCCGTTCTCAGTTCATCGGGCGGGATTTTAGAGTACGTAACAAAGTCAGTGATCTTTTTATCTCCAGCGGCGGTACGGATCCGTACGGAATTTGCCTGTTTCTTAGTGAAACGATCAAAGATATGAACCTCCATATACTGACCGGCTCCTACAACAGGGATATCCAAAAGCTCCGCGATCTGTCCGTTTCAAAAAGCAGTATCACTCTGTATGAAGGTATCACCGATGTTGCCTCCGTCATGTTAAAGTGTGATATCGGTATCTGTGCCGGCGGAACAACGCTCGGAGAGCTGTGTGCGATAGGAATGCCCTGTGTCAGCTACATAATCGCCGACAACCAGCGAAGCGGTGTCATGGAATTTGAAAAAGACGGAATTATCCCCTGTGCCGGTGATTTCACCAAAGATCCTCTGGAAATGCCCGGCATTCTCGTTGATAATATAAAGAAGCTCCAAAGCCTCAGCGCATCAGAAAGAGCATCCATCAGCCAAAAAATGCGCAGGTACATCGACGGCACCGGCGCATCAAAGATCGCAAAAGCTCTGCTATCCTGATCGGATCATCATTTCTTGTGAAAATAATTCTGTATGCTGTCAAACTCTGAATTGAGTTCTGCACAGAGTTCCGCATCCGCCGTAGAATTGTCCGGATGAGTCTCCTTCATCAGTTTATAATACTTCTTTTTGGCAGAATCAAAATCCTCACAATCCTTAAAGTGCTTGGTCTTGCCCAGAAACGGGTGAAACAGGGTCTGCTCATATCCCTTCTGATCTGTATACGTACGCTGTCCCTGCGCCCTGTATCCGGGATTCTCATACATCGAATACTCCCGGACAAGTCTCCTTAGTTCCTCAAGAATATCACTGTTGCATTCTCCCCTCGAAACTCTGTACATGGCATCATGGTATCTCGAAAGCAGGCTGTCGTTGACATCTGCGTAATGAGCATCGTACAGGCGCTTTAATATCGCGCTTTGATCGTGTATCTCACGGCCCAGCATTTCAGTCTCATCACGGTTATCTTCCCATACATTCTGATTATATGAATCATCGTTCCATATGGTTTTGTGTGATCCATAACGATTCTTCTTTGACACTATTTTGCCTATCACTATTATGAGTATGTAGAAAAAAACAGGAAATAAAGGGCCTATCAGTGTCAGCAGGGCACGCAAAATGCCGGGTGCCACCATGAGAAGCAGGTACCCGGCAATACAAAGCACTATTATAATCTTTTTTTTATTCCAACTCATCCCTTTTACTCATTAACACTGACACTCTGAAGTCCTCCTGCGAAGGAGACCTTATCAGGGTTTGCCCCATATACGATCGGAGAACCTGAAGCGATCTTAACATTGCAGATAGCCTGCCTGGCCCTGATAGCGGAGTTCATATCTCTGGTTCCTATACCAAGCACGTTATTGCCTTCGCCTCTTAAATTGACCGCAGAGTCCATAAATTCTATATTGATATCGCCTTCGGGCGCTCCAATGAGGTAGAGCATCTGCCCGTTAGCCAGGATCGAAATCTCGCTGTTCTCGATGCTGATATTCCCTGAAGTAGCTTCAGAGCTGCCTATGGCAGAGATATTGCTGCCGGCGCAGAGTATATTAACATTTGATCTGAGTATTCTGGTATTCTGTGCTCCCTCGAGACATCCTATTCCAAGGCCACTTTCGATTTTGACATCCAACTGTAATTTACAGTCCGTGATCATGATCGGCGGTTCTCCGTTAACCGCTCCCAGTGCGATAGCCTGTGCACTGGCAGGTTCGATCCTCACAACTCCGGACAGCAGGCTGATGCCGCAGCCCTCTCTAAACTCTCCTCCTCCGATTCCGATGCCTTCATCAGCCTCTATCAGGACATCCAGCGAACCCGTGCCCTGCCACCTGATATCACCCACTTTGGAGTTCCAGAAATTGCCTATCGCATAGCTCGAAACTCCCTGGGATCTCAGTCTGAGATTACCTTCTCCCTCGATAACGAGACAGCTGCTTTCGGGCACCAGGATGCCGAATTTGGTCATCCTGTTCTCTCCCTCAAGAACCAGATTAAGTTCACTACCGGTACCCAGTTCGATACACGGCAGATGCTGTGTGCTCTCAATAAAAACGTCTCTGATCGTCAGACGGCACTTGATACCATCCTTGATCTTTATGGACATTTCGGCTGAATATCCTGTGTTTCCGACGAGTGTAAACTCTTCCTGTTCTATCACTATTCCGGTGTATTTTTCCAGAGCCAGTCTCATTATAGGCAGCTCTTTTTCACCGCTTACGGTGTACACCTTTCTGACTTCCTGATTTGTTCCTTTGACCGAACAGGTGATGATCTCATTTCTGATATCTTCTTCGATATTGTCGATAATCTCCATAGACGGTCTGGCCGTATAATAACCCTGGATATAATCCACGCCCATCTCTATGGCTGTCTTTAATTCTGCGGCGGTCTCAACGCCCTCCGCCAATGTCTTTACACCGTTTGATGCAGCAAAATCAATAATGCTCCTGACGAAATGCTGCTTCTTGGTCTCTTCGTTAATACTCGAGATGAGCAGTCTGTCTATCTTGAGATAATGAGGCAAATAGCTTAACAGGCTCGATGTATTTGAATATCCTGTGCCGTAATCATCTATCGCCAGTTCGAATCCTTCAGAAGAACTGCGATCCAGCAGTGAATTCAGTTCCTTATCCTTGAACTCGGTATTCTCGGTGATCTCCACGACCACATTCTTAAGATATCCGGCGAATCTGCTCTTAAACTCGGAATAATCCTGTTTCTTTAACTGATATCCGGGTATGCTGTTTATGAAAACCTTTTTATCGCCAAACAATTCCCTGTGCTTTACGTAAAAATCCATGACATTGAATATGGTGAGTTTCTCAACATCATATAACTTATGCTTACGCGTAGCATAGTCCAGTATCGTCATAGGCGATACGTTCATCCCGAAATCCGCTCTCATAAGAGCTTCATAGCCGTATATGTTGCCCGTGGACGCATCGATTATAGGTTGGAAAGCATACTTAAGCTTATTCTCCGATAGGATATCCTTGATCATCTTATCCTCGGGAACCGCGCTTTCCTCAATATTTTTAACTGTCGAATCATAACGCATCTCCATTTCGATGCATTTATTGACTCTTCCCTTTAATTCATATGTTTCTACAGCGCCTGTCTCAGTAAAGCCGACTGTTTTGTAAGTCTTGAGCGCTATATCGTTTTCTTCGAAAACACCCAGCGTCACCTTTCTGGCTTTTAATATGTCAAAAGCAAACCTGACTGCCAGATTCAGCATACCTATCCCGTATCCGCGCCCCCGGCGCGCAGGGTCAAGTATTACGAATCCGATCCTTACCAGTCTCTGATTATCCTCGGGATAACGTATAATAAAATAGCCGACAGGAACTCTGTCATCAGCTGCTATGAACTGATAACAGGTATCATCATCGGCTATTTTCTCACTGAACCGGTCCATCATCGCAGCATCTGCGGGGTAATCACCCAGTATGCCTGCTGACCATTCATAGAATTCCTTTTCTGATGTAACCCACGATGCGACCGTTTCCGCATCATTTCTTTTATATGGTCTTAATTTCAGCATCGCCAAATCCCATTAA
>JAILAN010000116.1 GCA_024681595.1 Lachnospiraceae bacterium
CTTACCATCAAATTCAAAGGATGGAAGCACTTCGCGATAAATACTTATTTTTTGCTCCATCTTTTTTTCATCTATCTTTTTAACAATGAACTTGTCGGTATTGGTGTATTCATATCCGGGGCCAAAGGCTGTCTTATGAGCTACATCAGCCATCCTCTGAAGCATTATGGAATTTAATTCTTCATCGCCGGTGTCTACATAATATATTATAAACTTTCTTCCTAACCATTTTTCACCGGCACCGGAGCCAACAAGAAGCGCTTCTCCTTTATACTCATTACCAAAATAATCGGTAAAAGTAGATAATGTTGAAGCTTTTGCCTGGAGTGTTCCATCTGATTCAAGGGCTTTTTCGTACAATTCTTTTCCACTTTTATCTATCTCTTCGTCCTTGTGTTCTTCTACAAAGGTATCGTATTCTTCCTGAGTCATATCTAGCATCTTCGGATAATACTCAGTATATCCGGTGTCGATCGATGCCATAGGATACTTTTTTGCAAGTTTTTTGGCATCTTCTGATTTATATACGTACATACCATCTGCAGTTTGAGGCAAAGGTTTTATAACATATATTATGACCATATAATATGCTACAACGAGAAAAACTGCTAAAAACAGAATCCTTACGATGATACTTTTAAATGATTTTTTCTTCATGTTTTTTCCCCGAATTCCTTCTTTTGCCAGCTGAAGTTTACCATATTTTGTATCGTTCCCTTTTGGCCATGATGCGTTCTCTTATGATCCATATGATACAAAAGACAAGACCGGAACCACCGACCCTAAAAAGATCAAAACTACGTATAAGGTCTGTTGCTTTAGAACCAACCTGTTTTATAAACCACGCCGTCTGTGCGGATGCAGGATCAGACAATCTGATTCCAATAATCATGCACAGGATATAAAACATGATTAACGTGCCCCAAAACAGCTTCATGTCCTTAAACAATCTGGTCATAACATAACTTCTGTCATTCAGCATTATATATTGATAAATCATAAACAGCGACAGACTGAATAACAAAACAGTTATCCATCTGAATTCTGCCAAACCATCGTATGATTCAGGCAGATATCCGCTGATCAGGGTTATGCCGTTGGTGATAAGAAACATTATGCCTGCTATTCCGGGCAGAATATCAAACAGCATAAGTAAAAAAAGTACCAGGATCCTATACCATGTGGGGCCGTTTGCGATAATGTATATCACCCCGATGAGAAATATTCCTATATTGGGCAGGATTACGGATTTTTTGTTGATCTTGAGGATCATCTTTGTAATACAGGCCAAGGCAGCAACGAACAGCAAAGCCGGTGCATCAGCCCAAAGATCACTACCAAAGGACAGTTTCCAGAGAACCGTTCCCACTATTGCAAACGCGATTCCCATTACAACAGATGTGGACAGATGAACTTTCTTATATTTTAGTCGTGATCCGCCTATCGCTCTTTCTATATCGTTTAAAACCACCTCCATTGATTGCTGGCGGCGATCAGGATCAAACTCTGTCATTTTGCTTATCGCAACAGCCAACTCGGGATCCCGGCATTCCGCAGGAAAAGAAAAAAAACCGGACTTGTATTGGTCAAGGCTCGGTCTGTAGCTATCTGATTCCGGAAATTTCAACTCATTAAAAAGGACAAACAGCATCATTCCGAATGAATATATGTCTGCGGTTTTATCATATTTATCATCCAGGGTTCCGACAACCTCCGGCGCCCCGTATCCCCTGGTAAAAGCGCAGGTGCTTGCAAATCCGTCATAAGTTCTTTTGGCTATTCCAAAATCACCCAGCTTGTAGTGCTTAGTCTTTTCGCAGTAAAACACATTCTCCGGTTTTATATCACGATGAAGCATGTCGGATTTATGAGCTTCATTAAGTGCCAATCCGACATCATATGCCAGTTTAAGGATCTCCCCCTTATCAAATGAAGCCAGCTTTCGTGGGATAAGTCTCGGTTGGGATATAAGGTCATGTTCTATTACAGGCGTAAGTTTCTCCATTACTATAAACTGCAACAGCAGATCATTATCTCCCATCTCAAGATTCCTAAACAGGCTGATCATTTCTTTTTCAAGGATCACATTATCAGCACCGAGTCTAACCTTTATCTGTTCAGAATCATAGATTTTAACAACATTACTTATTCTGCTTTGAAGCTCCTTTTGCATGGAACACGAATCATAAAAATCCCCGGGATCCACGCGATCGTTACCAAAACCTATGACTTTAATGACGTAGTTACCCCTGCCATATCTGTTCTCCGCATCGAAAACAAGTGCAGACGCTCCTTCTCCGATAATACTGAGGCCTTTGCCAATGCCCTTAAATCTATACTTGTAAAAAGGCTTGTTATCCTTATCAAGTTGTTCAAGAATAGAGGTTATTTCCTCAATCTTCCACAGACTTTTCATTATGAACCTCGCTATAAACCAATGCATCTGAGAACCATATAGATACTGCGGTTCCGATAAAACCGAAGATGCCAGTTCGTATCGGATGAAGCAATTCTATAAAAACAGGCATCCTGATCAATCCGATCCTCTTAAACAGTAAAAGGATCAAACCTATTCCTATCATAACGGGATATATCAGATTACGGACAGCTTCCTCTTTATCTACCCTGAAAATGGAAGTCCTGTTACAAGAATACTTTAAATTCATAAATCCGAATAGTTTTATAAGAAACAGGCCAAAGATCATCCAACACAGATCA
>JAILAN010000136.1 GCA_024681595.1 Lachnospiraceae bacterium
TGATGTCAGGATCGTCCTGTCCATCCGGTAACCGTCCATAATGCTGATACCGCCGCCGGTTCCCTGCGCTGTTCTTATGGGAATCCCCGCCTTGCACAGATCCTCGATATCCCGGTTGATTGTCCTTCTCGATACCTCAAACCGTTCCGCCAGCTCCGGTGCCGTGGTTTTTTCTTCCTGCAGCAGCACGGACAGTATTCCGATAAGCCTGTCTATCTTCATTTCTCTCACGCTCCGTATGTATCATAGCAAATCTAACACGCCAACTGTATGTCATGTTTATTATAGCAATGAATCTTTTTTTCGCCAACAGGAAAACAACAGGAAAACCGCCGACAGACTTAAAAATTCCATCAGCGGTCTCTTATAATTTCTAACGCTTATCCGAATATCTGTCCCGGAAGCTTTTGCTTCTCCTTTGGCAGAAACTCTTTATCAAACTCATCTACATCTTCATCCTTCACATAGTATCCTAAAGGAGTCTGATATACCCCGGTCACATCATGCAGATATCCCGGAATCAGTTCCTTGCAGAGAAAGAAGGATGAATCCGCATCCTCCGGCAGGTCATGATACCGGATACCGAACTTACTTGCATAGGCAAAGCCACTTTTTCCATAGAAATCAATGTTTCCTTCAAACAAAACCGCCCCGAAGCCCATTCCGGCAGCTTTTTCCAAAGAGTAATCCAGCAAAGCCTTTCCATAGCCCTTGCGTTTCAACTCCGGGGTGATGCCTATCGGCCCCATTGTTAAGACCGGGATCTTCCTTCCGTCATCACCCTCTATAACCGTCTTCACAAAAATATTCTGACCTATCAGCCTTCCGTCCTGTTCCATAACAAAATCCAGTTCCTTCACGAATTCCGGATCATCCCTTAGCACATGGATCACATAATGCTCACTGCATCCCGGACGGTAAACATTCCAGAATGATTCTCTGACGAGATTTTCAACAGCCCTGTAATCTTCTTTCTTCTCTAATCTGATCGTATAATCGTTTGTATTCATCTCATTTCCTCCATAAACTATGTATCTGGGGCCTTCTTCTCCAATTTCACCATTTGGACGGAACCCGCACTTCATAAGAACCCTCTGCGACGCCGTATTATCCGGATCTGCTTCCGCTTCAACCGCTTTTATCTCCGTATGCCGGAATGCCCATTTAAGCGCCAGCTTCACTGCTTCAGTAGCGAAACCCTGTCCCCGGTATTCTTCCAGGATGCCATATCCGATTTCAGGATTACGACCTGCCTCTATTCCCTTAAAACAAAGATCTCCGATATGTATTCCATCAATTTTCTCGATCATCCACATCGCATACCAGTCCCACTCTCCGGAATGAGCAAGGCAGCCCTCCAGCATTTCACTATATGCATTCTTCAGCTCTTCATCAGTTTCAGAGGCAATAAACTTCTCCATCTGTTCCTGACTTGCAGGATAAATCCTTATGCGTTCATTTTCCATCATAATAAACTCTTCCCTTTTCCAATCAGCAATCCTTTTACAACCAGAATAGCCAGACAGACGATGCCTGCATAGGGCTGTCTTGTCAGGATAAATACCGCTGCACATGCTATGGAGAGCACCATTCCCGTCACAAACCGATGTCGATTCCAGACCGGCTTGCCAAAATGGAAGATAATAGCACCGCAGATACCATTCAGAACAGCCACGCCAATCAAGGCAGCAAACACTATTTTGATCCATGCACTTATGCCCGTGATCGCATACAGCGATACCGAAGCCGGACTATCTGTTCCGTTCCCGAATACAGGCAGGAACAGCAGCAATACCAAAAAGATGTCCAGCGTATTGCAGATCAGGGATATGTACTTATCCATGCACTCTTTCTTTTCATCTGCCGCCGCAGAAATGATCTCTTCCGAGCAGATAAGATCATCAATCGACACGGAAAAGAACCTCGATATTTCCTTAAGCGAATCAAGGCTTGGGTAACCGCGACCCTGTTCCCATTTTGAGATCGCGGTTCTTGAAACAAACAGCGCCTCCGCCAGCTCTTCCTGCGTCATTGATCTGGATTTTCTTAATTCCTGTAATTTTTCATTGAACTCCATCTTTGCTCCTGCCTACTTTCTTCGACCTGTACGTATACAAAACAACTGACCGGTACAGCATATATAGCCCCGCACTCAATAGCACGGAGCCAATTATATCCGTTGCCCAGTGAACTCCTGAGATCAGCCTTCCGATCACCATAAACATCGAAAAAGCGGTCACAAACACCGCAGCCATTTTTCTGATTAAAGGCTTCTCTACTCTCCTATATGCCTGAAACATCAATGTCGGCATAACACTCACTACCAGTAATGTTGTTGAAGACGGATAGGATGCCTCCAGTCTTCCCTCTATCAGAACCGGCCTGTAATTGATCGGAATCATCTCAAAGATCAGGTAACAGGCTATGACCATCACATAATAAACACCCAATAACAGTATGTCCGAGTCAACCCTTAGCAGGCTCCGTCTCTTTATCAGCTGCACCAGCCCCAGCACTCCGAAGCAGAGGCATATAAATATGGGTACAAGTCCCAGCCAGTCCGTGATCGTGTAAAGCGTCATGTGCACGCCGGTCAGCTGATGGAACCATACATTAAAATCAGCAAATCCAATCTTCGTTCCATTCTGCCCCACAGCCTG
>JAILAN010000179.1 GCA_024681595.1 Lachnospiraceae bacterium
TAGACCTGGGCATAACCGGTCAATCCGCCCTTTACCTTGCTCCTGAAGGTGAATTCAGGAATCTCTGCCGTGTATTTTTCGACGTGCTCTACTCTTTCGGGCCGAGGCCCAACGATTGACATCTCGCCCTTCAGTATGTTGATAAGCTGCGGTATCTCGTCGATTCTGCACGCCCGTATGAACCGGCCTGTTTTAGTTATCCTTGAATCGCCATCCTTAGCCGGATTGGGTCTGCCGTCAATCTCGGCATCTGTTACCATGCTCCGGAATTTGATGATCATAAAATGTTTATTTCCTATAGTCACTCTTTCCTGGCGAAAAAAAACAGGTCCTCCATCCTCATATTTGATGGCAAAAGCGGTTATCAGCATTACAGGTGACAGTATTATGAGCGCTATAAACGACAGAACTATATCAAACAAGCGCTTAAGCATCATCTGCAGCTTGCTCATCCCGTTATTCCGGCACAGATAGAGCGGAGTATCAAACAGGTTAAGATCCTCTGATGCTCTGACGATTATGTCAGAAAGCTTAGGCGTGAAATAAACTCTTTTATCCATATCGAAGCAGAACTTCAATATCCGGTTTTTATCTTTGCTTGGTATATCGTTGATGATCACGGCATCATATTCGTCGATGCACGAGCGGATCACCTCTTCACTTTCCGTATATCTGATACGCCTGCGGACACAGTATTTGTCCGGGCGTGTATTTACCTTTTCATCCAGATAGTTGATGTTGTCCCCGTATACCTCCACAACATTGAGCGGTGGAAATACCGCCTTGTAGAGCTTTATCATAGGGAACGAGATAAAGGAAGTAACGATGCTCTGAAGAAGCCACAGGCACATGTATTCCCGAAGCAGTATGAAACCAAGCCTGAATTGTCCGGTTACTGCCATGGATATCAATGTATTTGACAGATTGGTGAGCAGGATGGATATGACCTGGGAAGATATGGTATTAATCACACGATTAACCCCGAGTCTGTATCCTCCGAGGGTTTTCCATAACGAAAAGAAAATTACCGTGTATATTCCGACGGACATCAGTATATTGGCTGTTCCCTTTAAATGCCCGGTAGGATTATCAAAGGCTATGAGTCCCATCCAGAACAGAAAAAAAAGAGCTACATCTATACCTGTTTCGGCTATGCCGCATATCAGTCTGAACCGGTATTTTTTTCGTCCTCTTTCAGCGCTGGTTTTCATAATCTTATTCCGGATATATAATAGCCCTATCAACCAATATGGCATACCCCCCCCGAGCTTTTTTGGCTTTTCACGCTTTTAGTACTATCCTGTACATTTAAAGCCTGTCAGGGGAGGGCACGCCATACCGGCATATTCACCGGTTTCCGGTGAACTCACCACACTTTCTTACATTAAAATTTTCATAGTAATTAATCATGCATGACTAATTGTCTTTTCACAGAAAACACTCTGTGATGTGTTGTGATTAAGCAGTAGCTTCAGGTGCTGCAGTAGCAGCATTAGCGGCAGGAAGCTCGTAGAACATGAGCTTGCCGAGTCCGGGCATGTCAACAACTACATGGTCGTCAACAACGAAAAGAACAGGAACCTGAACCAGCTGTCCATTGATCAAACCAAAGCAGACAACATTGGCTCCTGCCTTAACTCCCTTGATCTTATAATTAACGTAAGCCGAACTGAAATCACCGAGTGCATTGCTTCTGGTACCTACAACTGAAAGCACCTTTGCTCCGGGCAGATTTTCAGCAACAGCCTTGGCAAATGTAACGTCAGCCTTAGCGGGCTTAGTCAATTCGATCTTGTAATTAGTGGGCACACCGTTAAGAATAACACCGCCACCCTGAGATGTAGGAAGCTGCTCCGGAAGTCCGGGAACATCTTCAACAGCGTTATTGAGATACTCATTAACAGTCTTGCCTTCGACTGCTGCAGCATCAGCAACGGGATCACCTGATCCGCCGTTATCGTCAGAAGACTGTGATGACTGAGTTGCTACAGTTGCTGCCGAAGGAGATTCCGCTGCCATAACGGGTAAAGCGATAAGCATAGAACCCACTAAAACTAAAGCAAGAAATCTTTTCATAAGGGCTAGCTCCTCCTTTCATAAGATTAAGTGTGGTATATATCATAGCCGTAGTATAACCGGCTTTGATACCTTAAGGTAATGGAGGAAGATTATCGGTATCAGGCAGTTCTATCGTCTGTCCCTGCGGAATATCGCCCGCATTTTTCCAGTCGAAGTCCCACTCTTCATCCCAATCATAGAATGTTCTATCTATTGTTCCCGCCGCGTCATTAGTCAGGCATCCGTATACTACGAACTGTCTGTCGGGTGCCTGTGGATCCGTAGCACATAATGCTGTCAGAAAAAAATACGGACTGAGCGCTCCCCGGCCCCATTCTTCTCTGATCTGTCTGCCCATGTTTCTGGCAGAATAAAAATCGTTGATATAATCGTTACATCCCTGCTCGGATGTAAAATCATAGCTCCTAAGAAGATCCGAGCTGCTTTTCTCCTCACATGCATAGACTGTGTATGTCAGGATATTATCCTCGATATATATATAAAATCTGTCATTACTCTCAAAGAAATCCGGATCCGAGTATTTATACAGATCCCTAAATATCCCGTCAGTACCTCCACTGCCGTATATAATGGTCATAAAATCACACATATCGGGAACGTTTGCCAGTTCAATATAGGCCGTTCCTAGATCATCCGGTTCCTTCCTGGCATTATGCGTCTGATAAAAATCATCACCGTAATGTGACTGGAGTACAGGCATGTCTATATCCGTACGCAGTACCTGAAGCCACGCAACTATCTCCCCATTCTCATTGTGCAATGCGCTGAAATTTATATCTCCATCCGATGCTGTCTCATTATCGATTCCCATTGCTACCGGTTCCGGAGCCGGGATCGGCGATTCGTTGTTAACAGTTGCTGTTTTAGGTTCAGCACTGTCCTTTGCCTCACTCCTGCAGCCTGCTGCCGACAACGTCAGAACCATGATCAAGATCATGGCTGCCAATCCGGGCGTTTTCATGATTTTTCTGTGGCGATCCATATGCAAATTTACTGTTACGGAAGCTCTACTTCCTCATAAAACAGATCCAATATCATCTCGTAAAGCTTCTGCTCATCGGGATAGAACTCCTCAAACCTCTCCCCCATGATCGTCTGCCCCTCGATCATCCTGAAATTCTCTTCGCCAAAGCTGTAGTTAACAACCTCCGGGGCCAAATAAAGCGCCTCATCAAGTGTTATATCCGTAGTCATCTCATTGCTGACAGCCTTGTAAATATCCGACACTATGCTTATATTCTTTTTGCCTTCGGATTTGGCTTTATTAATAAATGCCTTAAGGTATTGCTTTTGTCTGTCAAGCCTCCTGTCTGCCGAGCCAAAGGAATCAAAATCGCGCCATCTGACATAAAGATATGCACTGCTTCCATCAAGCTCTACCTCAGAACCCTCCTTAAGTCTCTTATCGGCCTTGGTCAGATCCTCTGCAACCACTATGCTCACTCCCCCGACCAGATCGTTTATCGTCGGAATAGCGCTCATGTTGATCGCTGCATATCCGTGTATCGGCAGGTCGTAAAACAGTCCCCGTACGGCCTTGACCTGATACTCGCAGCTCTCACTGACTCCGTTCCCAAAGCCGTGCTGAACTGCTATCTGTGCCTTTTGCGTCCGGACAAATGCTCCGTCCTCATTGTATATATCAACATCCGTCATGGTATTTCTGTTAATCCCTACGACATTGATGCTTCGATCATGCGGGTTGAGTACGAGCAGGAACTGGGCATCGGCCTGTCCCCCGTTCGTGCCTTCAGATACCTCCACTACGTCACCTTCCTTGTCTATCCCCATGATAAGAAATGTGATAATGTCCTCGTTGTATGAATAAATCCTTCCATTATGCTTGATCCATCCCTCCTGCCATACGGTATTTTCCTCCTCGGTAGTCTCTTCCTTGGGAACTACTGTCTCTATGGCCGGAGCTGCATTTACCACACCGTTCATCAAATGATTTTTACCTATCATCCTCATGATGTTATATGCTGCAAAAAAAAGAACAACTATCGTCAAAAAAGCCGCCATAGTACATAGAGTTGCTTTCTTTCTCTTTGCGCGGTTCTCCTTCATCACTTTCTGAGGATCAAGTATCAGTTTTTTTTCGTTATCAGCCGCTCTGTCTCTGCGGCTTTTGATATTTAGAACCATTTCTCTGCTTTCCGGATCATTCAACGATGATCACTATCTGGCATTCGGCCGAATAGTTGCCGGCGGAATCATGAGTCTGTACAGTTACCGCATATGTTCCGGGGGTATTTCTGTCATATTTGCTAACCCTCAGATTGCCAAGCAATGTACTGTAATCGTCATGATCATCTGACATTGTCTTTATCACATCAACCCATGCGGGACCCATGCCTGCCGGAGTTTTAACCGTAGCAGCCTTCAGACTTAAATAGGGAGGATAATCAATCTCTGCCTCGCCCTGTTCAGGCACCGGCTGTTCGGGCACTTCCGGAACGGGTTCTTCCGGCACAGCTTCCGCTCCGTTAACCTCTTCGTTGTTCTGCTCCTCATTATTCTCATCCGGAGTCCGGGTCGGCCGGGGACTCGGTATTTTGCGGGGAGTTGCCGTCGGTTCCGGAGTCTGTGTGGGTTCCGGAGTGGGAGATGCATCTACATCATCCGCTGTATTATCATCCGCTTCGGTAATCTCTGCCGGTTCCTGCTCTGTAACTGGCTCTTTCACAAACGCTTCGGCGTTTTCCTTAGAATCGGTGATTTCCGGCATCCGTGTCTCATCAATCCCTGCTATCCCGGCACTGGTACTTCCCAGATCGTAATTGGCCGGGAATTCACGCGATCTCCTTGACACATTGCCTTTTTGATCACTGACAGCATAAAAAACCGTTGCCTTACCGGTTGATATGTTCTCACTTATTTTTTCTATGACTATCTTTTCTGTTACATCTTTGTCCTTATTGTCGTATGCTGATACACCCTCCAGCAGAATATCCGTGTTCATGGAGGTGGTGTAAACGGCTTCATTCTCCGAAAACTCTATTACAGGTGCCGTTCTGTCCGTATTAAAATACAGGATTGCACACACCATAACGAGAATTACATTACATGCAACAATGATCCAAATAGGAAATTTCCCGTGTTTCATCTGTTTTCTCCGTTACAGGAAATATTTATATCCCTCATCAGTCTCCAGCCCGTCTCTTTCTTCCTCATCCTTCTGAAGCCCGGCATCTTTTTTATCCAGATCCAGCATGCCCGTACGTGACAGCTTGGGATCAACGCTCGATTCAACACTGTCCTCACCGTATCTGCCGTAGTATTTACCGTAATACTTTTCGTAATATCTGCCGTAATGGCCGTAATATCCTTTGGTCGTCATGTCAACCTTGTTAAGTACTGCGCCAAGTACCCTGCAGCCTGTCACATCCAGCTGTTCCTTGACTTTCTGGGCAAATTTGTAGCTGATAGCATTATTCTCGATCACCAGTATCGTCCCGTCACATTGCTTGGCGGCAACAGCCGCATCTATTACGCTTCCCAGTGGAGGAGTATCTATAAGCACCATGTCGTATTCATCTTTGGCATACCTGATAAAGCTCTCAAACCTGTCGCCGCCTATCAGCTCGCTCGGATTAGGGGGTACCGGTCCGGAAAAAGCCAGATAGAGGTTTTTGATGTTTGACTTGCAGATCACTTCCTCCTCCTGAGTTCTGCCGACCAGATAATGGATCAGTCCCTTTTTAACAGCACCTGTCTTATACCTGCCGACCAGAACCGATTTTCTCATATCGGCATCAACCAGCAATGTTCGCTGCCCTGCCTCCGCAAATGCCCGGGCCATATTGATGGCTATTGAGGATTTACCTTCATTCGGTGTGCAGCTGGTAATGCATATAACTTTAATATCACTGCCCGAGAATTCTATGTTGGTCCTTAAGGTTTTAAAAGCCTCTCTGCTCCTGTAACTCTCTTTATTATCCAGATGTAATACTACTTCCTGCATCTATCTGACCCTTTTGACGGATGACCGTCTGTGTTTTTTCTTAGTATTATTATTTAATTTCTCTTCCATAGGTATCAGCGCCAGTGTGCTTAATCCCAGATATTTTTCTATATCCTCCGTGGACTTGATAGTGTCATCTATCAGATAACCGATAAGAAGAACCGCACATACCAGCAGTACACCTGCCAAGGCTCCTATCATCGTCCATTTGGAAACAGAGGGGCCTGCCTTTTCGGTAGGCATATTGGCGCTTTCAACCAAATTGACCGCTTCAATATCCATTACATTCTGAATATGCTCGGACGCCACCTCTCTGATACAGTTAGCCAGATTCATGGCCTGTACCGGATCAGAGTCCCTGACGGTAATGCTTACAATCCGGGTGTCTGTGGGGGTAGATACAGTGACCTTGCTCTTCATTTCCTTGTATTTAATATCCGGGATCAGCTTTTGTATCACTTCCTCCAGAACGTATCTGCTGTTGATGAGTTCGGCATAGTCCTTGGTCAGCTGTGTTCCCATCTGGACATCCGAGTAAGTGACTGTGTTTTCACTCTGTTTGTTGAGGATGTATATCTTCGTTGTCGAATCATAATACGGTGCCAGAATGAACTTGGATATGATGAGGCATACCAGACCCGCAAATATCCCCGCACTCAGGATCAGCCAGAAATGCGCAAATAAAACCTGTATAACCTCAAACAAATCTATTTCTATCTCGTTTTCTTCTCTTCTGGATGCAGTTTCCATCTCGTTTTCCAAACCGCAGGAAGTATTATACGAATTCATCGGAAATGATCTTTAAAGGATTGTCAGACATGATCCTGTGAACGTATTCTTTTCCCATCCTGCTATTCATATATTTAATACATCTGCCAAATCGCGGTGCTCTCTTATGCGTATCATGCGCATCGCTGGCGACAAAATCTATCAGGTCATTCTCTATAAGATGTCTGGTGTATTTCTTGAATACTCTCCCCAGGCTGCCGTCAACGGATCCGGAATTAACCTGAATATAGATACCCATTTCTTTGATTTCACGGGCCCTGTCCGGTTCTCTGAGCATGCACTCATATCTCTCGATATGTGCCAGAATAGGAAGGTACCCCTCAGACAGCAGACCGTACAAAGATGATTTAATATAGGAATAATCATCGTTCGGCATAAACTCAACCAGAACATATCTGCTGTTGGCCATGCTGTTAATAAAGCCTGCTCTCAGTCTCTCCGGAACCTCATTAAAATATAGAACCTCATTGCCCAGATACAGATCGATCCCGATCCCCATCGAGATCATCATGTCACGAAGCTCCTGCATTTTCATGAGCAGAACCGAATTGTCGGGATGATGATGACGGGGTTTATAATGAGGAGTCAGGATAATGCTCCTGATGCCTTCCTCATACGCAATACGCAGCATTTTTAAACCGGTTTCTAAATCCTGCGCTCCATCATCTGTTCCATATAATATATGACAATGAATATCCGTCATGCCTTGATATGTCAATTATCTTATTCCGTTTTGAGATTTGTCTATATGGGTATTTTAAACTCTCAGGGGTTATTCTAACACAGATATCAAAAATATACAATCAGAACATATAAATACTTATATAGACAATTTATCAGGCTTGTCGAAGCGGATTTTAACAATATGATTCAGAGGTGAGTTGTTGGAAAAGGAAGTTGATTACGGAAAATTGGGATTGAAGATAAAGGAGATCCGTCAGAAGAAAGGGCTTACTCAGGATATACTGGCTGAGCTGGTGGGCTGTAACACATCCCATATATCCAATATAGAGAATAACTATACCAAGCTGTCGCTAAATGTGCTGCTGGCCATTTCGAATGCGCTTGATGTATCCATAGATTATCTGCTGCATGACCAGTATCATGAGGATATATCTGCTCTTGAAAATGAACTGTTAAGGACAATCAGGAATTTTGACGATGACAAAAAGGTTAAATTACTGAAAATAGCTGAAATTCTATGAGTAGAATCTACCGGCAGTTTAACGTTAAAGGGCGGTCATATGACCGCCCTTGGCTTTGATTGCTATGATTCATCTGCGTTTATGATATACATCCTGCTGCAGTAATCCTGGAAATAAGCTACTTCGTCGTTAAATCCGACTCCGGCAAATCCCTGTTTAAGGAATACTCCGGCCTTACCGAATGAATCGCCATATCCGCTTATTTGCTCCTTTTCTCCGTCGAGTTTCTTAAGTCTGTCAAGAGCGTTATAAACCCATGAATCCTGTTTTATGTGAACCGGAGATATATTGTTGACCAGATCTCCGAAATCCTTTAGATTCTGCTTCTGCTTGACATTTTTAAGAGTGTACCTCTTCGCAGGATCAAGCCCTTTTATGTAAACCTTTCTCGTCGGCATGTTGGACTTTACCTGATTCTGGATGAGGATCGTTACAGCCTTTGACTTATCGGGTGCAACTATGGTCCACTCAGTGTATTCGCTGTCATCAAAGTTCCTTCCGCGATAGAGTTCTCCCCACTGAAGTGTATCCCTCAATGCTTTATAAAGCGTTATCTCATCCTTTATAGCCTTGTTTTCCTCGGATGTAAGGTCGCCTAAGTTAAGCTCGTATCCGAGCAATCCCATCGAAGCAACATTGAATCTCGTATTAAGCGGCGTTCTCCTTAATGTCTGGTGGTTCGGAGAAGCACTCACGTGTGCGCCTATAACACTCTGCGGATATCCGTAACTTAATCCGTTCTGTATCGTTGCCCTGCAAATTGGATCGGTATTATCGGAAGCCCAGATCTGCGGGAAATAAGAAAGTATACCGAGGTCAAACCTGTTACCGCCGGATGAGCAGCCCTCAAAAAGGATCTCGGGGAATCTCTCTGACAGAGTCTTCATAACGTCATAAAGACCGAGAACATATTTATGAGCCACCTCTCCGGAATTAATTCCTGCATCCTGTGAGAAATAATCGCTGATATTACGGTTCATGTCCCATTTTACATATGAGATCTCACCGCTTGAAAATACCTCGCTCATGCTGTCGATCATGTAATCGCACACGATCTGCTGCCCGAGGTCAAGTATCATCTGATTGCGTCCGGTTGAATGAGGAGCATTGGGATTCTTTAAAACCCACTCGGGATGTCTCTTATATAAATGAGACTTTTCATTTACCATCTCAGGCTCTACCCAGATACCGAAGTTCATTCCGAGTGACTTTATCTTGCGTGAAAGTCCTTCCAATCCTCCGGGAAGCTTAGATGCATTGGCTACCCAGTCACCGAGTGATGTCGTATCATCGTCCCTTGTTCCGAACCATCCGTCATCAAGTACAAAAAGCTCTATTCCGACATCCTTGGCCTTACGTGCAAGATTAAGAAGTTTCCTTTCCGTAACGTCAAAGTAACACGCCTCCCAGCTGTTTATAAGAACCGGGCGGTTAAGGTGTTTCCAGAATCCGCGAACTATGTGCTCACGTACAAAGGTATGAAGGCCATGACTCATTCCGTTAAAGCCCTTATCGGAAAAAGTCATAACAGCCTCGGGAGCCTCAAAACGCTCACCTGCATTTACACGATATTCAAAAGTCTCGGGGT
>JAILAN010000036.1 GCA_024681595.1 Lachnospiraceae bacterium
TGGGCATTCAAAACCCCTGATCTTTATACGGTGATTTTCTCTGTATACGATCCTGACGGAACTATCATCGAAGTGGTTCCGTACCGTGTGGGGTTCAGAAAGATAGAAATAAAGGATAATGTCATATATCTTAACGGACGAAGGCTCCGGATATGCGGTGTTAACCGTCATGAATGGAATCCCTCGGGAGGCAGATGCATTAGCATTGATGACATGAAAAAGGACATGGAGCTTTTCCGTCGAAATAATATCAATGCGGTAAGGACATGCCATTATCCCGACAGGATAGAATGGTATTATATGTGCGATGAGGAAGGCATTTATATGATCGCTGAGACCAACCTCGAAACCCACGGGTCATGGATGAAGCTTGGGCAGATCGAGACCTCATGGACGGTTCCCGGTGATGATCCGGTGTGGGGCGCAGCCGTTTTAGACAGGGCAAAGAGCAATTACGAATGGTTCAAGAATCATCCTGCGATAATATTCTGGTCCCTGGGCAATGAATCCTTTGCCGGAGAGGATATTGCAAAGATGAATGAATACTTCAAGTCCAGGAATGACGGCCGACTCGTCCATTATGAGGGAGTGGTCATGAACCGTGACGGGTATGAAGACAGGATCTCCGATGTCGAGAGCCGGATGTATGCGAAGCCCTGGGATATCGAAGAGTACCTTGACAATTCACCGAAAAAGCCCTTTATCCTGTGCGAATATATGCACTGTATGGGCAATTCTCTCGGAGGATTCAGTTCATATATGGCTCTTTTTGATAAATATGAGAGCTTTGCGGGCGGCTTTATCTGGGATTTCATAGATCAGGCCATATATGTTACCGATGAGGTAACGGGCAGGCAGGTATTAAGATACGGCGGCGACTTTGATGACAGACCGTCAGATAACGAGTTTTCACAAAACGGTATAGTTTTCGCCGACAGGACGGAGAAACCGGGTATTCAGGAAGTGAGGTATTTCTATGGAAAATACAACTCTTAAGATTGTATACGCAGACAGCCATCTGGGTGTCAGGGGAGATGGTTTTGAATACCTGTTTTCATACCAGATGGGCGGATTGTCGAGCCTTAAAAAGGACGGGACCGAATGGATGTACAGACCTCCGAAACCGGCACTGTGGCGTCCTGTTACCGATAATGACAGAGGAAACGGATTCCATTACAAATCCGGGATTTGGCTTGCCGCAGATGCATTTATCAGGGCAGAAAGTGCGAGTGTCTGCATAGATGGTGAGCCCATAACACTTCCGCTTGGACCCGAAAACAACAAATATACCGGTGAAGAGACAGCACGTGAAGCAAAAATAACATTTGTTTATAAAACGATCACGTCACCTTCGACAGATATAGATATCTCATATACTGTAACTCCTGACGGAAGGATCAGGGTCGACGGATTCTTCCACGGACAAAAGGGACTTCCGGAGCTTCCGGTATTCGGAATCAGGATGATAATGCCCACGGTGGCAACCGGCTACACGTACGAAGGACTCTCGGGAGAGACATATCCGGACAGAAAATGTGGCGGAGTTCATGGCGAGTATGAGGTTGAGGGACTGCCTGTAAGTAACTATCTGGTTCCCCAGGAATGCGGAATGCACATGGATACGGATTGGGTAAGAATCAGGAGAAATACTACCCTTAGCAATGTAAGGAACAGTGATAAGGAGAGCGAACTGTGCGTATCCAAAGCAAAAGAGAAGTTCGCATTTACCGCGCTTCCCTACACTCCGATGGAGATAGAATGTGCCGATCATATCGAGGCTTTGCCGTTACCCAGACGTACGGTCCTAACGGTATACGGTGCCGTAAGAGGTGTCGGAGGAATGGACAGCTGGGGAGCTGATGTTGAAGATTTCTGTCATGTCAGTGCCGAAGAGGACATTTCGGTATCCTTTGTACTGTCATAAATGTGAATTATCCGGGTTGCCGGTTGGGTTTACATAACTAGCTTTCAGCAGATATTTTTATGATAACAACAGACGGATTCTGTAAAAAAGAATATGGTGAGAAGCTATACAGGCTCTCGTTTAATGCACATATGGGCTGCCCGAACAGGGGCGGCCCTGTTGCTGTTTCATCCGGCAGAGGGTGCATATTCTGCTCTGAGGGAGGATCAGGTGAATTTGCGGTTGACATAACAGGAGATACAGATCATGATATCAAGCTTGCCATAGACAAGGTATCGAAAAAATTCAAGGGCAGGCATTATATAGCGTATTTTCAGGCATATTCAAACACATATGCTCCCGTTGATGAACTTAGAAAGCTCTATATGGATTTCGTTAACAGGGATGAGATAGCTGTTCTGGCGATCGCAACGAGGCCCGACTGTCTTGATGAGGATAAATATGTACTCCTTGAAGAACTGAATCGGATCAAGCCCGTCTGGGTCGAACTGGGGCTTCAGACGGTTAAGCCAGAGAGCGTAAGCTATATAAGACGTGGATATGATAACGAAGCATACGACCGGGCAGTCAGACGTCTTTATTCGATGGGCATCCATACAATTACGCATGTTATATTATATCTTCCGGGTGAAACAAAGCAGGATATGCTAAATACAGTGCGACATATAGCAAAACTCGCTGCAGTGAACGGGAAATATCACAGTGCCGGGATCAAGTTTTCCATGCTGAATGTCCTTAAGGGAACCGATCTTTATGACGAATACACCAAGGCGCCTTTTTATCTGCCCGAACTTGAGGAATACGGGGATACTTTAAATGAATGCCTTAATCTCCTTCCTGAGAATATTGTAGTCCACAGGCTGTGTTCGGATCCGCCCAAAAAGCTGCTGGTTGCTCCTTCGTGGGTCGCTGATAAAAAGAGGGTCCATAATTATCTGAATGAGCTCATTGATCCGCCCGAGGATTACTATGTGTATATCATCAGATGCAACGATAATACCCTGTATACGGGAGTTGCCAGGAACGTGGATAAGCGTTTCAGGGAGCATCAAAACGGCAGGGGAGCAAAATATACCAGGAGCCATCATCCGGTGGAGATAGTATATACGGAAAAGGTCCGGGGAAAAGGCCGGGCTCTTAAAAGAGAATACGAGATCAAGCAGCTGTCTCGAAGCCAAAAGCTCGATCTTATAAAAAAAAGGAAATACGAAACCGGGGCAGAATAATGTTTTTAGCGGGGTAAAGAGCATGACTATCAGAGAAAACCTTGAAGAACTGGAAAAAAGAAACTTAAGTCCCTACGCGACGCATTCCGTTGACTCAAAGGGCAGGGCACGCGAAGAGGAACAGTGTGATATAAGGCCTGTATTTCAGAGGGACAGGGACAGGATCCTGCATTCCAAATCATTCAGACGCCTTAAGGACAAAACGCAGGTTTTCCTGACTCCCGAAGGAGATCACTACAGGACGAGACTTACTCATACTCTGGAGGTTTCCCAGAATGCCAGGACCATAGCCAAGGCACTTCGCATGAACGAAGATCTGGTCGAGGCTATCGCATTGGGGCATGACCTGGGGCATACACCCTTTGGACATGCCGGAGAAAGAGCCTTAAACAGGGCTTGCCCACTAGGCTTTGAGCATGCTGAACAGTCGGTGAGGACTGTTGATATCCTGGAAAAATCCGGCCAGGGTCTTAATCTTACATATGAGGTCAAGGACGGGATATTAAATCATCAGACCAAGGGCATGCCGGTTACATTGGAGGGCCGCATAGTCAGGTTATCCGATAAGATTGCGTACATCCATCACGATATGGATGATGCAATAAGAGGCGGAATTTTAAAGGAAGAGGATGTTCCCAAGTCGATCTGTGAGGTCATCGGCTACACGACCGGTGCCAGACTGGATCACTTTATTCACGATATAGTTACGACGAGCTACGATAAGGACGATATCACCATGTCCGAACCGGTCAGCGAGGCTATGAAGGCTCTTCGTGCATTCATGTTTGAGCATGTTTATACCAATCCCGAGGCTAAATCCGAGGAATCAAAGGCTGAGATGCTCATTGAGACACTTTATGATTATCATCGCAAACACCTGGAACTGTTACCGACTGATCTTCGTAATCTTATAGATAAGGGAGAATCCGAGGACCGGGTAGTTTGCGACTATATAGCGGCAATGACGGACAGATTCGCCATAGCCAAATATGAGGAACTGTTTATTCCCAAGTCTTGGCACGGGTAAGATAAATGAATCACACATATTATCAGGATGATATTGTTGAAAAGGTACGTTCCTCAAGTGACATAGTCGAAGTCATAGGCAGGTACGTCAAACTGCAAAAAAAAGGGAGCAGTTATTTCGGACTGTGTCCCTTTCATAATGAGAAAAGCCCGTCTTTTTCGGTTTCGCAGCAAAAACAGATGTATTACTGTTTCGGCTGCCAGGCAGGAGGCAATGTTTTTACGTTCCTGATGGAATATGAGAACCTCTCATTCCCCGAGGCGATAAAGATGCTCGCAGAGCGTGCAGGGATCGAACTTCCGGAGGTTGAGTATTCCGAAGAGGCCAAGAGAGCCAAGGACAGACGCTCCAAGCTCATGGAAGTGAACAGGGAGGCTGCAAAGTATTTTTATTACCAGCTGCGTTCCCCTCAGGGTCAAAAGGGACTTGACTATTTCAGGAGCCGCCAGCTGACCGAAGAGACCATGAAACAGTTCGGATTGGGGTTTTCCAATGTCACTTCGGATGATCTGGTCAAATATTTAAAGTCCAAAGGATATGAGGATGACCTCATCATGGAGGCGGGACTCGCTTCATTTGATGAACGATACGGATTTCACGATAAATTCTGGAACAGGGTGATGTTTCCGATCCAGGATGTCAGTAATAAGGTAATAGGATTCGGAGGCAGGGTCATGGGCGACGGCAAGCCCAAGTATCTTAACTCTCCGGAGACTCCTATATTTGATAAGAGCCGGAACCTGTACGGGCTGAATTTTGCGAGATCATCAAGGTCCAAATATGTCATTCTATGCGAGGGCTACATGGATGTGATAGCCATGCATCAGGCCGGGTTCAATATGGCCGTGGCTTCCCTTGGAACAGCATTTACCGCTGGACAGGCCAATCTCCTTCGAAGATATGCCGAAGAAGTCATTCTCGCATATGATTCGGACGAAGCGGGGACCAAGGCAGCGTTACGTGCCATTGAGATCCTTAACGAAGTTGACCTGCCGGGCAGGGTGCTTTCTCTGGAACCATTCAAGGATCCCGATGAATTCATCAAAAACCGTGGCAAGGACGCATTCCTTGAAAGGATCAATTCCGCCAGGAACAGCTTTTTCTTTGAACTTGATGTGCTTAGCAGAAACTACGATCTGGAAGATCCGGAGTCCAAGACCAGGTTCCACAAGGAAATAGCCAAAAAGATATGTTCCTTTAACGAGGAAGTCAAACGTGATAACTATATCGAGGCCGTATGTGATAAATACGGAATTGGCCCTGAGGCCTTAAGAAAGCTCATTTCTTCATACGCCATGAAGACAGGAGATGCCACTCCGGTTGAACGGCCCAGATCCGGGATCGTATCCAAGAACGCCGAGGGTGAAGGCAAAAAGAACGTTCAGCGTCTGTTTCTGACCTGGATGGCCGAGGAGCCGCGTTTATACGCAGCAGTCAAAAAGTACGTTAGTCCGGATGATTTTACTGAAGAGATATTCAGAAAGGTCGCTACGGAGCTGTTTAGGCAGATAGATGATGATTGCATCAACCCGGCAGCCATCATCAGCATGTTCGGGGACGAGGAATCGCAAAGGAGCGCCGCATCGGTCTTTAACGCCAGACTCGAATCCGTTAATTCCCGACAGGAAAAGGAAAAGGCGTTTCACGACATTCTTTATTCACTTAAAAAGAACAGTTACGATTATTATTCATCTAAGCTCGGCTCGGATGTGGATGCCCTGAAACAGGTCATTGACGGCAAGAAAGCTTTGGAAGAGATTAATAAAATACATATTACATTGGAGGAAGATTAAATGGCAGCCAAAAAGAAAAAAGCCCAGGAGACTATGGCAGAGGTTTCAAATGATATCGTAGAACTCGACGACGAATTTGAAAACGAAATGTTCGAGGAAATCCCGGAAATTCCGGATAATCCTGAGGACATCAGGGAAGACGAACCCATGGATGAGGCGACTATAGAGAGGTTCAATGACAGATTAAAGAGCCTGCTTAAGGTTGCCAAGAAAAAGAAGAATGTCATGGACTACAAGGAAGTTGTCGAGCATTTCTCAGACATGAATCTTCCCGATGATCAGTTTGATAAGGTAACGGAATTCCTCGAGCATAACGGAATAGACGTACTTCGTATGACTGACGAGGATGATGTGGACGAAGAGGAGATCATCCTGACAGATGAGGATGAGGTCGATGTTGAAAATATCGATCTGTCCGTTCCGGAGGGAGTATCAATAGAAGACCCCGTCAGGATGTACCTTAAGGAGATAGGTAAGGTTCCGCTCCTTTCTGCGGACGAGGAGATCGTTCTCGCCAAAAAGATGGAACTCGGTGATGCCGCTGCACACCGTCTGCCCGAGGCTGAGGAAGAGCTCGAAAAGACCAACAGCAAGAAAAAGAAGGCCACTCTGGAAAAAGAGATAGCAGAGCTTACCGAAGCATACAATGAGGGTGAAGATGCCAAAAAGAAGCTTGCAGAAGCAAACCTTCGTCTGGTCGTATCCATAGCGAAGAGATATGTTGGACGCGGCATGCTCTTTTTGGATCTTATCCAGGAGGGTAATCTGGGCCTTATCAAGGCAGTTGAAAAGTTCGATTATACCAAGGGATATAAATTCTCTACATATGCTACATGGTGGATCCGTCAGGCTATTACACGTGCCATAGCCGATCAGGCAAGGACCATCAGAATCCCTGTTCATATGGTCGAGACCATAAACAAACTCATAAGAGTATCACGTCAGCTGCTTCAGGAGCTGGGCAGAGAGCCTATTCCCGAGGAGATAGCAGACCAGATGGATCTGCCTGTTGAGAGGGTACGAGAGATATTAAAGATTTCCCAGGAGCCTGTTTCGCTGGAGACTCCCATAGGTGAAGAAGAAGATTCACACCTGGGCGATTTCATACAGGATGATAATGTTCCTGTTCCCGCCGATGCCGCGGCATTTACCCTTCTTAAGGAACAGCTCGTAGAGGTATTGGGGACCCTGACAGAGCGTGAACAGAAGGTTCTTCGCCTTAGATTCGGTCTTGATGACGGAAGGGCAAGGACACTTGAAGAAGTCGGCAAAGAATTCAATGTAACGCGTGAGAGGATCAGGCAGATCGAAGCCAAGGCACTTCGTAAGCTCCGTCATCCCAGCAGATCGCGCAAGTTAAAGGATTATCTTGATTAAGCTGTCCAGACGTATGGCAAAGATAGCCTCTATCGTAACACCGGGGCTAAGGGTCTGCGATGTGGGGTGCGATCATGCGCTTATAGACATCGCTCTGGTATCGGAGGGCAAATGTCCGCACGCTCTTGCTATGGACATAAATGAAGGACCGCTAAAAGGAGCCGGATCAAATGTATCCGGGGAGGGCTTATCTTCAAAGATAACTCTAAGGTTATCCGATGGTCTTGACCGATATATAAAGGGAGAGGCTGATTCCCTCATCATATCGGGAATGGGCGGACCTCTCATGCAGGATATCCTCGGCCGGTATCTTGATACTATATGTGATAAAAATGGCCAAAAACTGTTTGATAACACATGTGATTTCAAAGAGATGATCCTGTCGCCGCAGTCAGAGATCGAGGAATTCAGGGATTTTTTGTCATCGGCAGGTCTTAGGATCGATGATGAGAGCATGGTGTTTGACGAAGGCAAATATTATACGATCATCAAGGCGGTTCCGGATCGGAGCATTCATCATCTGACTGAGGCAGAGAGGATGTTCGGACCGGTTCTTACAACGCGGCCGGATCCGGTATTTACGGATTATCTCAGATTTCGGCTGAAAGCCGATGAAGCAGTGTTATGTAAACTTAAAAGCGAAAAACACACCGATGCGATAGAGGACAGGATATTTGATATTTCAGCAAGATGTGACATTATTTCCGGCCTTTTGGACCGTGGAGGATCGATCTTCGGCTCATTGGACGGTGATCATAAATAATGTAATTCAGGGGTATGTTATAAGGAGGTTATATGGCAAAACTCATTATTGACGGGGCAGAAAGAGAGTATGATGAAGGCACCAAATTCGAAATGGTGGCCAAGGACTATCAGGCAAAATATGATGACATGATAGCTCTGCTTTTTGAAAACGGCAAGATAAGGGAACTGACCAAATCCGTTTCCAAGGATGCTGAGATTAAATTCATCACGCTTCATGACACCATCGGACACAAGACGTATGTACGTACTGCTATCATGACACTGGTCAAGGCAGCCTATGATGTTCTTGGCAAAGGGGATATCAATAAGATCAAGGTCGAATATGCCATAGGACAGGGATATTACATTGAGATATCTCTAAAGAGCGGCCCGCTTACGCAGGAACAGTGTGAAAAGATCAAGGACAGGATGGATACGCTCATTGAGGCCGACAGACCCATAACCAAGCGTTCCTATCCCAAGGACGAGGCTATAAGGCTCTTTAAGGAAGAGGGCATGGAGGATAAGGTCAACCTCTTTAAATACAGACGTTCCTCTTCGATAAACGTATACTGTCTTGATGACTGTTACGATTATTTCTATGGATATATGCTTCCGAGTACCGGATATGTCAAGTATTATGATCTGATGCAGTATGAGGACGGACTGATGCTCCTTATCCCCAGCAGACAGGAACCTGCCAAGATATCATATTTTGAGCCCAGGGAAAAACTGTTCAATACTCTTAAGGAAGCCGATGAATGGGGAACCATGATGGGAATAGAGACCGTCGGAGATCTGGACGGACAGGTCTGCAGCGGTATGATAGATGACATGATCCTGGTGGCTGAGGCCTTCCAGGAGCGTAAAATAGGTGAACTGGCCAAGCAGATAGTAGAAAGGGGCAATGTCAAGTTCATCCTGATAGCCGGCCCTTCATCATCGGGCAAGACCACGTTCTCACACAGGCTGTCAATACAGCTTCGCACATATGGCAAGGTTCCTCATCCGATAGCTATGGATAACTACTATGTCGGCAGGGACAGAACACCTCTTGACGAGGACGGCAAACCAGATTATGAGTGTATCGAAGCCATAGATACGGATCAGTTCAATGAGGATATGACACGACTTCTTAAGGGAGAAAGGGTTGAAATGCCTGAGTACAACTTTAAGACAGGTGAGAGAGAATACAACGGTACCTACCTTCAGCTTGGAGAGGAGGATATACTCGTTATCGAAGGGATTCACGGCCTTAATCCCAAGACCAGTGAGAAGCTGCCCGATGAGAGCAAATTCAAGATATTCATAAGTGCCCTCACGGCTCTTAATATCGATAACCATAACAGAATCCCCACTACGGATGCCAGACTGCTGCGTCGTATAGTACGTGATGCCAGGACCAGGGGAACGGTTGCCAAAAAGACAATCGCCATGTGGCCTTCGGTTCGTCGTGGTGAAGAAAAATATATCTTTCCCTATCAGGAGACCGCCGATGTGATGTTCAATTCGGCTTTGATATATGAACTGGCAGCTCTGAAGCAGTATGCAGAGCCGCTCTTATTCGAGATCACCAAGGAAGATCCTGAATATCATGAGGCCAAGAGGCTACTTAAATTCCTTGAATACTTCATAGGACTCGATCCGCGTTATGTTCCCAACAACTCGATCTGCAGGGAATTCATAGGCGGTAGTTATTTTAAAGTATAAATCAGTTTGAGTGGGATGAGTGATCGCCGGCGCAGCAATGCGCGGGAGGAAAGTCCGGGCTTCACAGGGCAGGATGCCGGATAACGTCCGGCGGAGGCGACTCCAGGACCAGTGCAACAGAAAACAACCGCCAGCGGCCGCAACAGCGGTGCGGGTAAGGGTGAAAAGGCGGCTTAAGAGACCACCGCGCCCCTGGTAACAGGTGCGGCATATGTAAACTCCATCCGAAGCAAGACCAAATATGAAACGTTGAGCCGGCCCGGTCAGTTTCATGGTAGGTCGCTTGAGGCTGTCGGCAACGGCAGTCCTAGACAGATGATCACTCCAGACAGAACCCGGCTTACAGTCCCACTCAAATACTGATAAAGAGATCCGATCATGTTTATTTTAAGGGGCGCAGACCGATAATGATTTCTACGCAGACGCGCTTTCGTTCTTTCTCCGGCGTAGCGGACACATAAAATCGCAAAGAACGCGATTTTAGT
>JAILAN010000091.1 GCA_024681595.1 Lachnospiraceae bacterium
ACGATCTTGTGATAGAAGCGTGCGATGAATACGGTATGGTAATGGTATGTAACGGCGTGAGACTGTTCCATCATTAAGGAGTCTTATGAATTACGGTATTCCGAATCTTTATTTTGTACTTCCGTGTTATAACGAGGAAGAGATCCTGAGGCAGAGTGCTGACAGAATGCTCGGGCTTTATCATCGTCTGCGCGATGAATCGCAGATAGGCGAGGAAAGCCGGATACTGTTTGTTGATGACGGTTCAAAGGATAAGACATGGGATAGCATATGTGAGCTTCACGGGGAGGATCCGGTATTTCACGGGATCAGGCTGTCAAGAAATAAAGGACATCAGACGGCGATCTTTTCGGGAATGATGCGTGGCCTTGAAATGGGTGCGGACTGCGTGATCACGATAGATGCGGATCTGCAGCAGGATATAGAAGCTGTTCCGGGTTTTTTGGAAAAGTACAGGAACGGCTGTGATGTTGTTTACGGCGTCCGTGATTCAAGAGATACGGACGGAGTCTTTAAGAAGACATCGGCTACGGCATATTATAAGTTCATGAAACTGTTGGGATGCAATGTCATTGCACAGAGCGCGGATTACAGACTTTTGTCGAAAAAGGCTCTGAAGGCTCTTTCGTGCTATAAGGAGAGCAATCTGTTCATACGCGGGATCGTTCCCGATATGGGATTTAAGAGCGATATCGTAAATTTCCATGTAAGTGCCAGGGAGGCAGGCGCATCCAAGTACACGTTAAAAAAGATGGTAAATCTTGCGCTTGACGGTATAGCATCTTTTTCGATACGTCCGATACGTTTCGTTGTATTGCTGGGCGCTATCGTGTTTGTCATATCGATCGTTATGATGATAGCTACACTAATAGACCATTTTAGAGGACTTACCGTTCCCGGCTGGTCAACGCTTTCCATAAGCATATGGTTCCTTGGAAGTGTTCAACTGATGTCCATAGGCATTGTCGGTGAGTATGTGGGCCGTACATATATGGAATCAAAGAGCAGGCCCAGATATTTCATAAGCGAGGAAACAACGGATGATTGAATATCATGCGGACGATTACGGAATGTTTCCTGCCGCTTCAAGGCGTATCACAGACTGCATCGAAAACGGGTGCATAAACGGTATAAGTCTTATGCCAAACGGGCAGTGCTTTTCGCAGTGCATGGAGATACTGAAAAAAGAATGTACCAAGCCCGTAAGGTTATCGGTACATCTGAACCTGATCACGGAAAAGCCTCTTTGCGATCCGGGCATGATCCCGGATCTTGTTGATGATAATGGGTTTTTTGCCGTAACATACGGAAAGATACTCGCAGCGTCTCTTATTCCTTCAAAAAGAAGAAGGTACAAAGAGCAGATCAAAACTGAACTTGGAAAACAGATAGATGTCTGCCTTCCTTACATGGAAGAACAAAAAAGCGTAAGACTTGACAGTCACCGGCATATACACATGGTTCCGGTCGTATTTGAATCGCTGCAGGAACTTGTTGATGAAAAAGATCTTAATGTTTCGTACATAAGGATCATACGTGAAAGGTTCTCATTTTACCGCAAGATCGGCCGATTTGAGTGTTTCAGACCTGTAAATATCATAAAGGCAGTTCTTCTTGACTATCTGGGAATGATAGACAGGCACAGGTGCCCAAGGCTGTATAAAAAGGGTAATGCAAACTTTGCAAGCATTCTGTTCTCGGGATGTATGACTGAAAAAAACATTGGACTGATCCTTGAAAACATTACATCGGCTTCAGGAGATCTTCTCGAAGATACGGAACTGATGCTTCATCCGGGAGCAGTCTTGGAAGAAGACGATCTTGCGCTGATACATGACATCGAAGACAGGAAATATCTGTCTGATCCTATGAGAATAAAAGAGGCAGAAGCCTGCTTTGCTTCTGCCGATTGATCAGTAGCGAGGAAGAGACTTGAACTCTTAACCTCCCGGGTATGAACCGGACGCTCTAGCCAGTTGAGCCACCTCGCCAAATGTTGGTAGGGGGAACCGCTTGCGGTGGGACCCTGCCTACACGTGGAGCGCCCAATCTGCAACTTGGTTGCAGATTAGTCATCGATTCCGTAGGAATCGTGACATAATGCGCGACACTCCTTAAATGGGACCTATAGGGCTCGAACCTATGACCCTCTGCTTGTAAGGCAGATGCTCTCCCAGCTGAGCTAAGATCCCTTTGTTCTTTGCAGAACATTTGAAATTATATAAGAGTCACTCATGGTTGTCAAGATAGTTTTCCTTGTATTTATCAAGGTATTCCCATCTGCTTCCATAAAATGTCCTGATAACATCAACATCCTTGTCAAACGATGCCTTGGCTTCCTCCGCGCTGCAATCGGAATATCTCCTCTTATCAAGGATCATCTGAGGAAGGAGACGATCATACAGCTCATCAACATATGCTGATACCTTCGCAGGTTCAAATCCGTTCTTCCGCATCTTATCAATGTCATCAACCAGGTCCTGCCTGAACGCCGGATCACCGGACATTTCCCTGAACGGATAGAACCACTCCTGAAGATATGTGAACGGATCATAGTCATAATCGACCATCGATTTGGAGTTCATGTCAAATATGATAGGGCGTAGCTTAGCATCACCGTAGGGTCGTCCCTCATCTGACAGTGTCTTCCAGAACCTTATGTTAAACGGCGGCCAGTCGCCGTTATGCGCTGCAATGAAGTTTCCGGCGTAGTAATCGATGAGACTCTGTCTGTCAAAGTTTTCGATATCCCATGCATCATCACCCTGAAGCTCATCAATGTCAACGGTCACGGCATCTTCCTTATCAACGCCGTACGTATTTGCAAAATACGTGCCATCAAACCTCTCTGTCA
>JAILAN010000173.1 GCA_024681595.1 Lachnospiraceae bacterium
TCAAGCCTCTCAGGCTATAAGATATGGCTGGCACAGTATGCATCGGCACCTACATACAACAAGTCGCGCTATGACATGTGGCAGTATTCGTCAAAGGGTTCGATCCCGGGTATCAGCGGCAACGTTGATTTGAACATCAGCTATCTGGGATATTAGTTTTTATAGAATAACTATTTATAAGGAGAAAGAATGAAAACTTATTTAGTGACCGGAGGAGCCGGATTTATCGGTTCGAATTTTATACACTACATGTTCAATAAATACGGAGATGACATCCGTATCATCAATCTGGATGTACTGACGTATGCCGGTAACCTCGAGAATCTCAAGGATATAGAGAACCGTGACAATTACACCTTTGTAAAGGGCGATATCTGCGACAAGGAAACAGTCAGCAGGATATTTACCGAAAACGACATAGACTATGTGGTCCATTTTGCTGCAGAATCTCATGTTGACCGTTCGATAAAGAATCCTGAAGTCTTCGTTCAGACGAATGTTCTGGGAACCGCGGTCATGCTAAACTGTGCCAAGGCTGCGTGGGAGCAGGAGGATGGTTCGTTTAAGGAGGGCAAAAAGTTCCTTCATGTCTCTACTGACGAAGTGTACGGCTCTCTTCCCGAAGGAAACGGATATTTCTATGAAGACACACCTTATAGTCCTCACAGCCCTTATTCGGCTTCAAAGGCATCATCCGACATGCTGGTAAAGGCGTATATGGATACCTACAAGTTCCCGGCCAATATAACCAACTGCTCGAACAATTACGGCCCGTATCAGTTCCCTGAAAAGCTGATACCGCTGATGATAAACAATGCCCTTTCCGGCAAGAAGCTGCCCGTCTACGGTGACGGCAAAAACGTCCGTGACTGGCTGTACGTTGCAGACCATGCCAAGGCTATAGATATGGTCATAAATAAAGGCAGACTCTTTGAAACATACAATGTCGGCGGTCATAATGAAAAGCAGAATATTGAGATAGTTAATATCATAATAGAGACACTGCAGGAAACATTGGATGATTCAGATTCCAGAAAGGCTCTTGTGACCAAGGACCTTATCACATATGTTGAGGATCGCAAAGGACACGACAGGAGATATGCCATAGCTCCGGACAAAATCAGGAAGGAGATAGGCTGGGAACCTGAGACCATGTTCAAGGATGGAATAAAACTCACCATCAAATGGTACTTCGCACATGAGGACTGGATGAAGAACGTTACCAGCGGTGACTATCAGAAGTACTACAACGATATGTACAAAGTATAAATACCGGACGGTATTATAATAACTCAAGCTAAGGAAGGAAAATCCATGAAAGGTATCATACTTGCAGGCGGATCGGGAACGAGGCTTTATCCGCTGACCAAGGCTATCAGCAAACAGATCATGCCTGTCTACGACAAGCCGATGATTTATTATCCTCTGTCTACACTGATGCTTGCGGGCATCAGGGAGATACTCATCATCTCAACCCCCAGGGATCTGCCCGTATTTAAGGAACTCCTCAAAGACGGTTCAGATCTGGGAATGAAGTTTGAGTATGCGGTTCAGGAGTATCCGAGAGGTCTGGCGGATGCCTTTATCATAGGTGCCGATTTTATTGGCGCAGACAGCGTTGCTCTGGTCCTGGGCGATAACATATTCTACGGACAGAGTTTTTCTAAGGTGCTAAGACAGGTTGCCGACAGAAAAGAAGGAGCTACGATATTCGGATATTATGTCAGAGATCCCAGAGAGTACGGTGTCGTAGAATTTGACGAGAACGGGATGGCCATTTCCATCGAGGAAAAACCTGAACATCCCAAGAGCAATTATGCCGTTCCTGGCCTGTATTTTTACGATAATGACGTTGTTGATATAGCAGCCAATGTCAAGCCTTCGGCTCGCGGAGAGATTGAGATAACGAGCATCAATAACGAATACCTTCAAAGAGGTCAGCTTCGGGTTGAAACCCTGGGACGAGGCTTTGCGTGGCTCGATACCGGCAGCCATGATTCCCTGTTGGATGCAGCTAACTTCGTTGCAACCTTCCAGAAGAGGCAGGGGCTTTATATTTCCTGCATTGAAGAGATCGCGTACAAGCGCGGATTCATAGACAAGGATCAGCTCCTTAAGCTGGCACAGCCGTTGATGAAGACAGATTACGGCAAATATCTGACGGAAGTAGCAGAGGGATTATAAATGGGC
>JAILAN010000195.1 GCA_024681595.1 Lachnospiraceae bacterium
CCTTTGCGGTCTGACCCGGGTGATCAGCAATGTTAATATACCCAACACCGGACTTTATATACCGAATCTTCCCAAAGACGCGGTTGTTGAGATCAATGCAGTGTTCGGAAGGGATTCGATAAGACCGGTATTTGCCGGAGCCATGCCGGATAATATAAGAAAGCTGATAATGCCACATATTGATAACCACGAGAGGATCCTTAAAGCCTCAATCAGCAGGGATGAAAATCTGGTCATCGAAGCGTTTTTACACGATCCGCTGGTCAAGGGAGCAAACCCGTCCAAAGAAGATGTTGCCAAACTGGTAAAAGATATGATGAGAGCGACATTGTAACATTTACTGCTTTAATACACAAAAGAGTTTGGTAAATCGATTGCAGCTCAGAAATAAAATGGAAAACCCCGGAATCTATTGAGATTCCGGGGTTTTTGTTTATGACTAGCAGACCAAATATCTTTTTATGAAAACATCGGCGCTCGGGGAGTAATTGGCTTTTTCCCAAAGCGCGAAAAGCTGACCCCTCATGTTTCCTGTGAGGTTCTCGTTTTTAGCTGACAGAGCGTCCCATGCCTTATCGAATTCAGCCTTTTTTATACTGAATAAGGAAGTGTCTGTGCTCTTGCCTCCGGTTACTTCGTTAAGATCATCCAGATTCATTTCATTTGCCTTTTCCATTATGTTTTACCTCCCATACGGGCTTTCATCATTGCTTATTGGTTTTTGTTAGTCTAGTACAGACCTGCATGATTGTCAAGGCCGGTAACATGCGACAGATGCTGCCGCAATTGGTACTTGAAAAGAGCAAACGGTTAAACTATACTGTACAGGCCAAAACTAAAGTACCAAAAGAGGAGATGTAATTATGGAAAGAAATATCATGAAAAAATCTTTATACAAAACGTTGCGTACCATTACCGCAGGAATAGTTCTGGTCGGGAGCATAATGATGCTGTCCGGATGCACCGGCACGCCAAAGACATCGGCAAAGGATGAAGTTCCCAAGGCTCCGTATTTTTCAAAGGGTGTATATGCCAATTTCGCCAAAGAAGCCGAAGATCCCGATAAAACATATTTCTATGTTTTTAGTGATGATTCGTACGGATACACCGCAGATGGTGCAAACGAAGGCATAGGGCTTCCTTTTGACATCGAACAGACCGACGGATCGGTTAAGTTTGTGTTCGGAGGAGCCGATGAAGATGAGGAAAAGCTTATCATAACATCGGCTGACGATGGTACAGTCTGCGGGTATTTTGAGGGTGCCGAGGATCGAGAACTGGTGTTTGAACCTGTAAAAGGGGTAGATCCGGAATCCTTCAGCGCTGAAAACTTTGTTAACGGACCAAAGGATTGCGTATATCGTGATGCCAACGGCTGGAGCATCAGATATGATGCAACAAAGTTCGAGGTCACTACGAAGGCCCCTGACGTGTTCATCGTTTATACCGGTGAATCTGCCGGCACAAATATGATAACTGTTACATATACCGTTGATAACAAAGCGGAGGCCGCCATCAGGGAACTCGGCGAATCCCTTGGGGATAAGGTACAGTATCAGGAAAGCATCTTCCCGGGAACCGAAAATGTTAAGAGCTATTACGCGATCGTTTTTCCCGAAGAGGGTGGCTCGGGTGCAGGGATAACTGCATTTGCCAGGGATTACATGGATGGTGCGCTTATAGTCAGAATAGACTCTCATAACGGACAGGATGAAGAGATGAATATGAGTGTCAGTGATTCGATCGCCAATGTCGTAGATTCTTTTCAGTTTGATTAAGGATTGCAAGGGCTGCCTGAAAGTCCGGAGAAATGCACTGATACCTGAAACCAGACCCGATTCGGTACTTTTAATACGGTCTGATTGTGATATAATGAAATTTAAGTTTGCGATGTAAAGAAAGGGCCATTAAGCTATGATCCACACACGTAAAGCGGAAAAAGCCGGCCTTGTGATTACCATATCGGTTTTTACAGGTGTAACGGTCAATGTTCTGCTTTGCTTTCTGTCATATAAGTTCGGATTACCGGCATTCCTTGATACCATAGGAACGATAGTGCTCGCCGTTCTGGGGGGCATGTTCCCGGGTGTCATCACGGCTCTTTTGACCAATGCGGCCAGTACATTTTTTAATGATCAGGCATATTTCTTTGCTTTTATCAATATTCTTGTCGGTGTTCTTTCTACATCGTTTGCCAGAAAAGGCCATTTCCAAAAACTGTCTAATATTGCGATCTTTATTCCGACAGTCGGCTTTGTGAGCGGACTATCATCTGCAGTAGTACAGCAGTCGATCTACGGAAAACCTCAGAATGAACTGATATCGTTAATGACAGATGGCCTGTCATCATCGACCGGCCTTCTGCCTTTCTTTGCTTTTCTGCTTATAAATATTGCATTAAATATCCTGGATAAAGGTGTTGCTACACTTATTGCATGCCTTATCATGACTCTTCTCCCGGATTCCATCAAAGAATTGATAGGACAGCGTATACAAAGGCAGCGCCCCCTGTCAGAGGATGAAAGAAGCTCGATCAAAGAATGGAGCAAGGATGTCAGACTGTCCGTAAGATCAAGGACGGCACTGGCTATGGTGGGAACATCCATACTGCTTGCTGTATCAGTCAGTGCTGTATGCGTCAAACTCTATTTTGATAATGTCAAAGAAGAGAGACTTGCTGAGGCCAGAAATGCCGCGCGACTGGCATCCGAGGTCATAGATGCGGATCTTGTTGATGACTATATCCTTTATGGAGCAAAGGCTCCAGGCTATACTGAAACAGCACAGATGATCCAGAATATATGGGCGAGCTACCCTAATGTCATGTATCTTTATGCGGTCCATCCCGAAGAAGAAGGCTTCAGGTATGTTTTTGATGCGGAGGGCTATGAGGGTTCGCCTGAGTCATATGCTCCCGGAGAACTTGTCCCTTATGAAGAAGGGGACAGGGAGATGGCTGCCATGATGATGACCGGACAGGAGGTAGAGCCGAACGAGACCGTTGATTCATGGGGCTGGCTCATAACAGTCAGCTATCCTTTGAAAAACAAAGACGGGATAACGGTCTGCTATGTATCTTCGGATGTATCCATGGAGGTACTTAGCACATTCCTTCGTGATTTTATCTTCAAGATCATTTACATTATTTTTGCGATCATTATAGTCGTAATGGCTTTTGCTTTCTGGATCACCGGAGTATATACCGCTTATCCGATAACCAGCATGGCTTATTGTCTGGATCACTTTGCAGGGGCCGATGAGGATCAGAAGCACCTGGATGAAAACGTCAAATCGATAAGGTCACTTGATATACAGACACATGATGAGACTCAGATGCTATATGAGGCCATATGCCGCCTGACTCTGGATCAGACAGAGCAGATGCGTAATGTCAGGAGGCTGTCCGAATCCACCGCACGTATGCAGGACGGACTAATCATTACCATGGCGGACATGGTGGAGAGCCGTGACTCGGATACCGGAGCGCATATTCAAAAGACTGCGGCTTATGTCAGGATAATAGTCGAGGGGCTTCGAAAGAAGGGATATTATGCTGAAAAGATCAATGACAAGTTTGTTTCCGATGTAGTAAGGAGCGCGCCGCTTCACGATGTGGGCAAGATCAACATCTCAGACGGAATTCTTAATAAGCCGGGCAAGCTTTCACCTGAGGAGTTTGAGATCATGAAGACTCATACGACGGCAGGTAAAAAGATACTTGAAAATGCGATCAGCACCGTACAGGGTGAGAACTACATGAAGGAAGCCAGAAACATGGCTGCCTATCATCATGAGCGCTGGGACGGCAAGGGCTATCCCGAGGGACTTCACGGAGAGGTCATTCCGCTTTCGGCACGTATCATGGCCGTTGCGGATGTATTTGATGCTCTCACGTCTCCGCGTGTTTACAAACCGGCATTTTCAATGGAACAGTCCATCGACATGATAAAGGAAGGGGCGGGCACCCAGTTTGATCCCAAGTGTGTTGAGGTATTCCTTGAATCAATAAATGAAGTCAAGCTTGTATTAAAGAAATACAATCAGAGTTTTTAACGGAGGCCTGTGATCAGTGGTTACCGGTAAGCTAAAAATCACATTAACGTCAGCCTTGATCGTCTGCATCCTCGCGGGTTTACTGCAACAGGGACAGGCGCTTAAGGCCTGTGCCGATGATTCCGGCAGCCAGTATGATCATTCCTCTAACGGTCCGGGTGTGGGCGGAGGATATGCCGTTACGGGACAGATCCAGAATGCAGGCTATACGGATGTTGTTTATGATGCAACCAACGGGCTGCCTACTTCGGATGCCAACTTTGTGTTAAGTGACAGCAAAGGATACATCTGGATCGGAGGTTACGGCGGAGTCATCAGGTATGACGGCAGAACATTTGACAGACTCGAATCTGAGGGTGATCTGACCAGCGGAAGAGTTATGTATGAGGATGGCACCAGACTGTGGGTTGGTACCAATGATAACGGAGTGGTCGTTATTGACGGAGATAAGAGAAGGCGATTCTCCTATGAAACGGGTCTGCCTTCGTCTTCGATCCGGTCTCTGGCCGGTGACGGCAGGGGAAATGTATATATCGGGACTACCAGCGGTCTGTCATATGTTGACAACGTTATGCAGCTCCAGCTGATAAACGATGCCAGAATTGATAACTCGACTATTTTGAGGCTGAGCGCAGGTCCTGACGGGGTAGTATACGGAAACACCGATAACGGCGAGATATTTTCCGTTAAAAACGGTACCGTGACTGAATACTTAAGGGTAGGAGATTCACAGGAAGACAATGTCAGAACGGTCTTTGCCGATCCGACACAGCCGGGCTACGTATATATTGGAACGGGCAGCGGATTATACTATGGCAGGTTCGGAGAGAGAATTGGAGGCCTTGAACGGATACAGGCCAGTGGGACCGGAGAGGTTTTCTGGATCTCAAAGGAATGCGACAGGATATGGTTTATATGCGATGACGGCATTTATTATCTGGATGGAAGAAACAGACCGCGAGAGGTCAAGATCAGTTCTTTGTTCAGTACCCCCGAAATGCTGACATCGGATTATCAGGGAAATATATGGATATCCTCTCCGAGACAGGGAGTGATAAAACTGGTTTCCAATAATTTCTTGGACCTGACGTACAAGGCCGGCCTAGATACAGGAGCTGTCAATTCCACATGCCTTGACAACGGACTTCTATATGTAGGTGCCGACAAGGGCTTGTTCGTGATAGACGCTTCAAACAGACCTGTTGAAAATGATCTGACAGAAATGCTCCAGGGAACCAGGATCAGATGCATTAGCAAAGATAATGAAGATAACTTGTGGATAGCTACATACACGAATGACATGGGACTTATATGTGCTCATCCGGACGGAAGCACAGAATCCTTTACTACCCTTAACGGGATGAGGACGAATCAGATGCGCTGTACCTATATTGCCGATGACGGATCGGTCCTTGTGGGTACCAATGACGGTCTGGCTGTCGTTAAAAACGGTGCCGTGATCAAAACGATCGGCGGATCGGACGGCCTCGGGAATACGATGTTCATGACTCTGGCAAAGACTGCTGACGGTACGATATATGCCGGAACAGACGGAGATGGGATCTATGCGATCAAGGATGATCAGATCACGAATATCGGACGTGAGGACGGGCTGACCAGCGATGTGATCCTGAGGATCAAAGAGGATGATGAACTCGGATGCCTGTGGATAATAACATCGAACTCTATTCAGCACATGAAGAACGGGATCATAACGAATGTCGTAACGTTCCCATACAATAATAACTATGATATTTATTCCGATGATAACGGCAATCGGTGGATAACCTCTTCCCGGGGGTTATACTGCGTCAGGATGGATGACCTTTTCTCGGACCGGATCAAGGATTACAAACTGTTCACGCTCGCTAACGGACTGTCTGCTGCGCCTACAGTCAATGCCTTCAACGAAGTGGACAAAGAGGGAAATCTGTATCTGAGTACCAGAACGGGTGTTAACAAAGTTAATCTGAACGACTTTTTTGAGCAGGATCCCTTCGTTAAGATCGACCTTGGATCCGTATATGTCAACAATGAACGTGTACTTCCCGAAGAAAATGGCTCCTACACCATACCTTCGGGGACCAATCGCATAACCATTACTCCTGCCATACATGATTATTCACTCACCGATCCGCTCATACATGCCTATCTTGAGGGAACGGATGATCCGGGAGTAGAATCTGAACTGAGCAAACTGCCTTCATTGGAGTATATGGGGCTTAAATACGGTAATTATATTCTCCACGTAGATATACTGGATAAGTCAACAAGAGAGATTCTGCAGGATCAGACATTTAAGATAACGAAGATACCTCAATTCTTTGAACTGACCCTGGTCAGGGTGATCATTTTTGCAATAGTTGCGATCCTCGTAGCACTGATCCTGTGGCGAATTACGAGAGGATCGCTCATCCGCAAACAATATGAAGAGATCAGGGCTGCAAAGGAGGAGGCTGAGAGAGCAAACACCGCCAAATCACGATTCCTGGCCAATATGTCACATGAGATACGTACTCCCATAAATACAATCATGGGAATGAATGAAATGGCGCTCAGGGAGGATGCTACAGGCGTTCCTACCGGCTATTTCATGTCGATGATCAACTATTCGCTGGATATCAGAAACGCATCGGAAACTCTGCTTGGACTGATAAATGATCTGCTGGATATGTCAAAAGTGGAATCCGGCAAGATGCACCTGGTGGAGCAGGAGTATGATGTTCAGGACCAGCTAAGATCCATAGTTTCCATGATCAGGGTAAGGAGCACCCAAAAGGAGCTCTCGTTTGATGTGGATGTTGATGAGATACTGCCCAAGAGGCTCTACGGTGATGCCGGCAAGATCAAGCAGATACTTCTTAACCTGCTCACGAATGCCGTTAAATATACCGATGTGGGTGGTTTTGTGCTGACAGTAGCCATGACTCAGAGGCAGAATGATGTCTGTGATATCCGGTTCTCAGTAAAGGATACCGGAATAGGCGTCAAAGAAGAGGATATGGATAAACTCTTTACCGCATATGAGCGCCTCGATGAGGAGAAAAACAGCGGAATTCAGGGTACGGGACTGGGACTTGATATCTCCCGCAGATTTGCGGAGCTGATGGGAGGCACCCTCACATGTAAGAGCGTATACGGCGAAGGGTCCGAGTTTATCCTTCAGTTAAAACAGAAGATAGTTGACGATACGCCCATAGGTGTGTTTACAGAGCATGAAGACGCCGGTGCTAAGGGTCCTTATGTTCCCAAGTTTGTTGCACCGGATGCAGATATTCTGGTTGTTGATGACAACCCTATGAACCTTAATGTGATAAAGGGACTTCTTAAAGCAACCAGGGTATTTGTAACTACCGCCTCCAGCGGAGAGGAGTGCATCGAAAAGATGAAAAGCTCCCGCTTCAACGTCGTATTTCTGGATCATCTGATGCCCGGAATGGATGGAATAGAGACCATAGGCAGAATCAGGGAGACAGACAGTGATGTTCCGGTATATGCTTTAACCGCAAATTCTACCGTCGGAGAGGATTTCTATGTATCGAAGGGCTTTAACGGCTATCTGACAAAGCCCATAGATAGTGAAGCGCTAGAGCGGACCATAATGAAGCATCTGCCTGAGCAGATGATGGAAAAGCCCGAGAGCGCACAGCTGGCAGCAGAGCCCGACAGTATTCCGGATAATATGCTTTGGATAAATGATGTTGAAGAAATAAGCCTCGAAGAAGGTATTAAGTCTGCCGGAGGAGTGACCAGCTATATAACCGCCATCAATATGTTTAACGATACTTTGGAGGATAATCTCAAAGTTATCACCGATGCATATGATAACGACGATATGAGGATGTATACGATAAAGGTTCATGCGCTCAAGACCTCCGCCAGGATCATAGGAGCCAATGAACTTTCTGAGCGCTGCGCTAAGATGGAAGAAGCCGGTAACAGTTCGGACAGAGCATATATTGATGAGAATCATCCCGGACTGATCCGTGACTTTGAAACTCTTAAGGGCAAGCTCTCACGTCTGAGGGCCGAAGATGGTGAAGATACAGCCGGTAAGGAAATGATCCCTGATGATGTCCTTAAGGACGCATATGCTTCGCTTAAGGATACCATATTACAGATGGATTATGATTCAGTTGAGATGATCCTTTCGGAAGTGGATTCCTACGATCTGCCCGATAAGGATAAGGAGAGGTTTGCTGAATTCAACAGGAAGCTTAAAGCCGTTGACTGGGAAGGCCTGGAAAAACTGATAGGAGAGTATACAGATGGTATTTGATCTGATCAAAGAACACCAACTGAATATCATGCTGGCTTTGTGTTCAGCCTCTCTGGTTATCGCACTGTTGCTTTTTATAACGAAGTTCGTTTCGAAAAGACGTAAGTGGATACTCATTGTCATGGAGTTTACGGCCACGTTCCTGCTGTGGTTTGACAGGCTGGCATATATTTACTCGGGGATCACAGGGCACAAAGGTTATTTCATGGTCAGATTGTCCAATTTCTTTGTGTTCTTCCTTACGATTGCAATGGTTCTTGAATTCAACGGATTTTTGATCACGCTGTTCATGGAGGAAAAGATCACCAAAACGATACCGCGCAGACTTCGGATATCAGGGATCGTTTCCATGATAGATCTGCCCCTTACTGCGATATTCTGCCTGACGGGCATATATTATACATTTGATTCGGTCAACAAATACCACAGAGGTCCCGGATTTCTCATCGCATATCTGGTTCCGGTCATCATTCCGCTGATACAGTTATCCGTTATCCTGGAATACAGAAAAAAGATCAGCCGGTTTATAAGGATAGCTCTGATGCTTTATATAATCGGACCTATTACGGCAGCGATCATCCAGTTATTTGCTTATGGCCTGTCGCTCGTTAATATGGCGATGGTAGTAGCGTTCATCTGCATGTATATCTTTACGTATCTTGATATCAACGATGAGGTTGAACGGATTCATTCCAGCGAATTGGCCGGCATGAAGGAAGAACAGCAGAGTATGTACCGTCTGTTCGATCAGATCGCCGGGGCGTTTGTAGATGCTCTTGAGCGAAGAGACGAGTATTCCAAAGGCAAAGCTGTCCGGATCGCGAAAATAGCTAAGCGGATCGCCCAGGAAAAGGGACTTGATCCCATTGAGTGCGAAGATGTATATTATGCCGCTCTTTTACATGATGTGGGAGTTGTTTCAATACCATACGAAATGAACGGAAAAAAGGAGAACTTTACTCCTGAGGAAATAGAGATCATACACAGGGAGCCGCTGGTCAGTCAGGAGATACTCTCAGCAATAACGGAATATCCTCAGTTGGCTCAGATAGCCAGACATAGCTATGAAAACTACGATGGCAGCGGATACCCGGACGGACTGTCCGGAGAGGATATACCTTTGCTTTCAAGGATAATATCTGTGGCCAGGGGCTATGATTACATGATAACTCCCGGCAGGACGGGCACCACTTTTCCCAGTGCGATAGTCAGGGAGGAGCTGTTTAAGAATTCGGGAATCCTTTATGATCCGGAGATTGCGGATATAATGGTCAAACTGATGGATTCAATGACCAATGACAATGTTGTGGAAGTTGATTATACCATTGAGGAAGAGATCAGGTGCGGTAATTACAGAGAGCATGTCACCACGGGAATAGAGGTGACCGAACAGGTTAAGAAGATCAGCTTCAAATGCAAGCGATCCGAAGCAAACGAGGGATATTTCAGTGCTCCTTCGATCGTGGTGTTCGATTCCTTTGACCGCAAGATACACAGTGACGAAAGAACCATAAAATCACTTAAATACCTCGAATATTCCGAAATGTGGTTCGATGGCCACAGTACTGTTACCGGAGCCAAGAATATCAAGGTGGATATTAGGGATAATACTTCGGAGCATGATGATTCATATGTTATCTTTACATCCCGTTTCGAAGATCATATGAAGATCCGCCTGGAATCATCCGGCTATATAGTGGATGCTGTTCTGGCGCTTACCGATAAAACCAAATCCGCTTATATCGGAATAACGGGCGAGAATTGCCATATTACCGGAATACGGGTAGAAGAAACCGGAGAAGTGACCGGACCCGGACAGATACAAAGGATCGCTGAGGAAACCAGCTACATTGACAGAATGGAATCGGATATCCCGAATGTTCAGGTAGACAGATGGCGTTCGGACTATACCGAGGGAATACCTGTCGGAGACAGGGTACGTATCGATTTTCACAGTATGAGCCTGCCGTCAGCGAGTATGGTATGGCACTGCCCTTATATAGTTCTTTTCCATTCAAATGATAAAAAAGTCAAGGGTGAGGACTACCGCGAATATGCCATGGTGAAGACCAACGGGGAGAGTGATATCGAAAATGAGTTTTCAAAGAACCGCTTTATATTGAAAAAGAGCGACAGCTTCCCCGGATGGGCAGAATGGCAGGAAGCCAACCATCTGGGAATGGAATTTAAGGTCGAGGTCCGCAAAAAGGGCAACAGAGTGACCATAATAACCGAGAACATGGGTATATATCTGGAGAATATCACGACAGTGCCGGATGAGTCCGAGGATCTGTATGTAGCCCTTACCGGAGATCAGGTTGCACTTACCGATATAAGAGTCAGATAAGTTTTATCAATTACGGAATATAGATGAACAATCCCTTGAAATCTTTTGTTTTCAAGGGATTGCCTGTGTAAAGAGAGTATCATCCGACCGAAATTTGAAAAATATCCAGTAAATGATATAATGATATGATGGTCATAAGCAAACGCTCTACGGATATATCCGCGAAGCGATAACAGTATGAAAGGACAGATTCATGTCAGCCGATTACAGCAGGAGAGGGATCAAACAGAAACAGCGTTCTCTCCACATGAAATCTCCCAAGTTTATAAAGAAGATAATCCACTACGCACTGTGCGCAATACTGATCGCGCTTATCGGTGCTGCCGCTATCGGATGCTCTCTGGCGTTTGGAATATTCAAGGGCGTCATAGATACTTCTCCGAGTATAGAGAACGTTGATGTAACACCTTCGGGTTTTTCTACCTTTGTATATGATAATGAAGGCAACCAGATAGCTAAGCTCATTTCACAGGATTCAAACAGAATACCTGTGACAATGGATATGATCCCCGAAAATCTTGCCCATGCGTTTGTTGCGGTCGAGGATGAGCGTTTCTATGAGCATAACGGTATCGATATCAAGGGTATAATCCGTGCCGCTTATAAGGGTATTTCGAACGGATTTCATTTCACTGAGGGTGCTTCGACCATTACCCAGCAGCTTCTCAAAAACAATGTATTTACTTCATGGGTATCCGAAGACAGCTTTGCCGACAGTATGAAACGTAAGATACAGGAACAGTATCTGGCCATAGAACTGACCAAGAGCATGTCGAAGGAAGATATCCTTCTTAATTATATGAACACTATAAACCTCGGGCAGAATACCCTGGGCGTTCAGGCGGCTTCGATGCGATATTTCAACAAATCGGTCAGCACGCTCACACTGTCAGAGTGCGCCGTTATCGCAGGAATAACGCAGAATCCTTCAAGGTTTAATCCTATATCGCATCCTGATAACAATGCACAGAGACGTGATAAGGTTCTTAGGAATATGCTCGAGCAGGGATATATTTCCCAGTCTGAGTTTGACGAGGCTATGGCGGATGACGTTTACTCCAGGATCCAGGTAGTAAACGATGAGGTCGAGGATTCGCTCATCAATTCATATTTCGTGGATGCGCTGACGGACGACGTACTTGAAGATCTTCAAGCTGCCGGCTATACCGAACAACAGGCATTTACGCTCCTATACAGTGGCGGACTCAAGATCTATTCAACACAGGATCCCGATATACAGAAGATATGTGACGACACATTCTCTAATGAAGAAAATTTCCCCAGTGGATGCAGATGGCTGCTGAGTTATGTGCTCACTGTCAAGAAACCTAACGGAGACTTTGAGAATCACAGCTCTGAGATGTTCCGCAAGTATTTCCGTGAGAACAGATCCGGAAGCTTTGATATGATATAT
>JAILAN010000196.1 GCA_024681595.1 Lachnospiraceae bacterium
TCTATGGCGTTTTTAAGTTTTATAGCTGCCAGCCGGATATCGATCGAACTGACAGAATTCATGTTAAGAATGCAGTCTCCTTTTATTATTGGAATGCAGTAGGAACTAAGATTTGACATGATCCTGTTTTCAGCTTCTTCAGGAAGCACATATAATGCCTTTTCAAGATCTGTATACGTGAGCTCTTTCAGGATGACCTGAAGAGCTCCGTCTTTATATTTCGGGAGCATTTCTGCTATTTCTTTTCCGATCGCTTCGGAAGTCGGGTCTTTTTTGTCAAGCAGATCGCATATTTTCACATCATCAAATCTGTGTTCCACTTCATCTTTGCATTCTCCGAGGAATTCTTTTCTGCAGTCGTGTAAGATAGGAAACCAGTCTTTATCATCCTTATGGGCTTCTTCCTCCTTTTTGTTTTCTTCGGCCCAGCGCCACCCATCAGGAAGCAGATACTGCAGGCCATTATCTATAAAACTATAAGAGAGTTCGCCTCTGAGAATATTTCCGATACTGAATACTGCAGCAAAGTATATGGCGGCGTCATAACCTGCTGGCGCTTCTTCAAAGTATTTACCTGCCACATAGTCGGATGCCTCTTCTATATCTGCACCGTCAAGCCACATGCAGATACCCTGTTTAAAGGCTTTTTCATAGCCGGTTTTCTCAGGAAGACTGCGCACTTCAAGCCTGAGACCGGAAGGCCCTTCCGAATTGCATATTTCTGCAAGCCAGTCCATGCCTGATAAAAAGGAAAGCATCTCTTTTATCTGTTTTTCAGTGGGCGTTGTTTCTTTTATCTTTGATGTACAGTCAATTAAAGCGTTAATCGTCGTCTTCGTCATATTCGCTTTCTCCCTTTTCTGCTTTTAGCCTGTCCTGGGCTATAAGCTCTTCTGTCCTTTCCCTGTAATCTCCGTTCGGGACCAGGTCAAATACTGTCATCATCAGCTTTTTTATATCTTCCGGTTCATATTTATTACACATCTGCATAAGGGCTATTATTGGAAGCAGGTATGCAACAGCTTCCCAGCCTTGAGGATCATCAACTAAATAGTATATTGCACAGTTGTTTATCAACCTGTCGGGGAAATCCCGCTGCCCGAACTCATCCATACAAAGCCATATATATCGATCTCTTTTAGTAGCCGGCTTCCATTGATACCAGATGAATCCCTGAAGATCGACCATACTATAGCGTTTGCCGTAGTCGGCGAAGAATACCATTCTGCGTATCACGTCGGTAAGTATATTAAAATCGTCTTCGGTAAACGGAAGATCTTTTGTGCGCACTTGCTTAAACGCAACTGATGAGAGACAGGAGTAAGTATCTGCTGCTTCTTTCATCCGATCATCCCATTCGATACGCTTAAACTCCCGGTCATTCGAGGAATAATCCCTGAAATCAAACATACCCAGAGTTTTCTTATTTTTTATCCATGTTCCGTCATCCAGCAATTCTATCTCTTTATCGAGTAATGCTAAAGTTTTTTTGAACTGGTCGTTTTGGGGATCGAGAAAAGCGACTTTTTCATCTTCTGAATGGTATTCCTCATAATATTCAGTTCGGAGAGCATTGCATCGAAAACCGACATAATAACAGTACTCCTTATGTCCGTCTTCTAACGAGATGCTATGGATCTTTGGAGTATCAGAATAGTAAATCTTATATCCCTTATATTCTATACTGCCGTAATCTCCACCGGTTATTGCCAGAATTGCGTCGGTGAGTGATCTGAAGTATTCATCACTATCGTCTCTATTTACATCGAGCGTATATGACGGCAGAGAGTAATACCTGTCCAGCCAGGGATCGTTCTCAGCTTCATCATCCTGTGCTGATGCCATAACCCTAAAGGCCTCCATCATTTCTTCAGGTGATGGTAAAGGAGTTGCTTTCGTACCGATTTCAATCATTTTCGAGATATGGTCATGTAAAGCTTTCTCTAAATTAGCATCCATAGAAATCCCTCCTGGTAGGCGTTTTTATCATTATAGTATTGAATGCCCGGAAGATAAATAAACCACCGGTTTATTTTATTGCTTATATAAAGATAGTAATATTCAATTAAAAAGTCACGAACATAAGGATGATGGAGGGTGACGAATATGAGGGATATTTTTCTGTATGAAATTAGAAGGGGTATATTATAACTACATGTATAACCATGAGGAATAGTTCAACAATGAAGTTATATTGCATGAGTGACATCCATGGATGCCTCGGAGAATTACAACTGAAGATGAAGTATGTGGATCTATCTGGAGACAATCTGCTGATCCTTCTTGGAGATTACATGGATTACGGCCCGGAATCCGGACAGACACTCAGGTATGTATACGATCTGCAAAAGAAATATGGTGATCAGAAGATCATCTGTCTTAAGGGTAATCACGAGGCGATGTTCCTTTCGTGGATAGATGAATATAAAACCGGCAAGGCTCAGCGCAGAAGAGGAAACGGATTTACTTTTAATGACTGGTTTCGGACAGATTCGGACTGCGGATTGCCGGTGTTTCGCACACTGGTGAGCGAAGATCAGCTTAAGAAATTCGAAAAAGTGGCATCAAAGGCCTCTTTTGAGGAGATCAACCACCTGGCTGCTGAAATGATATGCAAGACGAACGAAGATATCATTTCGTGGATTAGAAAACTGCCAAAGTATTATAAGACTAAAACGCAGATATTCGTTCATGCCGGTGTGGATGAGGAGGCAGAGGATCTTTGGGAATACGGATCAACAGAGGATATCATGCTCTGGAAGTATCCGGCCGAAACAGGCAACTTCTGCAAGACCATAATTGCCGGACATGTTGGAACAGGGAGCGAGAGCCTGGCAAATGATAAGCATTTTCACGATGTTTTTTATGACGGAGCAAGTCACTACTATATAGATGGTTCTGTATACAGACCGGGAGGGAAACTGCTGCTCCTTGAATATGATACCGAAACCGGCAAATACAGATCGATAGATGACGATGGTAAGGCTGATCCCATAAAAAGATTTCGGTGAAGACTAACATAGATTTAATATTTTGTTTTCAAACTCCGTTGGTAATTTGAGGTTATACGTTTGGACATAATAGCTCAAAGAACCTGACCAGGAGTATTCTCCGTCTGTTAAAATGCAGTTAGTCTGGTTTATGCTTTCGTCGGAAAATACATCTATGGCTCTTGACGGTGCAGCCATGATCACCTCTCCGTTTTTCAGGTAATTCAGTATTTTCTCCTGAAATGGAGAAGGAGTAATACCAAAATCATCCTTCATGGATTTTTCTGCATGAGGATTAAATTCTTTCCAATTAGCCATTATATTTATTCGTTCTGCCATACTTCACACCTTATATCTGGTTAATATCCTGCAGCTTTGTTTAATTATAGTGTTGAAAGCCTGGAAGAAAAATCAACTACAGGTTTATGTTTTCTTCATATCAATTGCTGTAAAATGTATGTGTAAATGTAGTGATGGAAGACTAAAGGGAGATATTATATGATCCTATATACAAGTGATCTGCACTTTGGACACAACAACATAATTAAATACGACAACCGACCTTTTAAAGACAGTGATGAGATGGATCATGTTTTGATAGAACTCTGGAATGGCAGAGTTCAGCCGGAAGATACGGTATATATTGTTGGAGACTTTTGCCACCGAAGTGAACATACTGCGGATTGGTATCTGCGACAGCTTAAAGGCCATAAATATCTTATACTCGGGAATCATGACGGATCCATAACGGATAATCCGATGGCAATGCAGTATTTCGAGGGAATAGAGAAGATGATGGATATCACCGATGGAGATAAACGTATCAGTCTTTGTCATTATCCGATAGCAGAGTGGAATTCGTATTTTAAAGGCAGCTGGCATATTTATGGACATATTCACAATAGAAAAGATGAAACTTATGAGATAATGCGCAAGAAAGATCGAGCGCTAAATGCCGGGTGCATGATCAATAATTATATGCCGGTTTCGTTTAATGAATTGCTGAAAAATAATGAGATTTTCAAGAATTCCCTGGATAAGAGCAAGGAAAGAAAGATACAGAATCAGGATAATAGTAAAGAAATGCTGCAACAGATTACAGATAAACTGGGATTTGATATTAAAGAATACAGCGCTAACGATCTTGGTGAAGCACATGAAAGGGATGACTTACCAAATCCTTTTGATAAGTTATCTCTTGAAGAATTGTTTTTTCTACGAGAAAACAACTATTTCTTATTGTAAGATCTTCCGATGAAATGGGTGTTTTAGATGAATTTGTCCCTTTCCGGAATTGTGGGCTTAATAAAATGTTTATGGAGAAAAAGAAATGAAATATGAATATAGAGAAGTAAAGTGCCCACGGTGCGGCCATGTCTTCATGTGGAATAAGAATGGCAGGGAAGGGCTTATCATTCACATGTATAGACTAAAGGAAACCGGAAAATATGTTGAAGAGGCGAAGTGTCCAAAATGTGAAATGAAAATGCTGGTTTTGGACAAAATCTTT
>JAILAN010000033.1 GCA_024681595.1 Lachnospiraceae bacterium
AAGACCATAGGACTTTGCATCAAAAAACCCGGGGCTTTACTCCCGGGCAAATGACTACGTATTGTTTGAAATGACAAAGCCTTACGTATCAGCGCATGACAGATGAGCCATACGCCGGGTCATTTTACTTGCCCGGGAGAACAGCATTCGACAGCAACACATACACATCATTGTAGTTTCTGTTCTGAAGTTTCTCATTCTGTCATACCTCCGTTTCCTTTAACCGGTCATTTCTCTCCGGTCCTGATAATCTGTAAGGATGTCTGTCCCTTACAATTGAACACTTTACACCTTTATACCTACTATGTCAATAGGTTTTTAGAAAAAATTTTATCTTTTTATTCGTTGCTTATCACAAGTCCGCTGACACACATTCAGGCCTTTATAGCACCGCCACAGTATTCGCACACTCCGCTGGTACCCGTACGCAGTTTGTTGGTACCGCCACAGTGAGGACATTTCATCGTAATGAATCCATCGTTTTTGCCACTGGTATTTACAAGTCTTACTCTGGGAGCACCCTGAACCTCAAGTGTGCAGTCTTTAAAGAAACGTTTCCTGAAAAGATGTTCAAGCTCCTTAGCTATCTGCGACTCAGTTTTGTTCATAGCACGAGCCAGTTCACCGTATGACACGATACCGTCTTCATCTCCTGCAAAAACCTGGCTATAACGATAGGCTGTTTCAAGATCTTTGCCTATCCTTATCCCTGTATAGAAAATGTAACCAAACAAGGCAATATTAAATATACATAAGCCATAGGTAAATGCCGGGTCAGCTTCTTCTATTTCACCCACAAGTGTCCCTATTAAACCCAAGATAAAAAATGCGGCAATTCCCCCACCGATTATCATTCTAATCTTTTTCTTAACCAGTACGCTGGTCTCAGTTACTTTATTGATATAATTATTGTTCATTGATTTATGAGCCCCCTTTCGTTCTGCTTAACAGCATTATATCATCGTATTTTATCGCGGTTAAAATGTCAAATCCTCAATTTTATAATGGATTCGAAGGGGCGATACGTCAGCCGCCGGGTTTTTTGAAAGGAGGCTGATGCCTACGATCACTTATACTGATTTATATGAATTTGTGATTATGCTTTGCGCTGTTGCAACTCTGATTGTTGCTATAATACGCAAAAAGCAACACCCTCAGTCTTAAAACTGAAGGTGCTGCTTTTTATGAACCACTAACCCCGTCCCCGAGGTCCACAGGGGCAAATTCCATGATGCCGTCGTCATCGATCGCAGCTGAGGTATCGGCTGTGTCTTCACCATCCGAAGCCTTTAGGGCTTCACTTATACCGGCATTTACTTTTTCAAACATCATCATCAGGTGGTCATGCTCTGAATAGATCACATCCTCATTGACATTTTTTGTCGCAGCCTCCATTGTAGCTGCGACCGATGACAGTTCGGTTGCGCCGATACTCTTTGAAACACTCTTTAGCGCATGAACTGAAATCGAATAGTTATGCCAGTCCTTTTCTTCGTAGCAGCCTGTCAGCTTATCCAAACGTTCTTTGTATACAGACACGAAATCATGGAGCATTCTCTTATAAAACACGATGTCATTACCAAAGAATTTCATGGCCTTTGTAACATCGATGCCTTCCTTTGAAAGTTCCGCGAGCAATGGATCTTCTGTCTGGCCCTTTGTGTTCTCGGGTTCTTTTTGAGGAACATCAAACGTAACCTTATCGGGCGGCAGGTATTCTATCAGCGTTTTTTCCAAAACTGCACCTTCAACCGGTTTGGTCAGATAGTCGGTAAAGCCTTCTTTGATATATCTCTCCTTGGCACCCCTTATTGCATCGGCGGTCAGACATATCACCGGAGTATTGACATTCAGGGCGCTCTTTAATTCGCGTATCCTGTGAAGAGTCTCAGTTCCGTCCATTCCCGGCATACGCTGGTCAAGCAGGATAACATCATAGGCCTTGCTGTCTGCCAGCCGGATGGCTTCCTCACCATTTATGGCAGAATCTATCCCTATATCTGTCTTTTTCAACAGATGGCATACGACCTGAATGTTCATTTTGGTATCATCCACTACCAGTATCAGCGCTTTGGGTGCATGGAATGATTCACGGTAAACACCGGATATATCATCGGATCCGGCAGCCCTGTATTCCCCTATCGGTTTGTCACTGACGATCTTTTGCCACAGTTTAAATGAGAATACGGAACCTACACCGTATGTGCTTTGAACCTCCAGTTTGCTGTTCATAAGTTCCAGCAATCGCGTGGCAATAGACATACCCAGTCCCGTGCCCTCTATCGAGCGGTTACGTACCAGATCCAGACGTTCAAAGGATTCAAAGAGTTTATCCATCTCGGATTCCTTAATGCCGATTCCGGTGTCTTTGACCTCAATATATATGAGCACGCTGTCAGATGAACGTTCAACCTCCTTAACGGACAGAGTAACGTTACCTTCACGTGTATACTTCACAGCATTGGTCAGCAGGTTTAAAATGACCTGATTGATGCGGGCATCGTCTCCAAACAGTTCAGAAGGAAGATTGCTGTCAACATTAACGTCAAATGCCAGGTTCTTGGCTACAGCCCTGTCCCTTATCGAATTATCCAGATATGTTATCAGAGAATTCAACGAGTATCTGACAGGCACTATCTCCATCTTACCGTCTTCGATCTTCGAAAAATCCAGAATGCTGTTGATAAGCTGAAGCAGATTTCGCCCTGATGTTCTGATGTTTCCGGCATATTCACGGATACCCGGATCATTGCTCTCCCTAAGGACCATCTCATTCATTCCAAGGATGGTATTTATCGGAGTCCGTATCTCATGAGACATATCTGCAAGGAAGTTGCTCTTAGCTTTATTGGCCTCATCGGCTGATCTTTTTTCGAGCCTGAGCATTTCAGCTTCATATTCCTGCTTCTGTCTGGCATTCTTCATCTCCTCGACCTTTTTACCTGAGGCCTGTTCGTTCCTGTAGCCCAGGTAATAGAAGAATGAAATGAGCAGGAATATCGCGATCATTACAATTACATTGACCGAAAGCTGTGAATATGAATCTTCAAAAAGATCAGTATTAGAAACAACGATCACTACATTCCACTGATCCATTACATGCCGCACGAATAGCGTGCACTGTTCATCATCAATCGTCGTCTCTATCATATCCGCTCTGGACTGACTCAGCGTATCCATCAGCTCGGGACCGTATACGTCGCTGACATTCTGTCCGCACAATATTGGATCATGATGAGCTATGATCAGTCCGTCATTGTTAGTGACCATGGCATATCCGTTTCCGCCTGCGTCTGTCTGGGCGGTCACTTCCTGAATATGTCTGACTATTACATCGAGTGCGACCACATTTTCCTTGCGTACGGAGGGATCTGAATTGGTTTCGCTAAGAAGCTTGCATATAGTAATGACCACTGAATTGGTCTGTGCGTCCACATACGGAGATACTATGATGGTCTGGCCACCGGCTTTTATCGCTTCATGATACCAGTCTCTGGTCGATGCATCATAATCATCAGGCGGTACCCATCCGGCACCATCCATATATTCACCTTTGATATATCCGTATAATCCTGTGAAGTTCTCATCGAAACGTTCAAACTGCTTGTCTGTCTGATCCATCAGATATCCTCTGATCTCATCCTGAGAGTATCCTCTTTGCAGCATCAGATCAACGCTATCAGCAGTAACATTCAAAGTAGAAAGCGCCAGAACCAGATAGTTATCAAGCTCAGCAGAAAGGTTCTCTACCTGATCGCTTCCTGTTTTATACGCACCCTTAACGGATGCCACCCAGAACAGTCTCGAGTTATAAATGACCGCAAAGATCATCAGTACGAATGAAATGAGCAGGGTAAAAAGCAGATTGGCCGTGCTTCTTTTAAGCCTCTGCGAATCCTCCATGCCTTCCCTGGCTGTCTTGTGACGGGTCGTAATAATGTATGTGATAGCAAGTATAATGAGGCCTACTATCACGGATACAACAAAGAGGATTATTGCTATCATATTATACGCATTTTCATCGGTATATCCGGGGAGAGCGCTTTTTACGCGAAGTGCCACATAGTAGCCTCCCATTCCTCCGCCTATGAGGATCAGAGTAACGAGGAGCTGAAGCTTGGTCTGGAATCGTATCTCTCCGGAGCTTTTTTCGTATCGGACTATCCCATATGATTCATATTGTTTTCGGATACTCCATGCGAACATGATCTCAGTGATATAACTGATCAGAGCAAATGTGTAGTAGGGATTAGTCAGCGAAGCATCCCAGATAAAGCATGAAGCAGTCCACATCGCATATTCTGCTGTGGTAAATATAAGAGCCATCAGATGGAAATACGGAAAATGTGCTCCGGATCCGCGATTTCGAACATAATAAATTATGGAGCGCAGACATATACATGCATTTATCGTGGAAAAACCCACCTGCCAGATATTATTGAACAGGCCGCCGAACTGAATATATAACATGAACTGGCATATATTAAGAGGGATGGGCAACAGGATGAGAGGGTGGAAAAACCCCTTCATGTTGTGATCCTGCATATAGATCACGGTAAACATCAGTAAAACATAGCCTATATTCCATCCGAAATTGGCGAAGAATTCTGCAGAAGTCGGCTCAGCATGCATGACCAGTGAATATACGGTCCAGTAGTAGTCGCTGAGAAGATTGGCAAAGAAGAAGCCCGCTGCCAGCAGCCAGCCCTTTTTGGAAATGTCAAAATAATTGTACAGACAGCCCAGCAGACCGATAGCGGTTGCTATGAGCATTATCACATCGCTGATAAGATCAAAATCCATGTATCTATCTTTCCCGTGTAATTTCAACGTTTATGCACATAAAAATACATGATAATAATATCATAGAAGAAATAAAAATGACAAGAATAGCTCTCCGTAATCGCCGAGCCAGGCACTCCGTTCTTGCATGCTGCGCATACAAGAACGATCGTAGGCTGTCGCCAAATACAAAAATGCAAAAAAATGCCCGAAAGCAAGTAAACTTGCTCCGGGCAATATTTTTGCATTTTTATGCCTGGCTCGTAGTCAGATTACTCTATGATAGAGGCAACTCTTCCTGAACCAACTGTACGTCCACCTTCACGGATAGCGAATGTAAGACCCTGCTCCATAGCGATAGGATGGATGAGCTCGATTGTCATCTCAACGTTATCACCGGGCATGCACATCTCAACACCAGCAGGAAGGTTGCAGACACCTGTAACGTCTGTTGTTCTGAAGTAGAACTGAGGACGATAGTTGTTGAAGAAAGGAGTATGACGTCCACCTTCATCCTTGGTAAGTACGTAAACCTGAGCAGTAAACTTTGTGTGGCATGTTACTGAACCGGGCTTAGCAAGAACCTGTCCTCTTTCGATTTCTGTTCTCTGGATACCACGGAGAAGAGCACCGATGTTATCACCAGCCTGAGCTTCGTCA
>JAILAN010000078.1 GCA_024681595.1 Lachnospiraceae bacterium
GTTGAAAGGTCCCTGTGCGTTGTCGAGATCAAGAGTATCTTTTACGTATGTACCCTGAACTGTACCAACCTTGTAGTTATCAAATGTAGCATAGTAAGAAACTGCATCTGAGTTCATGATCAAACGGTCATAAGCGATAACAGGGATGTTAGCCTTCTTAGCCATATCAAGTGCTTCACCGAGTGAAGAACCTTCGATAGCTGCGATAACGAGAACATCGCATCCGTTAGAGATCATTGTCTCAACCTGCTGTAACTGCTGCTGAACATCATTAGCCGCGAACTGAAGCTCTACTTCGTAACCTGCTGCCTTGAGCTCTTTCTCCATGTTGGCACCATCCTGGTTCCATCTCTGAAGATCCTTAGTAGGCATTGAAACGCCGACCTTCTTAGCTCCGCTGGCTGATCCGCCTGCGCCGCCGCATCCGGTAAGCAAAACAGCTACCATTGCTACGCTGAGTAATACACTTACTAATTTTTTCATTGTGTACTTTCCTCCCATATATTTAATTTGGTTTTTGAGCCTTCTTTGGCTCCCTACAAATCGAATGATATCATGATGCAAATAGTAGTTGTTTGCAAAATTCTGCACTTTTTTGTTTTGATGTACGGGGAAAATTTTGATGTGCTAGGATTTTTTTGCAGTGGATAATAGCAAAAATGACAAGATAATCCATATGTTGATACGAAGGTACTAAACTCACTACATATAGAAAGGGACGGAACCCGGCTATATCTTTTCCACGCAAACACGCGTTGCGAAAGGTTTGCTTAGGAAAAATATAGCCGGGTTCCGTCCCTTAATCTACATGGATATCCTACTTAACATTGAGGTATACTTCGTCTCGCATATGGAACCCGCTGTTTATGATGGTCTCATCTATATTATCCTTCGTAACCATTATGGGTTCCAGTTTAACATAGGGTATATCAGCCTTGCCGTTATCCATAGTTCCGATGTCATCACCTGTCAGTTCCTCATCCTTACCCAGAGCCACGGCACACTCTGCAGCACGGTGAGCCAGTTTTTCAACGGGCTTGTAGACCGTCATTAGCTGAGTGCCTTCAACGATCCTCTGGCAGGCCTCAAGGTCCGCATCCTGGCCGGTTACCAGTTTTTCACCTGCCATACGCTGAACGGACAGGGCACTCACTACCTGGCTGGCCAGATTGTCGTTACCGCACATTATCGCATCACACTGGGATACCATCTCCTTGTTGGCATAGACGTAATCCGAAGCGAGCTCCGCTCTCCATCCGTCACAGTAGGTGATATCCATGATACCGACATCGTTATCTTCCATTACCTTCATGAAAGCATTGTTGACCAGCGATACGTTATTGTCAGTAGGTGATCCTCCGATCATGATGACGCTGCCGCCGGATAAGCCGTTATCAACGAGCGCCTGCCCCATCAGTGTTCCTACCATCTCATTATCAAACGATACATAAAGGTCTATATCGGCATTGTTTATCAGTCTGTCATAAGCTATGACCTTGATACCCGCATCCTTGGCATCCTTAACGGAATCAGACAGAGCATCCGAATCTATGCAGACTATGACGATCACATCCATGTCCTTTTTAATGAAATAATCTATCTGCTTTTTCTGCTCTTCCACATCACCGTTGGCGTTCTGGACATTGACCTCCGCTCCGAGTTCCTTGGCCGCCTGTACGAACACATCTCTGTCCCTCTGCCAGCGCTCTATAACGAAGGAATCAAAGCACATACCTATCTTGAGCTTATCTTCCTGTATTTTGTTGTTTTCTTTGGTCTGCGTCTCTTTGGCCGAGCATCCCGATGATAGCAGTACAGCCATTATTGTTGCAAAAATGATCAACTTTCTTTTCATGTTCAACTGTTCTTTTCCTTATATTCCGTAGGTGTAAATCCCACATTCTTTTTAAACGTGCGGCTGAAATAATTGGGATCCTGATATCCGCACATCGCGCAGATCTCCTTCATTGACATATCAGAATTAAGGAGCAGATCCTTAGCCTTTTCTATCCTTATATTGGTCAGGTATTCTATGAAATTCTCTCCTGTGGCTTCCTTAAACAGTTTACTGAAATAATAGGGAGAGATATTGACTATCCTCGATACATCATCAAGAGATATCTCGCTGGAGAAATTATCACTGATATATTTCTTTGCCATCTCTATCGTGTCTGTTGATCTCTCTTCACGCTTGCTGCTGATATTCTGGCAGGCGACCTTGACTTTGTTAAGGAACCATTCCTTCAGTTCATCCACAGTGTTCATGGACATGATCTCAGGAAGATATGAATCCCTGGCCCCGAATCTGTAGGTCATTCCTCCGTTCTCATATGCGAGTCTCTCAGACCAGAGCGCGAACTCCAAAACCTTGAGCCGGATGGCCATAATGTTGCTGCCGTCAAACTCACTCATCCAGTCAGTAAAGCTCTCGGCATGAAGAGCTGCTTCATTATAATCTCCACGCTGGACGCTGTCAAAAAGGCTTCTTTCAAGGTCAATAGGATAATCCTTTTCGTAATCGCATCCTATCGGCAGGTCATCAACATGAGCCACCTGACCGGTCGTTGCAATCAGAGCACTTAACGATTCCTGGTAGGATTCTCCCATGGATCTTAACGGTTTTACCCCGCCTATGCCCAGTCTGAAGCTGATATCTACCTTTTTGCGCATATAACGTATGAGTTCCCTGCCTTTATCGATCAGTTCGATCCTCGAATTGTAGTCCATCTCAGGCTTTTCATAGGGAACGAGCACTGCTATTTTGTTGGCCATGACCGACCCGACCTTACAGGGAAAAAATTCCTTTAAGGACTCTCTTACTTCATTATAATGATTCGACATCTTGACAGAGCTTCCCACAGCGTTGGTCATATGATTGCCCACCTGCGAATCGCCGCAGACTACGCTCATCATATAACCGTAGTCTTCGTCAACTCCCAGGATAGTCTTGTAATTATCTATATCCTCTTCAAAGTGCTCCTGAAACAGAATATTGTATATCAGTCCGTTCTCGATGACAGGTTCGACACTTTCGAGTTTTTCCTTAATAAGCAGATCATCGCTCCTCTTTTTCCGGTCACGATCTATTATCTCCATGGCCTTGCGGATGGCCATGACGACCTTGGTTCTCTCCATCGGTTTGTTGATATACTCGAGAACACCGAGTTTGATAGCCTCCTTGGCATAATCGAATTTATCGTACGCGCTCATTACGATAAAGACCGTGTTCGCGGAAAAATTCTTGATCTCCTTCATGGCTTCGATGCCGTTAATGCCGGGCATCTGAATGTCCATTATGGCTATATCGGGTCTGAATCGTTCAGCCAGTTCGATGACTGAGCGTCCGGTCTTTGCAAACTCTACCTCACATTCATCTCCGAATTCCTTTTCTATTATGAATTTCATTGAATCGATGACGATACCCTCATCATCAGCCAGCATGATCCTGTACATTCCGTTTTACCTCAAAGTCGTATTATCTGCCGGTCATCCATATTATAAAGGAAGATATATGACAACCTCTGTGCCCTTATCCTGACCGTCACTTCGAATCCTTATCACGTCGTCTCTTTCTCCGAAGAGCCTTAATCTTGCGATAACATTATCCATTCCTATTCCGTTGGAATCGCCGGTCTGTTCTTCGTATTTCCACTTTCCTCCGACGACCTTTTCAATATCTTCCCTGCTCATGCCCTTGCCGTTATCGCGGACCGAGATGCAGACACTGTTTAAGTCCCTGAATACCTTAAGCCTTATCTGGCCTTTATCTCCCATTTCCCTTATCCCGTGATTTACGGCATTTTCCACTATCGGCTGCAGTATCATACTGGGCATCTTGGTATGAAGGAGTCTTTCATCCACCTGTTTTTCATAATGGATATCTCCGGAAAAGCGGACATTAAGTATCCTTATATAATTATCTACCAGTTCTACCTCATCCTCAATGTTAACGAGTTCATCCTGTTTTTTGACGTTATATCTGAAAAAGTCAGCCACCGTCTGGACGTATTCATACGTCCTGTCTGCTCCCTCCATCATAGCCAGCTGTGCACCTGCATTAAGCGTATTAAATAGGAAATGCGGGTTGATCTGAGCCTGAAGATACTTAAGCTGCGCATCCTTTAAGTGCGTCTCCATCATCAGTTCCTTTTCCTGCATGGCGCGCTCTTTTTCCATGCTCATACGGATCCGCTCGATATATTCCTTGATGCTGACCATCATCTTGCCAAATGCCAGCGTCAGTTTGCCTATCTCATCATTATATCTGCTCTTTGGAAGTGTCGCATCGAGATTGCCGTTGGAGACCTCATCTGCGCTCTCTGACAGCTGCCGCAAAGGATCGATCAGTGCTCCGGTAACTCTGATGATGATATAGGCACTTCCGAGCAACACCACGAACATCACAGCTACGGCAAAGAATTCGAATATCCTGAAATCACGTGCCAGAGACGTGTACATCTGTGAGTTGGTAACAAACTGTTCTTCATTAAGACTTCGGATATATGTCTTTATATATTCATAGAGTCTGGTCGCTTCCTCATAGTGTACACGGTACTTTTCAACATTACGGCCTCGCTTGGCCTCGATCGTCTGCGATACATCATCGAGATAATCCACAGACATATTCTTTATATTCCTCTCCATCCTGCCGTAAGGCCGGTCGGTGATCTGGGTTCCCAGTTCGCCGGTCAGTTCAGCATATCGCTGCTCACTGATGTAGTAGTCGGAGAGAGAATCAGTGGTCTTGGAGTTAAGATACCCTGTCATGGCATCCTGAACCGAATCTAGCGACAGCAGCAGTTCATTGAGCCGCCTGTTGTCCTGGTATGTCATCTCCATATCTACCGACAGTGCGTTTATTCCCATCAGAAGTACGATATCGACGATAAATATGAAGAGATTTGCTATTATATATATTCCGCTGATCTTATATGAGAGAGGGAGGCTTTGAAGTTTACTTCGCATCGTCTTCCTCCTCCCTGGCTATAAAATCAGAGACATTGTTTTTGTCTATGAGAGTGATATCAGCCGTAAAATACTGGCTGGTATTGCCTGATTCGTTGTATTCTTCCAGAGCCTCAATGCAAAAGCTCCCCATCTCTTCGGTATCGATAGCCAGAGATGAAAAAACAACGTTTCTGTTTATCGCATTTATTATCTTGTCGGAATCGTAATAACCCAGAATATACACGCTTCCGACCTTGTTATAGTCTATGGCAGCCTGGTAGGCACAGGTAGTGTCCAGTTCGTTAAGACATATCAGGATGTCCGGGATATCTTCCTCCATGAATACATCTCTTATCGATTCTTCAACCGAGAAAGGATTGCTGTTATCCACTGCTACGGTCTGGATAGCATACTCGATATCGGTATTTTCCCAGGTCAGGGAATCCTTCAGTCCTGACATGATAACGTTCTGATCGTACGAAGGCATCTTCATGTCAACCAGCACGGTAATGCCTACGCTAAGTTCAACATCTGCATCCGTAGATCTCCCGCTGTAGGAAAGCCGCCTCTTGTCGCTAAGAACATTTAATACCTGTCTGCCGTATTCACGCCCCATGTTATAGCCGCTGACTCCGACAAAGGAACATCTGCGGGAGTTGGGGTTGTCTGAATACATCGTAACCACTGGTATCCCGGCATTGGCTGCATCGTCAATGAGTTCCGTCATCCGCTCCGGATCACCTCCGTAGACCATTATCCCGTCCACGTGTGATGAAACGGCTATCTCCATCAGTTCCTCGCAGGTGTAATCATACGACAGATTGGATCCCAGCAGTTCAACGAATACGTTCTTTTCCTGGGCTGTCTTTAACGCACCCGAATAGACCGACTGCCAGAATGATGATTTGATATCATCGGTGATCATCACATAGTATCGGTCATATGTATTATCATCATGATCCTGCCCGCTGCGGACCATATAGAACCTATATAGTAATACCCCGACTGTCAGTATCGCCAAAGCGAAAATGACGGTCGGGATTATTATACCGGCAGCCCTGGGGCGCTGATGAGCATTCAGATTACTCTCGTTCTTATTATCCATCTAATTCGGAAGTGCAGTGTGGACATCTGGTAGCGTCCTTATCTATCTCGGATTTACAGAAAGGACATACCTTGGTAGTTACTTCCTCTTCCTGTTTTTTCTTGAACTTGTTGATGGCCTTTATGATAAGGAAGATCACAAGCGCTATGAGCAGGAAGTTGATTATGGCAGAAATAAAAGCACCGTAGTTAAGTGCAGCCGCCTCTTCGCCTTCTCCAAGAGGGATCGACAGCTGTGTAAAGTCAAATCCGCCTGTGAGCAAAGACAGCACCGGCATAACAACATCATTGACCAGTGAAGTCACTATAGCGGTAAATGCTCCGCCTATGATGATGCCGACAGCCATATCCATAACACTGCCCTTGGATATGAATTCCTTGAATTCCTTGATAAATGATTTCATGTTTAAACGCCTCCTTTATTCATAGACCGCACACCAGGATGTTTTATAATCCTCAGGTGAGTCAATATGCTCAAAATGACATATGTTGTCATGTGAGTCAGATTTTACATTAATAAAACTGACACTATCGTCAGCCGGCAGGACCGCAAAGGTTTCCATGCCTTCAGCCAGGCCTGTTCCCAATGCCTTGATATAGCTTTCCTTGAGGGTCCATATCCTGGTAAATTCCCCGGCTCTGTCGTTAACATCATCGATACCGAAAATATATCGGGCTTCGTCAGGATGATAAAACCTGCGTATTATACCCTCTGTTCTGTCGGAATAGAGGCTTATCCTCTCGGTGTCGATACCTATTCCACTTATTGTCCTGCCCTCAGGGACCGGGATATCTCGCAGGGAGAATTCAACCCGTGACCGATCGTCGGAAATGACATTATCGTAAGGTCCGTTCATACATACCACGACCCGCGAACCCGAATGGGATATGCTAAACAGAATATCCTCTCTATCCGTGAAATACGGCCTTCCATGATCGGAATGACCGTATTTCATATCTTTTTCCCTAAGGCCGTATACCTTAAGCCCCACATCGATCAGATGTGATGCCATAAGCGACAGCTTTTTGCCGCCTTCAGGCTTTATGGTCTCATACTTATGACGGCGATACGATGACAGAGCTTCCAAGTGCTCACTCATCACTTCGGTATCGTCATATATGGCTGTATCAGCTCCGAAAATACCTATGAGCATAGTCGCATCAGCCCTGAGTCTCCAGACCTCTTAACTGATCTGCTACCCTGATCATGTCGCCGACCAGATCCTGAGTCTCTTCGATGATCTGCTGATTGTTCTCTGTAGAAGTGACCGTGGTGGTTGAATGTGCTGTAACCTCTTCGGTTATGGCTGATATCGTCTGTATACTGTCCACGATCTCATTATTAGCATCGGCCAGCTTGGTAACTATTTCAGACAGTTCCTCTGAGTTGGTCCGGATCCTTCTGGTGCTCTCAACTATCTCATTGAAGCTCTCGGAAGTGATATTGGCGGATTCGTTCTGGATTCGATTGCTCTCAACCAATGAATTAATGGCGCTGACAACCTCTCCGATCTCCTTGGATATACCTGCGATCAGATCGCTGATATTCTCTGTGGCCGCCTGTGTCTGTCCTGCGAGGTTGGATATCTCGGAAGCAACTACCGCAAAGCCTCGTCCGGCTTCACCGGCCCTTGCTGCCTCTATGCTGGCATTAAGTGCCAGGAGGCTCGTCTGTGAAGCAACGCTCTGAATGAGTGAAACTATAGTCTCCATCTGCTCGGTTGAAGTCTTTAATCCCTCAACCTCTGCAATAACACCATTACCGGCTTCTTCGGATGTCTTGGACTGTTCAATGAGTTTCTTTATGTTGTCACGGCCTTCACGGATCGCACCGACTGCATCGTTCATGTTCTTGCCGATGTCCTCGGAGGTTTTGGTTACATTCTCTATCTGTTTCTGTATCTCCTCGGTCTTGATCAGCTGATTCTGTACAGATTCGGCTGAATCAGCGGTTCCTGACTGAACCTCCTGCATGGCAGTTAAAGTCTCCTGACCTGATTCCGACAGTCTGTTCATCATATCAGACACTTTGCCGACATCGTCTACCAGTATGCCGGAAACCTCCATAACCTTGGACAGCATGTTCTGGTTCTTCTCTCCGGTCTCATTGATCTCATCGAGCTGATTATTATTGATATCATTGATAACCTTATTAACAGAAATTGAGAAAATAGAGACCATGATCATTATGAGAACCTCTATTTCCAGATCAGCCATCGCTCCGTCCTGCCACTGCTTTAATGAAGCAAATCTGACCGCATGTATCGCCGCTATGATCGATACTCCGACGCCCGTCGTTACGGAAAGTTTCATGTCGTTATACAGAGATGTCAGTATAACTGTGGGAATGGCGTAAACGAATACCAGTATCGTATTGGTAGTGACAAAGCAGACGATAATGTAAAAAATTCCATATCCGATACCGATCACATGCTTAATGAGATTGGTTTCCGGATTGATCTTATACAGTATCCATCCGATGATCATCGGGCCCAGATCAAATATCTCTACAGAGAGGAATTTGACCATATCTGCTTCTCCCTTGATGAGCTGAACAATATATGCCAGGCAGATGATGGATGTCAGCGAGGTAAATAATACCATCGCCGTTTTGTTGACACGAGCTTCATTTGAACGAGTTTCAGTCATTTAGGAAATCTCCTTTCGATTGTCTCCGAGCAAATATCCCCCGAATTAGAATAAATTTATTGTTTAATTATACCAATAAAACGGTCTCTTTAAAAGAAAAAATGCACAAATTATGCGCAAAAGATGGCATTCTTTATATTCAGATGATAAAATTATCATAACGTAAAAAAAAGGCCAATAAACCCGTTTTATAGCATAAGGAGATCATCCATGGTAGATTATACCGAAGGTTCAGGAAAACAGTATCATACAGGAGTCGGCCCCGATGATATCGGCAAATATGTGATAACACCCGGAGATCCCAAGAGATGCAAGCTGATAGCAGAGCATTTCGATGATGCCCGTCTCGTGGCTGATGTCAGGGAATTTGTGACTTATACCGGCACTCTCGAAGGCGAAAAGGTGAGCGTGACCTCAACAGGTATAGGCGGTCCCTCTGCTTCGATAGCCATATCGGAACTCGTCGCATGCGGTGCACACACCTTTATCAGAGTAGGTACCTGTGGAGGAATGCAGGAGGATGTACTGGGCGGTGATATCGTCATAGCATCCGGAGCCATCAGGATGGAAGGAACTACCAGGGAATTTGCGCCCATCGAGTATCCCGCCGTTCCGAACCTGGAGGTATTAAACGCCCTGGCAGGCGGTGCAGAAAAGCTTGGGTACAGGCACCATGTGGGCGTAGTGCAGTGCAAGGATTCGTTTTTCGGTCAGCACGCACCTGAAACGATGCCCGTAAGCTATGAACTTGAGAATAAATGGCAGGCATGGCTGAGAATGGGATGTCTGGCATCTGAAATGGAATCTGCGGCACTTTTTATCTGCGGATCATTCTACAGAGTCCGCGTCGGTTCGTGCTTCCTCGTCGTAGCCAATCAGGAAAGAGCCAAAAAAGGCCTGCCCAATGAGCAGGTCCATGATACAGAATGTGCAGTTAATGTCGCTGTAGAAGCGTTAAGGAGCCTTATTATCAAAGACAGGACTAAGTAAACTCCTCAACTGCTTTGGACAGGGCAGATATTGTCAACGGTTTTAAAAGATATGCGCTGGCGCCATTTTCAAAGGCGCGGTTCATATCTTTTTCATTATCGCGGGTTGAGAGGATAAAGATGGGAATAGCCCGGGCACCGGGAACTCCGGATTCTTTGATCATCCTGATAGCCATCAAATAATCTATATCCGGCATCATCATGTCCAGCAGTATCGCATCAAACGCCGGCGAAGAAGTGTCATTTAAAGCGTCG
>JAILAN010000016.1 GCA_024681595.1 Lachnospiraceae bacterium
CTTGAGCAGTCCGCTTGCTACAACGAGGTTCATGGGTTCATCATCTACTATGAGCGCACTGACACCCGTAAATCGGAGCTTGCCTGTTTCTTCTCCGGTATTTCCTTCTTCTTCTCCGTTCAGTATCCTGACAACAGGGAAAGCATACAGCGGCTTTGGCATAACGATGATATCGTTGCCCTGATCAGGCAGCATCCCGCTTTCAGTGGATACGATGATCTTGTACCCTTCCTTGGCAAGTCCATCCAGAGTATCCCTGTCAGCTTCATATTCTTCCTGACCGGTAAAGATATGCGATACTCCCAGATCGCTTATCAGTCTTTCCAGCTCTCTGATTTCGCCGGCCGAATACAGCTTTGCCTTCAGGCCGACAGCCAGGTTAACTGCCATTTTCCTGTAAAATTCCCTGACCTCGGGAACCTTGTATTTTTCGGGTTTCATATAGAATATGATCCCATCGTTTATCTTCTGGTTAACAGCAAGGCACGGTCTTTGATCCACGACCTCCTGAGGGATCGTGACTCTGACTGTAGTTCCTTTGCCCCTCGTGCTGTCGATGGTTACAAATCCACCCATCTTGTGAACAAATCCGTATACGATAGGAAGACCTATTCCTATACCTCCCGTGCTCCTGTTTCTTTTCTTGTTAGCCTGATACATCCCCTTAGATACGCGGGATATCGCAGCTCGTGTCATACCGGCGCCCGTATCGGATACTTCTATCGTCAGATTGACTCCATACTCTTGCGTCGTCGCAAACAGCCTTATATATATGCCTCCGCGTTTGGTAAACTTAATGGCATTATCCATCAGATGTCTGAAGAGCTTATGTAGCTTGACTATGTCTCCCTTGAGCATTGTCGGAGTTGCGGGATCCAGGTCTACGACAAACTCAAGCTTTTTCTTGTTATCAACAGCTTTATAGTTTGCGACCACATCATTTATAAGGGAGATACACATATATTTATCTTCCTCGATCATGAGCTCTCCGCGCTTTATTTCCGTATAATCCTGTATGTCCTCTATCTGATGGGCGAGCCTTATCCCGGCTGCCTTTATGGACTTAAGCTCCTTACTGTCATCATTCTTTTGCATGATAGTTGTCATGCCGCTTATAACATTTACCGGAGTGCGCAGCTCATGTGAGATATTGGACAGGAAATCCTCCATGTCATGGCTGTTGTCGTTGACCGTTTCCTGCCATTTATCAAGCCTTTCCCTCTCATGGATCCTGCCGTTTATGGAAACCCTGCTGAAAATATAAAGGGCCAGCACGCTTCCTATATGAAGCATGGACCTCATAGCTGTCATTGCATCAAAGGAAACGATATCCCCCCTGCGTGATATCAGAAAGGTCTGCAGGAGGGCAATGATCACATATTCTACCAGGATAGCATTCATCAGCTTTATGCTGTCAAGCATCGCAAAAGTGGCCATAAACAGCATTATGACCACCGAGATATCAAATTCCATATTATCGTGTATACCGTAATAAAAGACCAGCAAAGAAGCATATACGAAATATGCCATTGTCCTGTATACAGATCCGGATCTTCTGGTTATATGCAGCCACCAGATCGCTACGATCCCCAGCGCGATAAGAGGCGGAACCCAGTACTCCCACCCGGCAATGATGCTCTGCGCTATATTGGCTAATGCAGATAATGTGATGATCGAGATCATCAGCCGTTCTTTTCTGATATCTTCCACGTATACCTCCCGAAAAGATGCTTTTATTTATTTTTTGACCGAATAGCCAAATTTGCCGATCTTTTGACCGAGACCGAAGTATTCTCCATGTGAGTATGCGACCAGTTTTGAATCGTTCAGATTAAATTTACCCGATCCGTCCAGATAATCATCATCGACCATTACGCCAACAACCTCGGCTATGAACATATCATGGCTTCCCAGTTCCTTGATCTCTTTGACCCTGCAGGCGAGGCTTAGCGGGCTTTCCTTGATAGCAGGTGCAGATACACCCTCTATCGGAACCGGAGTAAGATCCATCTCGGTGAATTTATCGACATCACGTCCTGATTTTACTCCGCAGTAATCAGTGGCATATGTCAGATCCTCTGTGACGAGATTTATAACGAATTCTCCGGCTCTTTCTATGATGTCATGAGAATAGCGTTCCTTTCTGATGGATATGGATACCATTACAGGGTCAGAGCATATGGTTCCGGCCCATGCGACCGTTATGATGTTTGGTTTATGATCCTTTTCAGCGCAGCTGATCATGACTACAGGCAGCGGATACAGCATGTTTCCGGGTTTCCAGTTAATCTTTGACATTATCTTATTCCTCTCTTTGGGACTTGTCCGTCCGATTATTCTTTTTCAGGAATTCTATGTACTCATCTTCGGGAATGGGTCTGGAGAAATAGTAACCCTGTATATATTCCACTCCCATCTCAGTCATAACGTTGAACTGCTCCTCGGTCTCGATACCTTCTGCAACAACGCTCATGTTCATCTTGTGAAGTATATCAACCATTCCTGTCAATACATACTTGGTCTTGTCGTTTTCAAAGTAGCTGCGTGTAAAAGTGTAGTCGAACTTTATCACGCTGACCGGCATATTTATAAAGTAGTCGATATTGGACCTTCCCGTACCGAAATCATCCAGTGAAAAAGATACACCTTTTTCTATCAGATTGCTCATATTTTTAAGCATGATCTCGCGGTTCTTGGCTGCTGCCGTTTCCGTGATCTCGAGATTGATGAATCCCGGAGCTATATTGTATCGGTCTATATACTCCAGAACAAATTTGTAAGGATTATCAAAGTCAAACTGTGCTGCAGATATGTTGACCTCTATCTGCCGAAGTCCCAGTTTTTGCACTTCACCCTTTGAAAGAAACTGGCATATCTTTTCAAATATGCTGACACCTAACGGAATGATCATACCTGTTTCTTCGGCTACCGGTATGAATTCTCCGGGAGGAATGAGGCTTCCGTCCTCCCTCCGTATTCGAACAAGAGCTTCCGCTACGTCAAAGCATTGTTTCTTAACATTGTAAAAAGGCTGATAAAAGACCTCGACTCTGTCCTGTCTGAGAGCTTCATCAATGAGTTCCTTGATTCTGTTCTGCTCGCGAAGCTTATGAACCAGCATCTCATCTGCTATCGTTATCTCCTGGTCAGTTTCAAGGTATGTATGAAGGAAACGGAAAAACTCATCCGGGCCGCTCATTATGGTACTGTCCGGTATGAGCAGGTAAGTACCCTTGGCAGGCAGATCGGTCACTCCGTCTTTTTGCATTTTGATATTGGCTGCTCTTTCCATCATGCGGTCAGTATCTTCATAGACCACACAGAATGTATCATCATCAATACGAAACGCCGGTTCGGGACCCAGATTGACGAGTGCCCTGGAGGTTCGCATGACTGCAGCCTGTTCCATATTGTAGTCAACGTAATTAGTCAGATAATGTATCTTGGCTGTAAACAGTGAAAACTTCCTGCCGAATTTGTATTTATCATGAACATACGCAGACAGAGCATTAGTGGTAAAGAGTCCCGTGGAACCGTCGATAAATTCACTCGGATTCTCCAGCTGGATATACAGTATGACCATACCGAAGGCAGATGCAAAACCAACGAGCAGCAGCGAAGGCACGACAAACTGGATTGCCGCAGCAAGCAGCCATATCCCCTGCCAGAGGAGCATAGCTATGAATCTTCTGCCAGGCATGTTCTTTCTGTAAGCTAATGTTGTAACTATAGTAGACAAAATAAAAATGGCTGATAATGTATAAGCCACTGATGTAGACGGGCCGAACGAATAGACTATCCTACCTGATGCCGTATAGTCTATAGGCAGGACCAGCATCATTATCTCTCCGGTTGCAAAGATCAGATGGAATATTATCCTTGCAGCCTTTGCCCATGTCTTGTTTCTGGGAAGCAGACTGGTTGAAGCATAGACATACCCGAAATATCCCTGAAGGACCAGAAGCATGATATATAATTTGCATACGATTCCCGTTATGAATGGATTAAAACCCGAGTTAACGGACAGATTGATCAAAACGACCGACAGAATATCAAATATGAGGCAGGCAAAACAGGCGCTGATGGCACGCTGGAACAGTTTGCGGTTCATCAGATCCAGCTTCTTCTCGCGAATGAACATGACAGTGATTGTGAATATTATAAACAACGCACAGCATTGAAGTTCTATGTTCATGTTTTTACCCTTTGCTTCCTGAAGGATACTTTTTATTATTCTACCACTTTATAGCGGTAAAGTTAAGTGCAAAGACCAGAAAGATTCATCCTTATTTTATAATTGTCGAAAAACGACTATTTACACCTCACAGCTAACTATTTCTATAAAAATGTCGTTAATATGCTATAATATGAAAAGTTTTTCCGATCAGCGGAATGAATCAACGGAGATAAAATGTCTAAAGTACCAAAAAAGGGAATCTCTCACCGCGTAGTCCATATCTGGCTGGTGATCATAACTGTGTTCTTTTCCGGAACGATCATATATTCAACCTATCGCCTGTCCAACACGTTTGATCGTGTTATGGAGGCCTCCAAGCGGTATTC
>JAILAN010000021.1 GCA_024681595.1 Lachnospiraceae bacterium
GAAAAGGTTCCCAAGGAATTCGGTTTCGGACAGAGTCTTTTTGATTTCTACAACAAGCCTCTGGATGAGAGACTCTTTAAGGCTCAGACCGAGGCAATCAAAAAGGTTGCCGAAAAAGGCAACTGTGTTATCGTAGGACGAAATGCCAATATAGTCCTTAAGGAGTATGACAGGACTCTGCATGTGTTCGTTTCTGCCACGGAGCATTTTAGGATCGAGAGGATGAAGAAAGAGATGCCCGGGGTTTCCGAAGACAAGGTTCGCGAAAGAATCCGTGCAGTAGACCGCACGAGAAAGAAATACTGCAAGCATTATACCGATACCGAATTTGGTAATGCGATGTATTACGATCTGTCGCTTAAGAGTTCTACATTGGGAATAGATAACTGCGTTGACATCATCTGTCGGACAGCAGAACTTTAACTGTAATATGATACCGAGAAGGTATTGCTGTAAATGAAGGAACTTAAGGGGATAGCTGCTTCGGGGGGAATAGCCATCGCCGGTGTACTGAGGATACAGGGGGAAAATGCCTCGGGACACTACCGGATGGATCCGGCTGAATCGAAGAAGCTGTACAGAGAAATCAAAATACTGGCACACAAAGAATTCGGGAGGCTTAAATCCCTTTCTGAAGGATCTGACGGAACAATGTCGGATCTTTTTGAATCATATGGGATGATAATCGAAGACCCGGTTTTTGAAGAGGCGGTTTTGGGCAGGCTGGATGCCGGAGCCACTCTTTTTGATGCGATAAAATCAAGCGGCGAGGAAATGGCCGCTTATTTAGTTGGAGCGGACGATGAATATATAAGAGCCAGATCATCGGATGTGATCGGTGTTTCCGATGAACTTATCAGGCAACTGGGGAGCTTGGGCCATCTGAAGGAGAGTGCTGACAATGCCGGAGCGGAGGATATTGATGGCTCATTTGTTATTGTTTCCAGGAGACTGTCACCTGCGCAGCTGATGCGAATCGACAAGCACAGGATCGAAGCAATATGTCTTTGCGAGGGAACGCCCAATGACCACACGTCGATACTGGCCGGAAGCATGGGTATCCCGTGCGTGACAGGGCTGGACCCTGATTTGATCTTAGACAGGTTCAGCAGCGTGATCGTTGACGGAAATGACGGAATAGTGTTCCTTGACCCGGATGAAGAGACTGTTGACAGATATACAAAGCTGAAGGATAAGATCCTTCAAAGGAGGCAGAAGGCCAGATTAAGACTTCTCGAACACCCGCTTAAAGATAATGGCCGGATCATGAAGGTCTGCTGTAATATTTCTTCGCCCGATGATATTGACGAAGATACGGTCAGATATGCTGACGGAGTGGGACTATTCAGAACGGAATATCTGTATCTTAAGAATAACGATTATCCTTCGGAGGAAGAGCAGTTTGCTGCTTATTCCGAGGCTTTAAAGAAGATGAAGGGCAAAGAGGTCATAATAAGGACCTGCGATATAGGTTTTGATAAGGCGGTAGACTATATGAACCTGCCTCATGAGCAGAATCCGGGCATGGGAATACGCGGCATCAGGATAAGCCTCGAGCGCCCCGAAATGTTCAGAACCCAGCTTCGTGCCCTTTACAGGGCATCCGCATACGGTTCCCTGAGCATAATGTTCCCTATGATAAGCAGCTTGTGGGAGCTTAGGGAGGCCAGGAAGTATTGTGAAGAAGTGAGGGGAGAACTCGAATCCCGGGGTGTAAAGACCGGTAACGTTCGTATCGGGATCATGATAGAGACTCCATCGGCTGCCCTGCTAAGTGCTGACCTTGCCAAAGAAGCGGACTTCTTCTCAATTGGAAGTAATGACCTGACACAGTATACTATAGGAGCCGATCGAATTAATGCTGATATATCGCGCTATTATGATGCATATCACCCGGCAGTCAGACAACTCATCGCCATGACTGTGAAGAATGCTCATAAAGAGGGAATCCCTGTAGGAATATGCGGTGAGCTGGCATCGGATCCTGCGATGACGGAGTTTTTTAAAGAGACGGGAATAGATGAGCTTTCTGTAGCTCCTTCGAGGCTCCTTAAGACAAAACTCGACCTTATCAAAGAGGAGTGAACATCATGGATAAAAAGCCTGTAACAGAATATTCGGACAAATATCGTGTAACATACTGGGAAAATGAATTCAGGTCATTTAAGGCCTTTTGCTATGTTCCGGATAATGAGCTTGATGACGGAGTATTGAACTTCGGATTCACTGCCCCGTATATTATGCAGGCGGAGAGATTAATGCAGTATATAACTGCTTTACATTTTAAATAAAAGGAGAAACACTATGACAGATCATATTACAGCATCTGACATTAAGTGGCTGGATGATCCCGCGGTAATAGGGGTAAACAGGGTAGACGCTCACAGCGATCATCTGATGTATGCAGATGAAGACGAGTACCTAAACGGCAACAGCTCACTTATCTGCTCATTGGCGGGAAAATGGAAGTTCATCTATTCGGAGTGTGCTTCCAAACGGCCTGTAGATTTTTACAAATGGGATATTAAGGACAGTTCGGCAGCTGCCCGCTTTGACGAAATAACCGTTCCCGGACACATAGAGATGGCAGGATACGACAAGTTAAACTATGTCAACGTTATGTATCCCTGGGACGGACACTATTTCAGACGCCCGCTTGATAAAGAGGGACGGGCACATCTTACGGGAACATTTGCCGAGGCTGATTATAATCCGGTGGGTTCGTATATTCGGGAATTTGACCTGGAACCGGGCATGGCCGGGAAAGATCTGAGACTGCGATTTGAAGGGGTTGAGCAGGCATATTATGTATGGCTTAACGGAACCTTTATCGGATACAGCGAGGACAGCTTTACCGCCCATGAGTTTATGATAACTGATGTTATCAAAGAGAAAGGCAATGTTCTGGCCGTTGAGGTGCACAAGCGTTCCACCGCAGCCTTCCTCGAAGGACAGGATTT
>JAILAN010000074.1 GCA_024681595.1 Lachnospiraceae bacterium
GACGATCTTAACTTCAAACTAAACCGCATCAAGTCCAATCCGCTGTGGAAAGCATCGGCTCCTTTAAGAAAATGCATGCATTTTACCATCAGGCAGGTCCGCAGGATCAAAAACTGCGGCTCTTTGCGTGGAATAGTATCCAAGATCGAATACAAAAAGAATGAAAAAGAGGCCATGAAGCACTTTGGCACGTTGTCTTTTCCGGATGCGGAGCAACGGAAAAGGGAAGAATCGATTGAATTTGCCAATCCTGTCAGGATCAGCATTCTGGTTCCTCTGTATAATACTCCGGATGAGTTCTTAAGACAGATGATAGATTCGGTGCTCGATCAGACATATTCCGGATGGGAACTGTGTCTGGCTGACGGATCGGATGATGATCATAAATATGTAGCAGCGACAGTAGAGGAATATATCCGTAAAGATGCGCAGATATGCCGTGAAAAAGGTATAAATAACGCGCGTATTTTATATCAGAAACTTACGGAGAACAAGGGGATCTCGGGCAATACGAACGAGTGCCTTAAGATGGCAACGGGAGAATATGTCGGGCTGTTTGACCATGACGATATACTGCATCCGAGTGCTCTTTATGAATATGTCAGCGTCATAAATGAAAAGGAAGCGGACTATATTTACTGCGATGAGACCACATTTAAATCCGGCAATATAGATAAGATGCTCACGATGCACTTCAAACCCGATTATGCGATAGACAACCTGAGAGCTAATAACTATATTTGCCACTTCAGCGTATTTAAAAAAGATCTGCTCGAGGGAGAGGAACTTTTCAGGAGTGCATTTGACGGCAGCCAGGATCATGACATGATATTGAGACTGACAGATAAGGCCAAATGCATAGTGCATGTTCCGAAGCTCCTTTACTACTGGAGATGTCATGAAGGATCCGTAGCATCCAACATCGATGCCAAGCCGTATGCGATAAAGGCTGCAAAGGATGCGGTGGCAGATCATCTGATGAGACATGGTTACAAACATTTCAAGATCACCTCGACCAGGGCGTTCGAGACCATATTCAAGATCAGATATGAGATCATCGGAACACCGCTGATATCCATAATCATACCCAATAAGGATCATTTAGCCGACCTTCAAAGGTGCATTAGCTCGATACTAGATAAATCTACCTATGACAATTTTGAGATAATAGTAGTTGAGAACGGATCGACCGATACCAAACTCTTCGATTATTACAAAACCCTTGAAAACAACGCAAAAATAACAGTCGTAACTTATAAACCCGCCGGGAATGAAGGCTTTAATTATTCTAAAGTAAATAACTATGGAGCTTCATTTGCCCGGGGCGAACATTTGCTGCTGCTTAACAATGATACTGAGGTCATCACGGTTAACTGGATGGAAGAGATGCTGATGTATTCACAAAGGAGCGATGTTGCCTGTGTCGGTGCCAAGCTCTACTACCCGGACAAGACTATCCAGCATGCGGGTGTTGTACTGGGACTTGGTGCTCACAGGACTGCGGGTCATTCTCATTATATGCAGCATCGCGAGAATCTCGGATATATGGGACGACTGTGCTACGCACAGGATGTCAGTGCCGTTACGGGAGCCTGCCTCATGGTCAAGAAATCCCTATTTGATGAGATCGGCGGTCTGGGAGAAGATTTTGCCATATCGCTTAATGATGTTGATTTCTGTATCAGACTCAGGCAAAAGGGTCTGTTAAACGTGTTTACTCCGTTTGCGGAGCTGTACCATTATGAATCCGCATCACGCGGCTCTGACCTTAGCGGAACCAATGCGGACCGGTATAATAAGGAATCAGAGTATTTCAGAAATAAATGGAAGGAAGTCCTTGAAGCGGGAGATCCGTATTATAATCCCAATTTTTCTCTGGACAGGAGCGATTTTGCCCTGAGGATCCCTGACTGATCCACGCTCCGCTTCTGTCTGCTTTGACCAACAGCGCGATGCACGTCTAAATCCGTTTAATAAATCTCGCATTCGTGGTATTATGATATATGGGTTTAAACACCGAACGCATCTTTAAAATGTGGCGGTGATACGCGATTGACCAACCAGGTCAAATATATAAAAACAGGAGGGTTCTTTATGAATTACAAAGAGCAGTATGAATATTGGCTTAATGATCCGCATTTTGACGAAGCTACCAAGGCCGAACTTAGGGGGATAGCTTCCGACGAAAAAGAGATAGAGGACAGGTTTTACAGAGAACTCGAATTCGGTACGGGCGGACTCCGCGGGGTTATCGGAGCTGGAACCAACCGCATGAATATCTATACGGTTCATAAAGCGACCCAGGGACTGGCTAACTATATAATAAAGGCCGGAACCACCCAAAAGGGCGTGGTAATAGCCTATGACTGCCGCAGAATGGGGCGCGAATTTGCAGATATAGCCGCTACGTGCCTTGCTGCCAACGGGATCAAGGCATATGTGTTTGACGAACTTCGTCCTACTCCCGAGCTGTCATTTGCGGTACGCGAACTGGGCTGCACGGCCGGGATCAACGTGACCGCCAGCCACAATCCTCCGGAATATAACGGATATAAAGTATACTGGGAGGACGGAGCACAGGTAACACCTCCTCACGATACGGGAATAATAGGAGAAGTTCAGGCCATAGCTTCTTACTCGGACTGCAGGATCATGAGCAAGGACGAGGCTGTTGCTGCGGGACTTTATGAAGAGATCGGTTCAAAGATAGATGATCGCTATATGGAAGAACTAAAAAAGCAGATCATCCATCCCGATGTCATAAAACAGACCGCCAAAGATTTAAAGATCGTTTACACACCTTTATGCGGAGCAGGTAATAAGCCCACGCGAAGGATCCTTAGTGAACTCGGATTTGAGAACCTTTATGTTGTTCCCGAGCAGACAGGCCCGGATCCTGAATTTACGACACTGGATTATCCGAATCCCGAGGATCCAAAGGCATTTACCTATGCATTGAACCTCGCTAAGGAAAAGGGCGCCGATATCGTTCTGGCTACGGATCCTGATGCAGACCGTCTCGGAATATATGCATATGATACAGCTTCCGGCGAATACAAAGCCTTTACCGGCAACATGTCCGGAATGCTGATAGCCGAATATATCCTGAGTGAGAGAACCAAGACGGGAACGATGCCCAAGGATCCTGCTTTGGTATCTACGATAGTTACGACCAACATGGCCCGCTCAATAAGTGATGATTACGGCCTTAAGTTCATTGAGGT
>JAILAN010000135.1 GCA_024681595.1 Lachnospiraceae bacterium
ATGCTCTATATCTAAATATTTAAAATCAAAAAAGCCCGGAAACCATCAAAAATCCAGGCTTAATATGACAAATTAAATTATGGTCCACTAACCCCGTCCCCAAGGTCCATCCGGAGATTCATGCTGGTGGCCGGACTTGAACCGGCACGGTGTTGCCACCGAGGGATTTTAAGTCCCTTGCGTCTGCCTATTCCGCCACACCAGCGGGAAATATTTATTTCCTAAACGACCCGGATGGGGTTCGAACCCACGACCTCCGCCGTGACAGGGCGGCGCTCTAACCAGCTGAGCCACCAGGCCATCTTGATCATGACAGGTTTTACCCTTCTCATGATTGCATCATCATCAAAAATCGAATATTCGTCAGACGACTTTCTTAATATATACTTTTTTGCCCAATTTTTCAAGCATATTTTCACATTTTGAGTGTTTGGGCCATCCGGTGATCTTAATCGTCCGCCCTGTCCTGGATCATTCCCCTGCGTTGTGCTTATACGACTCATTTAATAATATAGCAGAACGCACAGGAATGAGTAAATCCTATTCTCTGTTCTTTAGAACCTCGGCCGGGGTCATCCTGTTTAACTTGCCGGTAAGCAGCAGGCTGATGAGGCTGTAGCATCCGATTATCGCAAGAAGTATTATCGGATAGTAATACCAGTTGAACCTGAGAGGAAGTCCGCAGGCAACATTGGCAACGAATATAGGAAACATTCTGTCCGTAATGATCTTGGCCAGAGGAATGCTTATCAGTGCTCCTATCAGTATTACGATCATATTGCCATCAAGATAGAGTTTTTTGATCTCCTTTTTATTAAACCCGAATATCTTCATCAGAGATATTCCAAACGTCGATCTGTCTATCATAACTGAGGTCATGAGATAGATCACGAGACAGAATATCACAGTGCTCATGATCATCAACAGTGAAAAAAGCGGTGCCATCAGTTCGACGAACACACCCGAAGCCCTGTCAACATCGGCCTTGGTCGTAACAGAGTATAACCTGCCTTCTTCTATATCAAGCTTACGATCAGACATGACAACGTTGTAATAATCATCATCTTCTCCGAACAGTTCCCTTAAGCTGTCTATATCCATGAATACGGTCAGTCCGACCTCATAAGGTACGATATCTTCAACCGTAAATGCATAATCCATGTCGTTGGCATTGTCGGTGAGGATCAGCTTATCTCCTTTTTTCAGGCCGTATTTTGTTGCGATCGCATCCGACGATACGATCCTGTTTTTACCCTTTATGGGTGTTACATTAATATATGGATTATCATCATCAATACCCATTACAGTAACATCCAGAGTATATCCGAAGCTTTCCTTTTGAAGCGATGTAACAAAGCATGCCTCTCCGCCTTCAGGGACCTCCTTAGAGGGGTACTTGTATGTGTACATATACTCATAATGTGTATCTGCGCTCGATAGCTCACCTATGTTTCTGCACAGCACATAGCAGTTTAACCCCAGCATAAATATCATCAGTGCGATTACCATCCCGATGACTACGGTGAGAGCTATCCTTCGCTCACGCAGCATCTGCCTGATCTTGAATTTGCGCAAAAAAATCATGTCAGGGAGTGATACATCCTTGGTGCGCGACACCTTCTGCTCGTTCCTGATAAGGGAAAGAGCGGTCCGTGAAAGGCTCTTGTTTATGACCAGATAATTGACTACCACACTGACAACCGGAGGCATTACGACCGCATAAACAATGAGGTATGCCGGGATCACTTTGTCAAAAGCAGGGATCGAATAATAATTGTACGAATCGGACATCTGCCAGCTGCTGCCTATACCGCTAAGGCCGAACGCTGCACCGGTGATCCCGCCAAGCAAAGATATCATCGTTGGCATAAAGATGTAGTGTTTCATGAGGTCCTTTTTCTTAACGCCCAGCGCGTAAAGCGCACCTATCGTACTGCTCTCCTCCTGTATCTGGTGTATAACAAACACAGAAAGAACATATGTAAAAAGAATTATGACCACGACTCCGGCAACCATGCCGATGGTCTTGTTGATCTCAATATCACCCGACGCGCCGCCTACCCTGAGGTTATCTTCCTTCAAAAGAAATGCGGTCAGGTTATCCGGTGATTCCTTAAATACCTCATCAAGCAGTTCATCCGATCTGTCCTTTAATTCTTTGATCCCGTCATATACCTCTCCTGCTCCGTCATAAATCTCATCGGTGCCGTCATACAGTTCTTTGGCGCCTTCTTTTAATTCCGTTGCGCCTTCATATGCCTCTTTCATCCCGTCGTTCAGTTTCGAAGTTCCTTTAACCAGCGGTGCAGCTGCATCCGAAGCTCCGGGTATCACAGCAAGCGAACTAACGAGCTTACGAGCTCCGCTATCAAGTTCTTTGCTGCCATCCTTAAGTTCATTAAGACCGTTTTCGAGTTCAACCGTCCCGTCATACAGTTCTTTGGCACCATCATTAAGTTCCCCGGCTCCGTCGTACAGTTCAGAAGCGCCGTCATAAAGATCGTTTATCCCGTCCGTTATTTCATCCTTTTTTCCATATGTATCATCGAGCATCTCAGCATAAAACGGATCGTCCACTGACTTATAGTCAAAATCAAAGTCCTTTATCATCTGCTTGAGATCATCCGAACTCATATTTCCATTTAGCAGGAAAGCATATGTGTAATCCTCTGTCCCGCCTTTATCCGACATCTTTAATCGCTCATATCCTTCGGGTGTCATAAAACCTGTTCCGAATATGGTACTGTCTACAGCTGTATCCGAAAGCTTTTTAAGCGGTGCATCATAATCAACGGAACTTCCGATACCCGTTACCGTTAATTCTTCGCTGTCTATCCTGATCTTATCGCCAACCCCGATGTTGTGTTCCTCACAGTATCTTTTTTCAAGAACGATCTCATTTTCCGATGCAGCATCCGTTCCGATATCCAAAGTAACCGTATCAATTAGTTTTCTGTCCTTGAATATCCTTATAACCGAGCCGTCATCGAGAGTCATGTCAAATCCAAAATGCGGTTCGATCGTTACTCCGGATTTTTCGATCTCGTCGATCTGATCATCGGGCAGCGGATAAAAAACCGTAAACTGTCCGTCCTCCAGATGAGATTCGGCCTGATTTATTTCTGTACCTGTGATCACCACTTCAGCCGCATCAACGAGTGCTATAACGATATACATGCAAAGTGCTATTATAAGGAACAGCGAACCGAGCCTCAAAAAATCAGCCTTTATCTGTCTGGGAATCCTTTTTCTCAATATCCTGTTCATTACAGATCCTCCAATTCGGCAGCGGGTATCCGTCTGTCGTTCATGTACTCGTTCTTTACTATACCGTCCTTAAGAAAGATTACCTTGTGGACCATGTTTTTGATCGAATTATTATGCGTAACGATGAGCATTGTGGTTCCGTATTTTTCGTTTATCTTCTCAAGCAGGACCAGAATATCCCTTGATGTATTTGAATCAAGAGCCCCCGTCGGCTCGTCACACAAAAGGAGCTTTGGGTTCTTTATAAGAGCTCTTGCGATGGCGCATCTTTGCTGCTGACCACCCGAGAGCTGGGCAGGAAACTTATTCTGATGCTCGGTAAGTCCCAATACATCGAGCAGTTCATCCATATCGAGCGGGTCGTCTGTCAGATACTCACACACCTGTATGTTTTCCTTTACAGTCAGATTGGGGACCAGATTATAAAACTGGAAGATAAATCCCAGGTTATCTCTCCTGTAGTCTGAAAGAACATCGCCTTTCATTCCGAATACTTCTATGCCGTCAACCTTTATCGAACCCGAGTCCATTATGTCAAGACCACCGATACAGTTGAGCAACGTGGATTTACCTGAGCCCGAAGTTCCCTGTATGACACACATCTGGCCCTTATCAACTCCGGTATTGACGCCTTTTAAAACCTGCACGTAGCTTCCGCCGGAACCATAACTTTTCTTTACATCTTTGATCTCAAGATACATATTCTTTCTCCTTTATGTAACATAACAATGTTATGTTGATGTTATTTTTTATCCGCTTTCAGGATCCGGATAACGAACCCGAAAAGCGGATCAATGTCTGCGCTGTTTATGTTTATTTCTTAACCATAGCAAGCTGCATCCAGCCCATTACCAGATAATTAAGGATACTGCTTAAACGTTTCTTTGCTTTTTTTACATCCTTCTCGTGCCTGATCACATGGATGAAGGCATCGATTGAAATATGGGACATCCAGTGTGACATATATCTGTCGCATTTATATCCGTCAAGCGATTTCAACATCATAGGTATCGAACTGTCCAGCATCTCAACGAATTCATCAACGACATTCTCATATTTGGTGTTTTCCGAAGAGGTCAAAAGCAGCATGAAGCTGTCATAGTTATCATAGATATATCCCACTATCGCATCGCTTATCATGCTGTGATCCATATCTACGTCAGCTAGCGAATCGATCCTGGACATTTCCTTAATGTCCTCTTCAAAATGGCTGTAGAGTATCTGCTTAAGACCGTTAAGCGGAGGATCAACGATAGCAGAATACAGGTCTGCCTTGTTCTCAAAGAAAAAGTAAAGTGCACCGGTCGTTACTCCTGCATCTGCACATATGCACCTTAAGGATGCCTTATTGTAACCCTTTTTAAGAAACTCTTTTCTAGCGGAATCTATCAGCAGTTCCCTGGTTCCCTGATCGGTTTCCTTTTTCATAAATACTCCGTCAACAAAAAAAGATAACACCGTTACGTAACAACGTTATCTTATTACCTGTTTGCCTATATGTCAATACTTTTTTCCTGTGAACTACTGATCACATTTCAGGAAAGTCTTAGAAAGACCATAAACATCACTATCACAAATCCCGCGATAAATGCCAGAGTTCCCTTGTCGTTATCCTTTTGGGATGCTATGTGAGGGATCTCCTCTATGGTGGTGAATATAAGTGCACCACCTGCCAGGGCCATTATGAAAGGTAGAAATCCCGGAAATAAAACAGCTATAACAACCGTGATAACTCCCAGCAGCGGTATCGGAACCCCGGATACTATGCCCATAAAAAACGCTTTGTTCGTTCCGGTTCCCTGCTCTCTAATCGGCAAGGATACATTTATCGCCTCCGGGATGTTCTGAAGCGCGATAGCGATCGCAAGGACGGCCGCTACCGATGATGATATCCATTCAGTCTCCATGAAATGTGCCGCATATATAGCACCCAACGCTATACCTTCCGGTATATGGTGGATCACTTCCGTCAGCATGACCATCATCTCGGGATCCAGCTTGCTTTTGGGTCCTTCCGTCAGGTCGGAATAAACATGTTTATGCGGTACAAATTTATCAAGCAGGATCTGGATCAGAACGCCTGCCAGGAAGCATAAAGTCACCGGAATGATCCCATTAAGATTCACACGGCTAAGTCCGTTTATGGCAGGCTCAATCATTCCCCATACCGCGATCGAGAGCATTATTCCAGAACTGCTTCCTGCAAGGATCGCCCGCCTGCTATCCGAGAAGCGGTCTTTTTTTGCATATATGACGGCAGACCCGACTAAGGTTCCTATCAAAGGAATAAGCATTCCGAATATCGTTTCACTGTCGGATAAGGTTTGTGAACGGTCAAGATATGTGATCAAAGATCGAAAGCCGATGAAGATCAATATGGTTCCGCCCATGATCTCGGATCCTGACTTGTAACGGTCTCCGAAAACACTGCCTATCTTAACGCCCGCTGCAGATATGATAAAAGTAATGACACCTATGATAATGACTGCAAATATGACATTTATCAAATGTCCGTCGCCAATTACCCTGACCGGAACGGCAACAAATGTGATCCCGACAGCCAGTGCATCTATGCTCGTGGCTACTGCCATCATGAACATGGTCTTGAAATCGAATCCCGGAGACAGTTCCTCATCAGGCGATAATGCCTCCCTTATCATGTTTCCTCCTATGAGTGCCAGGAGCACAAAGGCGACCCAGGGTGCTATCATGCTGATATATTTCTCAAAATTGGATCCGACCAGATATCCTGTCAATGGCATGATACCCTGAAATACTCCGAACCAGATACCGCATGTCAGATATTCTTTTTTTGTCACCCTGCCTGAAGACAGTCCTTTGCATATGGATACGGCGAACGCATCCATAGCGAGTCCCACCGATAAAAGTATGAGTTCAAACAATCCCATCTATTTGTCTCCCGGAATGATCTAAAGCAAAGATCCCAAGTACATAATGCTATACCTGGGATCCTGTACAATGAACGAATTCTATCATGCCCTAACAAATGCGTCAAGCATCGCTACATAGGGCGTGTCCGTCATCATCTCTTGAATATTGCATCAGTCTCATCCTATGAAAGGAGCAGCGATATGATATACAATGCATGACAGAATGAGAGCTGCCACGATATAAAATCCTGCAGTTTTGGCCGTCCATTTAAGAGAATGAGATTCCTTGAAGGTTGTTGATAGCGCCATGAGGCAGGGAACACTGAAGGTGCAGGCAAACATAAATGCCAGAGCCTCTGCCCGTGATATGGTCTGTGACATGATCTGTGACAGTGCCATCGTATCAACACTTCCCGCAGTGGCGTTAAATGCTACATCAGCCACGTTGCTTTGTCCGGCAAATACGGCATTTAATGTACCCAGCACAGCTTCCTTGGCAAACGCCGCACTGATAAATGCCATAAACGTACGCCATCCCAGGCCGAAAAATCTGGTCACGGGTTCTATGAATGTTCCTACTTTATAAAGCAGACTGCTCTCAATGTTACCCGAAGGACTGAACGAAAAAGCCCAGAAGACAAGGGAAACCAGCGTAACTGTCTTTATCGCACGTTTAAACATATCGAAGCACTTGAGCCACGCTTCCTTGATGATATATTTCCAGTGAGCTTTATGGTACGGAGGAAGTTCCATGATCATCCCTGATCTTGAATCCTCAGAAACAAGGCTTTTGCCAAATACTTTGGATACGATAAACATCAGCACAAATATATATGCGATTATCCCAATGCATACCAAAGCAGTTCCCCATACAGGGAAGAACATCCCGGAGATAACGGGAATAATACTCCAGATTGAAGCGCATGGAACTGCCCACACAACCATCATTGTCAGCATCTTTTGTCCCCAGTTATCCATTACTCTGGTACCGCTGGCGCCTCCGATCGTACAACCCATGCCCATAAGTATCGGGGCAACGGCTTTACCCTGAAGCCCCAGTTTTGACAATGGGCCGTCAAACTGGTATGCTGCCCTGGCCAGAAATCCTATCTCCTCCAAAAAGCCGAATACGACATTCACTCCAAATACAAATGCAGCCATGGAGATGCAGAAATATATGGTGTTCGGAATGAGCAGACTGAACACGGATACCAGCCAGGGATGAACATTGATACCCGTAAGGAGATTCGCGATCGGGCCTCCCAGTAATTTTGGCATCATTCCTGCTATTCCCATAAAAGGTGACATTATCAGCATGGCAGCTATAAAGCCTACCAGAATTATCAGGACCGTCATGATTTTGCCCCAGAACGGCCGAAGCAGCAGTTTATCCAGTCCGGTAATCTTATAGTCCTCTCCCGAAGATCTTGCCACTCCATCAAGCATCCTGCTTATCCAGGCATATTTAGCATTGCTGTCATTTATTCCGGCCGCACCGAATTCAGGCTTGGTAATCAGTCTGTGAGGAGTATTTATCTCTTTTTCTATCAGCGCCTTCAGTCCGTCAAAGCCTCTGCCATCGGCTGCCGTGAAAGGCAGTACCGGTATGCCGAGTCTTACTGACAGTTTTTTATCATCTATGACCTTGCCTTGTCCATTAGCCACATCCATCATGTTAAGGATAAGGATGGCAGGTGTGTCCATTGAAGCAAAATCCGCCAGCATGTACATGCTTCTTTCCAGCTGCGAAGAGTCAACAAGTACGCATACGAGATCTGCCTCACCGCTTTTTATGAACTTCTCAGTGATGATCTCCTCATCGGAATTGCCTGACAATCCATAGCTTCCCGGAAGATCGGTCACAGTATATTTCTCATTATTATAGGTGTAGCTTCCTTCGTTTTTTTCAACCGTCTTGCCGGGCCAGTTTCCTACATGCTGTCTTGACCCTGTCAGCTGATTAAAAACCGTCGATTTACCTGAATTGGGCTGTCCCAAAAGTGCTATGCTTCTCATCATTGCGCCTCCGTAACATCTATTTTTTCGCAATCCCGTCTGTTAAGTGCCAGCAATGTTTCTCTGACATAGATGAGAACCGGCATTTTTCTGTCATTTTTTACTACCTGAAAGCGCACGCCCTCAGTTAATCCGATCGATGTGATACGATTCATGAATCTCTCATCATTTCCCAAGGACCGCACTGTTCCGTGTCGGTTTGATTTCATTTCACTAAGCTTCATCTCTTGTCTCCTTTGAAATAGAAAATATATGCCTTCGTTTTTACGGTTAGTCTGTGCTAACCTTTGGTCAAATAATTACTCCGCCTGAAACGGAGTAATGTTGGAGTTAGCCTACGCTAACAAAGAATGATAGCACTGTCGTGTAAAAAAATCAATACAATCCGGCAAGAAGATTTACAAGGTTAAGATAAAAAGGTTTCATATTCACTCTCTTTGTCAGACCGCCCTGTACCGCCATATGATCTCCCCGGGTCTGTGGCATCACATACCAGATACCGGGATCAAGCGGCATATCCGCCCGATAGTCTGTACTAGGCGCGTTAAAAGGAGCTCCCGCCGAGATCACGTTTACCAGACCGTCATTAGGCTGCCATGATCCGTCGATCATTATACCTCCCCTGGTAGTACCGGTGTATTTGCTCATGTAGATCGCACCCTTCATGAATATGTTCTCAGTGATCTCCGGGTCCGGATAAACTTCGCCATTATCACTGATTATTACTGAAGAAAATGGATATGCAAAATAGTATACATCCTCGAAGGTTGATATTCTCTCGTTCATCGCCAGTGCATTGTCAATATGCATGTCGTATGCCGCATAATCCCAGGATGCTCTTCCGTCCTTATCAACCCTCGTCCTTTTAGATACGGCATCACTGTGCTTCTCATATTCTTCGGGTATGTCGATCGATGAAAGATCAAAGCTGTCGTCTTCATGCAGATCATAGGCCGTGGTCCCGTTAGTCGGAGCGGCCAGCGTAACAACAGCAAGGATATTATCACCGTTACCGCCTTTGAAAAAAGGAGAAAGATCCGATTCGTCAGTTGCCGCTCTTTCTTCTTCGGACCCGTTCTTTAATATCTCTGTGAACAGCCGTACCGTTACTCCGCCAAATGAATGACTGATAAGTGCTATTTCGGATGAGTTAAAATCATCAAGCAACGCTCTACCTGTAAAATCCTCTCCGAAACGCTCATGGCCTGCCTCAGCGCTGTGTGCTTTGCCATAGTCAACTCTGGTCCCATTAAGCTGGGCATAAAGTTCACATGCCCTGTCCCAGGCACTTCCTGTAGGATCAACAGAGGCTGCATAGCTTACATATCCATGATCATTAAGGTATCTTATAATGCTTCCTCCGGATAGTCCCCAATACGGATAAAATTCATTTATCGGATCATAACTGCCCCATCCGGCGAGCCCGTGTACAAATACGTATTTCACATCCGTCCGGGCCGGCCTGCGATATCCAACTGCCCCGGATAATAAGCCGACCGCCAGCAGCAGAGCAATCATCCACAATAAAGTCGCCCGGCCCCCGATCCTCTTTATCTGAAAGAAAGGATAAGGGCCGTCAACTTTGGAAACTGCGTTAAGATATACCATGATAAGGCCGTAGATAAGCGTCACGATAACAGGCAGCAAAGCCCACGCTACAGGTACTTTGTCTTCAGCAAAGCGATACGATATCACCGACAGGACCGGAATGATCAGGTGGTGATAAAGACCGCTCCCCGTAAACATCAGTTCCTTTAATCTGCCTGACATCGGCACCAGTATAAATGCTGTCACAAAAAACGTCATAGCCAGCATGCATACGGAAAGAAATCTGAACACTTCAACATAGTATCTTGTTCCCAGAATCACCAGCGCAAGTGACGAAAACAGCGTTATGATGTTGGACAACTGAGTGTAGTAGATCAGCCCCTGTTTAATGCTCCTGTTCTTATGCACCTTGGCAAATGCGATCATTTCCAATACAACAATTGTGAGATTAATTATCCTAGCCATATCAGTTCCTTTTTATGACGATATTTATTCTACTATTATATGCCATTATCCATTTAAAATATCAACAGGACTTATGCGGCTATGGACAGCTCATTTGGTTTTGGACAGTTCATGTGCCTTGGACAGGTTCGATACGTGCGTGATTTTTTGCTTGCGGAAAATCCCTCACCATCTTACTTTCCATCGTTCTCTTAGTCTTTCTATCGGCTCGCAGGTTTTTACAAAGCCCGGGTCAGACTTTGTCTTTAAATCGTTTTTTTTTCATTTTTTCGAAGTTCGTTAAGGTGCTTTTCAAACATTTCTTCGCAGACCGGTATTTCCGCCCAGTCATCGGTCCATGCTGACAGGTATGCAGCATTTGAAATCGAAAGAGAATTAAGACCTTCAAAGCCCGGCGCAATAAGCGGTGTCCCGTCAATAATAGCGTCCGCAAAATTATTCAAAAGAATGGGATGTCCATCCGGCTCCGCTGCAGTATATTCCTCGTATTCGGTTTCAGGGCATGCAAATCCGGATTCACTTGTAAAACAGAATTCTCTCTCCGGAACCTTTAGTTTTGTCCACTTAAGAGTCGCATTTTCAAGGACAAGTTTTCCTTTATCCCCCGATATCTCAAGGCGGTTGGTCCCGGGTGCCTCCCCGGTCGTGGTTATAAATACTGCACTGGCACCGTTATCATATTCACCGTAAATCGTCACGTCGTCCTCGATTGCAACATGATGATATTTGCCAAATGAGCAAAAAGCTCTTACGCGTTTGGGCATGCCGAATATCCACTGCCAAAGATCCAGATTATGCGGTGCCTGATTCAAAAGAACACCGCCTCCTTCGCCATCCCATGTTGCACGCCATGAACCTGAATCATAATAGCTTTGAGTTCTGTACCAGTTGGTTATTATCCAGACCATACGCTTGAGCTGTCCAAGCTGTCCGCTTTTTACAATCTGCCTTGCCTTGGCAAATATGGGATTAGAGCGCTGGTTAAACATTATTGCAAAAACAACTCCGGCTTTTTCGGCTGCTGCGTTCATCCTGCGTACCTGAGAGGTATACACACCCGCAGGTTTTTCTGTCATTACATGTATCCCACGGTAAAAGCATTCTATAGCATATGTCGGATGATCATAATGAGGAACCGCAATCAATGCTGCATTAATAAGCCCACTGTCGAGCATTTTAATCGTATCATCAAAAAATTCCGCTGAAGGACATATTTTTCTTGCCCGTGAAAGGTTTTCGGATACGATGTCCGATACTGCCGTAACCTCTATACGAGGACACTGTCCTTCAACCACACTTTTAAGATGTCCGGTGCCCATGTTACCTGCTCCGATTATTCCAAGCTTTATTTTTTCCATATCATACCCTCCGATAAAAAATAAACAAATGCTGACCGAAGCATGCTCCGAAGCCATGTTACAAAGCATCCGGCTCTATGAGCTTCTTCAATGCATCGGTTGCTGCCTTGAATGCAGAAAAAGAATCCGTATAAGTGTATTTGCCAACCTTGCTTTTCCTAGGTCCTTCAAGCTTATCCAGACCTTGAAAAACGCTCAGATGCGGCTCGATCGTAAGGACCTTACCTTTGTAGTTTGACAGAAGGTAAGGAAGATTTCCGATTCCTTTGCCTGCCGGCACAACAGACCCGTCAGGCAAAGCGTCTTTTATATGCATATATTCAACATAGGGGCTTAACAGGTTCCATGCTTCTTTTGTATCCTGTCCCGATTGAACGAAATTTGCCGGATCGAATATCGCTTTTATTTCCGGAAAAGTTTGATGTATTTCAAGGCATCTTAAAGCAACATCCCCATAGATATCTTTTTCATTTTCATGACAAAGGATAATCCCTGACCCTTTTGCTGCATCAAGAAACTTCCCGAGTCTTTCAGCCACTGCATCAAAGCGGCCCAAGGAACCGTAAAAGCTAAAGAGGCGTATGTGCTTGACGTCAAGCACGTTGCATAGTTCCAGCATATGTTTGAATGCATCGAGATGCTTTTCAAAGTCATCGGCAATATCAATTTTCCCAAAGGGCGATCCTACAGACCAGCAGGAAAGTCCGGCCTCATCGAGTTTATTCTTTACCTCTTTGGCTTTAGCTGCCGAAATGTCTGAAACGTTTTCTCCGTCAACACCCCTTATCTCCAGAAGCTTGATTCCGTTTTCTTTCATAGCCTCTATTTGTTTATCAATTTGGGGAGAGGCTTCATCTGCAAAGGCTGCGAGCTTATATCTCATATTATCCTCCAAAAGCTGTTCTTTACTGAATTTGTATCAGTTGTGTAAATATTATCACGAAACAATTTGCATTAAAATTGCAAAAAAAATCAAATATATTGCAAATTGACGCAGCACATGCTTTACTATAAATTAAAGAATCAACAACTTAAACCAATATATCTAAAGAAAAAGGGTAAACGTTATGGAGTTATACTACGAGCATGAAGCTGATGAAATATATGTCAGACATATCCGCGAAGAAAATGCGGACGGAAACGGATATACCATGCATATCCATGAAAGATGCGAGATATACTATTTCATTGACGGAAATGCCGATTATCTCGTTGAAGGATCGGAATATCGCATGAAGCGCGGCAGTCTACTTGTAATGCGGCCGGGGGAAGTACACAGAGCAAAACTGCTTGCAAACGGAATATACGAAAGATATGCCGTAAACTTTCCCATAAGTTTTTTTGATGATATCGACCCGGAGAGACGCCTAACAAATTTATACACCGACCGGCCTCTGGGTATAAATAATCTTTATGAAAAACCGGAGCTGGAATATCTGTTTGAACAGCTATGTGAAGATCATACCGATGAATATGACAGAAGGCTTGCTGCGTACCGCATCCTTATCGAAATACTATCAAAACTGGATAATGAATTCAAAGGCAGACACGAAAAAACAAAAAAAGAAAAGAACGTGAAGAACTCGACTTTTGAGAAAATATTAAAATATGTAAACGGACACATTTTCGATGAGCTCTCCGTCACGATACTTGCGGAAAAATTCTATCTGAGCCGTTCACAGATCGGACGGCTTTTCAAGCAATCTATCGGAGCTTCACCATGGGAATACATAACAGTCAAAAGGCTCATTGCATCAAGGGAAATGCTAAGCAGTGGTATGTCGGCGGGAGAAACAGCGGAAAAATGCGGTTTCGGGGATTATTCTTCTTTCTACAGAGCATATGTCAAAAGATACGGTGAAAGCCCGAAAAATAATTTCTCATAATATAAAAAATGTCGCTTGCAACATTCTACGCGCCGAGTGCGTGTTGCCCAAACAACTAATTTTCCATCACGCGAATGCTCATCCATAGCGGAGCGTTTTGTATAATAGGAATTCCGAAGGAATTTCATATTATATCAAAAAAACGGTCGAATCTCTGCACAAGAGATTTGACCGTTTGTGTTGTAGTGGACCCTCGGGGACTCGAACCCAGGACCGACCGGTTATGAGCCGGTAGCTCTAACCAACTGAGCTAAGGGTCCAAATAAATGAAATAAAAAAAATGACTCCGACGGGAATTAAGATACCGCAGGTATCGCTGTGAACGATCGGCGCAGCCATCGTGAACCGAACGTTCAATGCCGTTGG
>JAILAN010000184.1 GCA_024681595.1 Lachnospiraceae bacterium
GGTCCTGGCAAGATATATCGCGTCTTCAACGGCAACATCTCCTCCGCCAACGACCGCAACATCCCTTCCTTTAAAGAAAGCTCCGTCACATGTTGCACAGTATGAAACACCCATTCCGACAAGTTCCTCTTCTCCGGGAACCCCTAGCTTTGAGTGATCTGCGCCTGCCGCATATATTACGGTATATGTTTCAAGGTCACCCTTGCCCGTCTTAACGACATAGCCTTTATCCTTCTTTTCAATACCGGTAACATCCGCCAAAAGGAATTCACACCCGAGGGCATCTGCATGCTCTCTGTATTTCATTCCAAGGTCCATGCCATTTATCCCTTTTAATCCGGGATAGTTATCAACCTCATAGGTATTTACTATCTGTCCTCCGCTCATCGGTGAGCGTTCCACCGTAACTGCGTTAAGTCCGGCTCTTTTGGCATAAATCGCTGCAGCTAATCCCGCGGGGCCTGCCCCGATTATCACAACATCATACATCATATCCATCCTCCATCCATTGTTATTATCTGTCCTGTCATATAGTCGGGAGACTCAAGTACACTTACGATCATCTTTGCCGCTTCCTCAGGGGTCCCTATCCGGTCCATCGGAATCTCCTGCCTTAAAGAATCCATCTCATCTTCGGTAAAGCAGTCATTCATCGTGGTATCTATGACTCCGAAGGACACCGCATTAACCTGAATATTGCTCGGCCCGAGTTCCTTGGCCAGTGCCTTCGTAAAAGCGTTGACCCCGCCCTTGGCTGTTGAGTATGCAACCTCCATAGATGCACCTACATCACCCCACACCGAGGAAATGTTGATGATGCGCCCCTCCTTAACATTTATCATATGAGGCAGAACGCATCCGGTCATGTAAAAAACAGAATTCAGATTGACATCGATCACCCTGTTCCACTCATCCACATCCATATCCGTGAGCAGTTTGACCTTAGATATGGCAGCGTTGTTTATCAGGGAATATGTGCCTTTAAACGAATCCTCATTAGCCCTTACCGCGTCCGGATCCGAGACATCGCACGTCACCACTTCTGCGGCTACATCATATTTATCCTGTATTTCCTTTCGAAGCTCGTTAAGTTCAAATTCAGATCTGGAACTGACGAGCACGAGATCATATCCCTTTTGGGCCAGTAACAGAGCAGTAGCTTTACCTATGCCCCGCGAAGCCCCGGTTATGATCACTTTTTTTCTGATAACAGTATCTGTACCCATGCTCTACCTCAGCAGCTGATCGTATTCCTTAAATTCCTTAGTCTCATCCGTCCAGCCTATGTGATACGCCGTAACCGGTCCGATGCTGTTTGATATCTCGTCTTTTTTCATTACTGTGTCGAGCATGATATCATCGGGATATTTCTTTTTAATGAATTTAACCACATCGTCTGTGTACTCTTCCCCATCATAAAAATCATGGGCACCGAATACATGCAGTATCTCATGCGCATATTCAGCCGCATCACCATCGTTAAACATTATGACGGTCTCCTGCGGGATATCCTCGCCGTCATACGCTATCGCATAGCTTCTGTCCGGAGCATTGAAATATACCATCATGAAGATTCCGTCTGCTCCATAGGAGCTTAAGATGTCATCATAGTTTATCCTGCCGTTAACAAGGCTTCCTATGAGTTCATCTAATTTATCGGTAAAATCCTTGTCATCGGTTTCAAAATCAGCGATGGCCCTGTAGCGGAGCTTTCTGTCCTTACTCCAGTCATAGTTGAATGAAACATCAACTTTGTAGTCCCCGGCCTGTTTTGTCAGATAATCCGTGGCAGTCTGAAGTTTAGGAAGCGTCTCATTCATCTCATGAACGGTCCATTTATCCGACGGTGTGTTCACAAAGAGGCTTAAAACCACGATATCGCCTTTAAGTATCCCAGCCATTCCCTGATCATAAGCATTCCTCGGTTCACCCAGATCACCCAAAGCAGATAAAGATCTGACGCTCATGATATCGAAAACTCCCGATATCAGCAATAACATAATGAAAGATACCGAAATGAACTTTATTATATATAGTCTCTTATTCATAGTGATCAACCAGTTTGCATTTCCTTTCCGTGGGTACATATAAATATACAAAGACTGCAGGCCGGACGCGCTCATATATAAGCTCCGTTACACTGCAGTCATTTTATCACCCACAGTATGGGTTTATTATATCATTTATTCATCATATTCGCGACTTAAAGCATATGTGCGCGAAGTTCCTCACCAGAGAGCCTGCTTAAATATGCCGGCGGAACATCAAGGACTGTCTTACAGCCTGTCATTCCTTCAGAATGCATTCGCATAGCAGCTCTTGCGTAAGCAACAAGCACCGAAGTCGTGAACTCGGGATTTGAATCAAGCTTAAGCGAGTATTCGATGATATGCTTATTCTCAAGATTCCATCCTGTGCGTCCTGATCTTATCACCATTCCGCCATGAGGGATGCCTTTGTGGTTCTTATCAAGTTCCTCCTGCGAAATGAATGTGACAGTTGTGTCATAATCCGCAAAGTAGTTGGGCATTTCCTTTATCTCTTTTTCTATACGTGCAAGATCAGCGCCTTCCTTTGCAACAACGTAGCATTCTCTGGTATGCTTCTGCCTGGTCGTAAGTTCAGGCTGTTCTCCGCGGCGTACTGCCTCAACTGCAGATTCAACAGGGCATGTGTACTGTCTGGCATCTGCAACACCTTCGATACGTCTTATTGCATCAGAATGTCCCTGACTGACGCCTCTTCCCCAGAATGTGTAATCAGAGCCATCGCTTAAGATCGAATTGGCATATACTCTGTTTAAAGAGAACATTCCGGGATCCCAGCCCACACTTATCAGTGCAATGTGTCCGCTGTCTTTGGCGCTCTTATCCACGTTTGCAAAATGCTCCGGGATCTTAGCATGTGTATCAAAGCTGTCTATAACATTAAAGATTTTGGCATACTCCGGTGTCTGTTTCGGAAGATCCGTTGCAGAGCCGCCACATAATATGAGAACATCGATCTTATCCTTATAAGCCTCAATATCATTTACGGAACATACCTTTGCCGAATCCGTAAGTATCTTAACGGTCGAAGGGTCACGCCTGGTAAAGACCGCAACGAGTTCCATATCATCGTTCTGCTTTATCGCGCACTCTACTCCGCGTCCTAAATTTCCGTATCCTAAAACACCTATTCTGATCATCCGTAACTCCTCCTTTTATAAATAATAAAAAATATTAAAACGATGCAGGTAAAAAATCAATCTGAAAATACTAATATCTTTATCCTGCCCTGTCCGTAGCTTAAATCCGGCCGTCGTATATCATTCTTTTCTGCCCGGCATGTTCTTTATCAGTCCCGACATCCTTTTTAAAATATCACTCACTGCCTCATTATAAAAATACTGCTGAAGATTATTGTTAAGCTCCTGTCTGGAATCTGATTCCATGTAGGCCTTCAGGATATTTTCCTTGTCATCTTCATAATCGTCCTTCAGGTATTTGCCGAAATGCGTCCGGAAGCCCTGTTCCTTTTTATCACGCGCCTCTTTGGATTTCTTATTGGCGGACTGCTCCGTCCCCTTATCAGGAGCCTGCGATGCCTGACAGACCTCGCTTAGCTTGCTGATGCTTATCTTGCGCTTTCTTTTCTCGGCGATGTAGTTATCAAAATCCCCATCCTCCGAAACTATATAAAAATCTGCCGACTTTTCTTCAACTATTCTGTCGGACATATCGCTCATCAGTATGACATCAAGCGCATTTTTGACACCCTTTAAGTCCTTGCGCATTCTGGTATATTCAAACCTGGCGGGCGACTCGATGATCCTTCGGTGTGTGCCGAAGGTGATCTTGTTGGCATCCTCACTGTAATATATGCGGACAACATCCTCAGATGTGAGTTTGGCTATGCCGTTTAGGCCTCTGTCCTTGACATTTTCAAAATCGATGTAAAAAATCTTCATTATAAACCTCTGTTAACAGCCTCATTTGGATTCCGTAATATACATCCTGCTGCAGTAGTCCTGGAAATAAGCCACATTCTCATTGAATCCTACGCCGGCAAATCCCTGTTTAAGGAACACTCCGGCCTTGGCGAACGCATCTCCGTATCCGGTTATTCTTTCCTTTTCACCGTCCAGCTTTTTGATCCGGTCCAGAGTGTTATACATAAACGAATTCTGTTTTATGTGAACCGGCGAAATGTTGTTCACCAGATCTCCAAAGTCTCGTAAGTTAAACTTTTGTTCGACATTTCTGAGAGTGTACTCCTTGGCGTAATCCAGTCCTTTTATGTAAACCTTTCTCGTAGGCATGTTAGCCCTCGCCTGATTCTGTATAAGGATGGTCACGGCCTTTGTACTGTCATTCGAAACTATGGTCCATTCGGTATATTCGCCCTCATCAAAGTTGCGTCCGCGATACAGATCACCGAACTGAAGAACATCCCTTAGCGACTTGTATAGTGCAATCTCATCCTTTATCGCCTTTAATTCCTCCGAAGGAAGATCACCCAGATTAAGTTCATAACCGAGTAATCCCATTGAAGCAACGTTGAATCTGGTATCAAGCGGGGTTCTCCTTAAAGTCTGATGATTGGGAGATGCACTCACATGCGCACCTATAACGCTCTGAGGATAACCGTAGCTTAACCCGTTCTGGATCACTGCCCTGCATATGGGATCCGTGTTATCCGAAGCCCATATCTGAGGGAAAAATGACAGAATACCCAGATCAAACCTGTTTCCGCCCGAAGAACATCCCTCAAATAATATACCGGGGAATTTCTCTGTAAGCGTCTTCATCACATGATACAGACCGAGAACATATTTATGAGCGACCTCACCCGGACCGATATTCTCATCCTGCGAGAAAAAGTCACTGATGATGCGGTTCATATCCCATTTGACATATGATATCTTACCGGCGGAGAAAACCTCGCTCATGCTGTCTATCACATAATCCTGTACGACCTGTTGTCCCAGATCAAGGAGCATCTGGTTTCGCCCGACTGAATGCGGCGTGTCCGGATTCCTGAGCACCCACTCCGGATGTCTCTTATACAGATTGGACTTTTCATTTACCATCTCAGGCTCGACCCAGATCCCGAATTTAAGTCCCATGGAATTTATCTTATGCGACAGCCCCTCAAGACCGTTAGGCAGTTTGGACGGATTGGCGCTCCAGTCTCCCAGTGACGTGGTATCATCGTTACGGCTGCCGAACCACCCGTCATCGAGCACGAACAGTTCTATGCCGACATCTTTGGCTTTTCTGGCCAGATTGAGCAGTTTCCTTTCGGTCACATCAAAGTAACATGCCTCCCAGCTGTTTATGAGAACGGGCCTGACCTCATGCTTCCACTGTCCGCGGACTATATGCTCGCGCACAAATGTGTGCATCGAATGACTCATGCCGTTAAAGCCCCTGTCCGAAAACGTCATCACAGCCTCCGGTGCTTCAAAGCTCTCGCCAGGCTTAACTGTGTATTCAAATGTGTCCGGATTGATACCCTGAACAAACCGGGTCTTTTCAAAGGCACCTATCTCCATGCACTCGTAGTGATTCCCGCTGTATACGAGGTTAAAACCGTAGCAGTCTCCACGGTCTTCATCGGTTGAGCTCTTTGATATCATGACAAAAGGATTGGCTCTGTTAGAGCTCGTTCCGGTAACGGATGAGCTGACTATCCTGCCTCCTTTAAGGAGCGTGTCTTTACGGTTCATCTCGCGTGCCCACGCACCGTTAAAGCTGCTGAACACATATCCCGAATCCTCGAAATCCAGCTGGTTGCTCATGATCCGGTTAATAACTATCTCATCACCGGTTCCGTTAATGAGCACCGTCTGTCTGGTAATGACATCAGTCTCCAGGAAGTTCGAATAATACAGTTCAACACGTACATCATGGCATCTGTCCTTAAGCACCACCTTAAGTGACTGGGTCGGCATCTTTGCAAATGTTCCGTCATCGTATGAACACGGAAGCGTCTCATACATGTACTTTTCAGTAAGTACATGCGCCTCCTCGAATATAAAGTCGGAGGTTCTGCTGCCGTCGGGATATGTAATATCTACATAAGGTTCCCTGATATCGCCCTTGCCGTATGATGACAATTCAAGCCTGATGTTTTCAAGGCTCAGATCATGCTCTTTATCATATGCAACGGTGTTGCCCGGAGCCATGGCATACTGCTCACACAAAGCCTCAAAATCACCCGCATTCCTTAAAGTGATCTTTGCCCCGTAGTACAGGTGCTCCAGTTGTCCAGTCGCCAGTACGCGGAATGCGTATGTGGTATTTTTAGTCTGGATCGCAAAATTGTTATCTATGACCTGAATCATATTTCTTCCGTCCCCTTAAGTTCTCTGATCCTTCCGAGTATCATTTTTTCATTAAATGCAAAGAACAGAACCGCTCCGATAAAGCATGTGACAAACGCTACCCACGCAGTAGCTCTGTAGCTGCCTGTAGTCTGAGATACCGTGACCGATGTAAAGATAACGAGAGCCAGTGCCTGTCCCATCTTGAATGCAAAGGTACGTGCTGCAAAGAACATTCCGCTGCGGTCCTCTCCGGTCTCCAGTCTCGTCAATTCGGCCACATCCGCCACGCACGCCTGCGGAAGTATTCCCAGTATAGCCATAGGGATCGCCGCCGTAACCGCTACGATGAATCCCCAGTAAAGTCCCCGTCCGCACAAAGCAGTGATCAGGAAAACCAAGCAGTATGCAAAGAATCCCGTAATGATGAGGGTCTTTTTGCCGACTTTCTTAGCGAGTATATTGACCAAAGGATACAGACATACACTGATGGCTGTCATAGTCGCTGTCAGGGCGAATGTCCACGTATCCTCTATCTCCATGAGCTTGGTCTCGTAAAATGCCAGTCCCGTCTGGAACAGAGTCAGTGCAAAAAAGTAGATAACATCACTGTATACGAACCTTCGGAACTGACCGTTTGAAAAGGTCTTGATAAGAGAATGGAAAGGGCGTGTCACGCTCGGCTTGACATCGATATAATCGCGCTCATTGATATAAAATGATGCAACGAGCATAGCCGCACAGGCTATAGCTGCCATAATGGCAACCGCCATCCTGATAGAGCCTGCCTGTCCGAATGCTCCCTGCAGTGCTCCAGCCACATTCGGTAACAGGAATGAAATACTCTGACCTACTATAAATGTGAATGAGATATAAGTCGAAACGTTGATACGATGCTGCTGTGTGTCACCAAGCTCAGCGATAAGAGCATTATAGGGAGTACAGAACATCGTCATGAACAGATAAAAAACAATGAGCAGTATAAAAAGCATGGCATCATTCAGTGCCACAATACCTGTCTGAGGAAGAACAAAAAGTGCTATTGTGCACAATGCAAAAGGAACAGCCATCACGCGCATAAAGGGTATCCTTCTGCCATTTTTATAATCGCTCCTGTCTGACCATCCTGCTATGAGCGGATCAGTTATCGCATCAAAGATACGTCCAACTGCCAGCACCAGTCCGAACAGCGTCAGTTTAAAAAGGACAGGCTCCTGAGTTATACCTGATGCAAATATGCCGGTATTGGGATTCTGTGCATCGGGGCTTCCTGTGTAATAATATACCATCCAGTTGGATACTATACCTGATAGCAGGCTCCATCCGAACTGACCTATGGCAAATATCCACAGCAGTTTGTTAGTGATCGGTTTTAATTCCTTCATTTGTAACCCTCCATGTATTCATGCGCTAAACATCCCCCATTACGCCGGCGCATACATAAAGATATTTTACCAAAAACGTGGCATCTAGTAAACAAAGGAGCCCGCGTCCGATGCGTATATTTTCTTCTTAACGCAGCAGATGCGAGCTCCCATTATTCATTTTGGACCACTAACCCCGTCCCTGAGGTCCATCCATTTTGGACCACTAACCCCGTCCCCGAGGTCCATTTCAGGTTCACAGGTCATGTATCTCGGAGTGGAGTTCCTGCAGTGATTTGACCTGATCCTCTTCGTGAGTCTTGATATAGTGGATTCCTTCAGCCGTGGCTCTGGCTGCTGCCACCGTAGTCATATAAGGAACCTTGGCCTTTATGGCAGCCTTTCTTAAGTAGCTGTCATCATGAGCAGCACTTTTACCTATGGGCGAATTGACTACCATGTCGATCTCACCGTTGGCGATCATATCGGAAATATTGGGACGACCTTCATAGAGCTTCTTGACCTTTTCTGCGGGTACTCCTGCTGAAGTGAGGACATCGTAGTTTCCGCTCGTGGCGACGATCCTGAATCCGTCATCCGACAGACTCTTGGCTATCGGAACGATCTCTGATTTATCCTTGTTATTTACCGAGAAGAGGACTGTTCCTTCCAAAGGAAGTTTGAGTCCTATGGCCTCCTGAGCCTTATAGAATGCTTCACCGTATGACTTGGAAAGTCCCAGGACTTCACCTGTCGATCTCATCTCAGGTCCCAGTATCGGATCTACCTCAGGGAACATATTGAACGGGAAAGCAGCCTCCTTGACACCGTAGTTGGGTATGTACTGCTCCTTTAATTCCGATAACGGACTCGGATTGCCCGTGATCTCCTCCGTGATGATCTCTGTGGCCAGAGGCACCATCCTGATATTACATACCTTTGAAACAAGCGGTACCGTGCGGGATGCTCTGGGATTGGCCTCAAGTACGAATACCCTGCCGTTTTCGATTGCGTACTGCATGTTCATCAGTCCGCGTACGTGCATCTGCTCTGCGATCTTCTTGGTGTATTCCTTTATGGTCTTTAAATTCTCTTCCGTAATATGCACGGAAGGGATGATGCAGGCCGAATCACCTGAGTGAACTCCGGCGAGCTCTATATGCTCCATGACTGCGGGCACATATGCGTGCGTTCCGTCTGCTATGGCATCTGCTTCACACTCAAGAGCGTGGTTTAAGAATCTGTCGATGAGAATCGGTCTGTCGGGAGTAACACCTACCGCAGCATTCATATACTCGGTCATGGATTCATCATCATATACGACCTCCATGCCGCGTCCGCCCAGAACATACGAAGGACGAACCATTACAGGGTATCCGATCTTTTTGGCGATAGCGAGGGCTTCATCAACATTTACTGCCATTCCTGATTCAGGCATGGGTATTTGGAGCTTGTCCATCATGGCTCTGAACTGATCTCTGTCTTCTGCCAGATCTATTACTGCAGGAGATGTTCCGAGTATCCTGACTCCGTTAGCCTCAAGCTTGGCTGCGAGGTTAAGCGGTGTCTGTCCGCCGAACTGAGCGATAACTCCGAGAGGCTTTTCCTTTTCGTATATTGACAGAACATCCTCCAGTGTCAGAGGTTCAAAGTAGAGCTTATCTGATGTATCGTAATCGGTCGATACCGTCTCGGGATTACAGTTGACGATTATTGTTTCAAAGCCGAGTTTCTTAAGCGCCTTGGCACAGTGGACACAGCAGTAATCGAATTCGATACCCTGTCCTATCCTGTTAGGGCCTCCGCCCAGGATCATGATCTTCTTTTTATCCGATACCGTGCTGTGGTCCTCGGCATTATATGTAGAGAAATAATATGCGCTGTTTTCGGTGCCCGATACATGAACGCCTTCCCAGGCCTCAGTAACACCGATGGCTATTCTCCTTTTTCTGATATCATCCTCGGGAATCTCCAGTATCTGGCTAAGATATTTATCTGAGAAACCGTCCTTCTTGGCTTTGGTCAGTGCCTCATCCGAAGGAAGTGAACCCTTTGAAGCTGCCAGAGTATTCTCTTCTTCAACGAGTTCCTTCATCTGCTCAAGGAAATACTTTTTAACCTTGGTCAGATCATGTATCTCATCCACGGTTATGCCCGAGCGCAATGCTTCATATATAAGGAAGTATCTTTCAGAAGAAGGATATGACAGGCGTCTTAGCATCTCTTCTCTGGAAAGCGAATCAAAGTTCTTGGCATGTCCCAGTCCGGCTCTCCCGATCTCCAGAGATCTGATGGCTTTCTGGAAGGCTTCCTTGAAGTTCTTACCTATGCTCATGACCTCACCGACGGCTCTCATCTGAGTACCGAGCTTGTCCTCAACGCCCTTGAACTTTTCAAAAGCCCAGCGGGCGAACTTTATAACAACATAATCTCCGCCGGGAACATATTTATCGAGTGTTCCGTATTTGCCGCAGGGGATATCCTTTAATGTAAGACCCGTTGCGAGCATAGCCGAAACCAGCGCTATTGGGAATCCGGTAGCCTTGGATGCCAGTGCCGAAGAACGTGATGTTCTGGGATTTATCTCTATTACGATGATCCTGTCAGATACCGGATCATGCGCGAACTGTACGTTCGTTCCGCCTATTACCTGTACTCTGTCAACGATCTTGTATGCCTGCTCCTGGAGACGCTTCTGAACCTCTTCGGAGATCGTAAGCATCGGAGCCGAACAGAATGAATCACCCGTGTGTACTCCCATGGGATCGATATTTTCTATGAAGCATACGGTGATCATGGTACCGTCACTGTCACGAACGACCTCGAGTTCCAGTTCCTCCCACCCGATGATGGATTCTTCTACCAGAACCTGACCGACGAGTGATGCCTGCAATCCTCTGGCACATACCGTGCTAAGCTCCTCTTTGTTATATACGAGGCCGCCGCCCGCGCCGCCCATGGTGTATGCAGGACGAAGGACTACGGGGTAGCTAAGTCTGTCAGCTATCTCAAGAGCCTCCTCAACCGAGTAGGCAACCTCTGAACGTGCCATCTCGATTCCGAGCTCGTTCATCGTGTTCTTGAACTCTATTCTGTCTTCACCGCGCTCGATCGCATCTACCTGAACTCCGATGACCTGAACGTTATACTTTTCAAGAACTCCTGCCGAACTCAATTCTGCGCATAAATTAAGACCGGACTGTCCGCCTAAATTAGGAAGCAACGCATCGGGTCTCTCCTTTGCGATTATCTTCTCAAGCCTTTCTACATTTAACGGCTCTATATAGGTGACATCTGCGGTCTCAGGATCTGTCATTATGGTTGCGGGATTGGAATTGACCAAAACGATCTCATATCCCAGTTTCTTGAGCGCTTTGCATGCCTGCGTTCCCGAGTAATCAAACTCACACGCCTGACCGATGACTATCGGCCCCGACCCGATTATCAAAACTTTGTGGATATCTGTTCTTTTTGGCATACGCTCTCCCTCCTGACAGATGGTTTATTTTAAAAGAAAACTTAAAGAATCTTAAATCTTCAATATACTATCATCATCTACTATATACGTCAATAAATATTTGGAATAACGCAAGATATTGTATTACTGATTCTCAAACAGCTCCGTACTGAAATATCTTTCTCCGGTATCGGGCAGTACGGTCACGACCGTTTTGCCTTTGCCGAGCTTTTGGGCGAGCCTCAGTGCTGCGGTTACATTGGTCCCCGATGATATCCCGCAAAGAATCCCTTCACACCTGATGAGTTTCTTCGAAGTTTCTATAGCTTCTTCATCGGTAACTATATCTATATGAGAGTATATATTGGTATTTAAGTTATCGGGGATGATACCGTCCCCTATACCCATCTGAAGGTGAGTTCCTATGCTCCCGCCGGAGAGGATCGCGGCGTTCTCTGGTTCAACCGCCCAGATCTCGATATCCGGATACTGGTTCTTTAACGTCTCACCGATTCCGGATATCGTGCCGCCGGTTCCGATGCCTGAGCAGAATCCGTGTATCGGACGTCCCACCTGCTCGAGTATCTCAAGTGCCGTATGATATTTGTGTACCAGAGGGTTGTCCCTGTTGGTAAACTGCTGTGGCACCCATACTCTGGGATCTTCCTTTTCCATGCGAAGTGCTGTCTGCAGACATTCATCCATGCACTTGCCTATATCTCCGTCATCATGTATGAGGACCAGCTCCGCGCCGTATCCCATGATGAGTTTTCTTCTTTCCTCGGAAACCGAATCAGGCATGATTATGCGGACTTTATAATCCTTAACCGCACCGATGAGAGCAAGACCTATACCCTGGTTGCCGCTCGTGGGTTCAACGATAATCGTATCTTCCTTTATTATTCCTTTCTTCTCAGCCTCCGTGATCATGTTATAGGCTGTTCTGGTCTTGATCGAGCCGCCTATGTTCACACCTTCATATTTAACGAGGATCTCCGCTGAATCCTCAGGAACCATCTTTGATGAGAGTCTTATGATCGGAGTATGTCCGATAGCTTCAAGTACATTTGAATAAACCATTATATCTTAACTTCTTTCTTTGATTCCGTTGATTATAGTTTTGATGAGACGATGATCGCACATATCACGCGGTCCGGTCACAGCAGGAAGATTATACCACACCACCCGTTTTAAATAAACCGCCTGCATTCCTTTGCAGGATCCTCATTCGGTACAGTTCGCATACAGGTCCACGTGATCATAGATACACCGCCATGCACTGTGCGCATCAGCCGTAACGCATATGTACGGATGCCCGCTGTCAGTCACCTCAAAACTCGCCGCACAGCTGCCGGATTCATTGACGAATCCGGTCTTGGCACAGAGTACCTCGCCGTTCGTATCCTTGTCCTCTATCCTTCGAAGGAACCAGTTGGATATCAGTATCCCCTCGGGATGAGCTTCGCTTAACGAAGTCGTATATGTATGCGCGTTCATCACATCATAGACAAAATCATTTTCTATCGCAGCCTTTAAAATGACAGCCATGTCAGCACAGGTCGAGTAGTGATCCGCATCGTAAAGGCCCACACAGTTGGTGAAGTGTGTGGTGTCCGAGATTCCAAGCTCTTTTAGCCTGTCATTCATTAGTCCCACGAACGTCTCCTCATCGCCGGAGACATATTCAGCCAAAGCAAGCGCCGCATCCGCACCTGAAGGAAGTATTGTTCCGTAAAAAAGATCCCTTACGGTCACAACCTCTCCTATCTCAAAATTGACTGCCGACAGTCCGCGTGAGTACGCATAGTCGGTGTGATTAACATCTATCGTTACGGTTTTATCGAGGTCTTCTTCCTTAATGTTTTCTGCAGCAACGAGCGCTGTCAGTATCTTGGTCATGGATGCCGGATTGATCCTCGTAAATCCATCCCTCTGACAGACCACACTGCCATCCGATGCATCAACGAGTATCGCATAATTGCTCATCATATTCTCGCTGGTTATATAGTATGTACTGTCGGTCTTTTTGATATCATATCCCGAAAAAATCCTGTTGCCGTGCACCGTGACCTCGCTCGTTTCGGCCGAAGGGTTATATCCGGGATAATCAGGCAGTGCTTCCTCCTTTTCGGGCAGATCCTCTTCATCCGAAACTGAGGCTGTTCCTGTTTCTTTTTCCGTGCCTTCTTGGCCATCCGGTATCTTTTCTGCGACCGTGACAGCTTCCGTTTCCTTATTTCCAATGAGCGAAACCGTCTTTTTAACTATAAAAAACACACCGGTAAGAATAAGTGCGATGATCACCGCATAATAAAGCATTACCTGCCGGCGTCTTTTTATCTTTTTTCTTCTGCGCTCTTCGTCCCTGCTTATATACTCTCTCAAAATGATATCTCTCCAAATCCGGTCCGTATCTATAATGCCTTAATCGCCCGATTTAGGCAAGGGTGTACACGGGAATTTTATCATTTGTTCGATTGACATTTGCAAACAGATGTTCGACAATGATATTGTAAAAAGCAGTGACCCGTCAGAAAGGAGGCATATCATGGACCGGACATATATAGCGATCGATCTTAAGAGTTTTTATGCCTCTGTAGAATGCGTTGAGCGCGGCTTTGATCCTCTGACGACCAACCTGGTCGTAGCAGATCCCACCCGCACGGACAAGACCATATGCCTGGCCGTATCTCCGAGTCTTAAGAAATTCGGGATACCGGGTCGTGCGAGATTATTCGAGGTCAGACAGCAGGTCAAAATGGTCAATGCAATGCGAAAGACCCATGCCCCCGGCCGTACCTTCAGCGGCAGTTCCCAATTCGAAACCGAGCTTCAAAACGACCCTTCTCTGGAGCTTGATTTTGTCGTGGCACCTCCCCGGATGTCACTTTACATGGATTACAGTACACGTATCTACCGTACCTATCTAAAATATATCGCGCCGGAGGATATCCATGTATATTCCTGCGACGAGGTATTCATGGATGTCACCGCATACCTTGATACCTATCATATGACCGCGCATGAACTGACCTATCGGATGATCAAAGATGTCCTTAATCTTACCGGCATAACCGCAACCGCCGGTATAGGCACGAATCTCTTTCTTTGCAAGATAGCAATGGACATCGTGGCCAAGCATATCGAAGCCGATGCTGACGGAGTCCGGATCGCCGAACTTGATGAAATGAAATTCCGGCAGACGCTTTGGAACCATCAGCCTATCACCGACTTTTGGAGGATCGGCAGTGGGATCGCCAGACGGCTATATTCCATGGGTCTTTATACGATGGGCGATGTGGCAGCCTATTCCGAGAGATACGAGGACAATCTCTACAAGGAATTCGGTGTCAATGCCGAGCTCATAATAGATCATGCCTGGGGATGGGAGCCCTGCACCATAGAGGCCATAAAGCAATACCGTCCCGAGAACAACAGCCTGAGCACCGGCCAGGTTCTCAAGCGGCCGTACAGCTATGAGGAAACGGCTATCATCGTACGTGAGATGACTGAGCTGTTGACTCTGGACCTCGTGCGCAAGGGCCTCGTCACCGATCAGATGACACTGACCCTCGGCTATGAGAGTCTTAAAAAGGATGAGGATTACGACGGAGAAAAAGGCGAAGACCGATACGGAAGGGTCACCCCCAGGCATTCGCACGGAACCGTTAATCTGGAGTTTCAGACCTCTTCGACCAGATTGATCAGCGAAGCCGTAATGGGGCTTTACGAGCGCATAGTCAACAAGGATCTTTGCGTCCGCAGACTCTCGGTATGTGCATGCAGGGTCATACGCGAGCAGGATATCGAGGTACGTGATACCTACGAGCAGCTTGATCTTTTTACGGACTATGAAGCAGAGCGTCAAAAAAGCGAGCACGAAAAAGAAGTACTCGCCAAAGAACGTTCATTGCAGCTCGCAACATTGAAATTAAAGGACAAATTCGGCAAGAATGCCGTACTTAAAGGCACCGATCTGTTGGAGGGTGCCACCACCATCGAACGAAACGGACAGGTAGGAGGACACAGAGCATGACAGACTACAGTAACATAATCGATCATCCTCATTATCAGTCAAAGACCCGGCCTCACATGTCAATGTCAAACCGTGCCGCACAGTTTTCCGCCTTTGCGGCTCTGAGCGGTTACAGCGAGAGAGTAAATGAATCGCAAGGCATCGCAGCCGAGGATTATGCTCTTTTGTTTGACCTGACAGCCGAGGAGATAGATGATATATAGTATCAGTCCACTTCGGGCGTTACCTCGCCGCTTAATCTCTTTTCGTAATCGCCGCCGGGCATGGGCTTTGCAAAGTAGAATCCCTGTATCATATCACAGCCCTGGGATGCCAGAAAATCAACCTGCTCCTTTTCTTCAACTCCCTCTGCGACCGTACGCATATGCAGTTTTTTGGCGATGCTGATAGCCTCGGATACAACGATCCGGCCACGGTCTCCGGCATTTTCTCCTCTGAAGAAATCGGCATCCAGCTTCAGCACGTCAAGCGGCATATCCTTAAGTGAATTAAGTGACGAATATCCTGAACCGAAATCATCCATCGAAACGGCAAACCCGTTTTGCTGAAGTCTCGATATAGTATTTATCATGGCCTTTTTGTCATCGAAAAAGGCGCTCTCCGTCAGCTCTATCTCGATATATCTGTGAGGTGTTCCCGCCTTGTCAACGAGTGCTGCTATCTGCTCAGCCAGATCACTTTCCACGAAATGTGCCCTGGAGACATTGACCGAAACCGGAACACATTCATAACCTGCATCGAGCCACTTTTTCTGGTCCCGGGCAACATGCTCTATCATATAGTGATCGATCTCGGTAATAAACCCGTTCTTTTCAAATATAGGTATGAATTTACCCGGAGAAACAAAACCCAGATCCGGAGATTCCCATCTGATGAGAGCCTCGGCACCCTTTAGCTTTCTGGTGGATGGATCGTACTTGGGCTGATAGTATACGATGAATTCCTCGTTGGCCAATGCAGCCTGCTGTCTCTCTTCGACACTGCTTAACCACTTCTGGTCATCCACGAATTTATCATCAAAGAATACCATTCCCGAATCGTCGGATTCAGCCATGGATGATCTGGCCGTGCAGGCATTATTGTAATCACGCTCAAGGTCTACATCTTCATAGGGGTCGATCAGATATACCCCGGCCTGAAAGCTGAACTTGTGCTCCGTTCCGATCATTTCCAGATGCTGTATTATGTCATATATCCTGTTCTTCAGTTCCTCTACGTCCTGATATCGCATTAGGAGTGCGAAATTTGACGATGAGCTGTGTGCACACAACTCCTTGGGGCCCATAAGCCCGTTAACGATGCCGTATACCTTACGAAGCATCTTTTGTCCTTCGACCAGTGAATGGCAGACACAGTAGTTTCTGTACTTGACAAATACCATATTGACAACAGCATATCTGTTACGGTGACTCATTGACTTGCGAAGGCGCTGCTGCCCTTTGATAAGGAACCACATCCAGTTCTTTGCTCCGGTTTCACCGTCATTAAAGAAAAGATTAGTTATCCTTCTTTGCTTGATCGCTGTGCTGATGGCGCTGATGAGCATGACAATAAGGATCACTCCTATGATACCCATAAGAGCCAGCATCAGTTCGGATATAAGAACCATGTCTCTGGTGTTGACGTGTATTATCCCCTTTACGATCATAAGGCCGGTCCCACCATCAACATCCGTTGAAAGCCAGATAGGGAATTCCAGCTTGTCGACCTTCATGGTTCCGCGTATTACATTTACAATGTCCGGATTCCAGCCTCCGAAAAAGACTATGCTCCTGTTTTTGTATTTTTCCTCGACCCGGGCAAGATTATCCTCATCTACAAAGTCGCTCTCATTCTTCTTTTCAAACCATTCAGACAACATGTGCATATCAACTGTCATCAAGCCACGGTTATCAAGGTATAGAACTCCGTTTTCAGTAGAGTCTCTGTATATTCCGATCTTTTCAGGGTACTCTGAAAGCGACATTTCGCCTCTGTCAGGCAGGTATGTGTCGTTCCCCTTTTGATGGATCTTTTCGCCGTCAGCATCAACTATCACGTAGTCCCGATCCTGCGAATCAAGGAGAGCATAAACACTGCTTAAGTCATCAAGGACGTTGCTGTCATATAGTCTGCCCATTTCCTTGACATTGGCGTATTCAGCCGACAGTTTTTCATCTATGACGTACAGTGTCAGTGCCTGTATAATCGCAACCAGTACGACTGCGGATAGGATCGAGAAAAGCAAAAACGCTATCAGCGATCCCCATATGTTCTTTTTCTTTATCTTTCTGTAAGTCTTTTCCTTTTTATTTGCTGCAGCCATATCATTCTCCCGATATTGTATACCGTCATTTTCTATGATACATTATACGACCATTCTATCAGAAAACACCCCTGCTGTGATTTATTTCTGATTAAATAATGATTAAAAAGGGCTCCTGCCATATGACAGGAGCCCGATCATAAATCTGCGTGTTATGAGTTTTATACAGTATACTGTGACAGATCCGAATTAATCTCGTCGGAATACTTGTTAAGATTCTCTGAGATACTCGTAATGTTCTCAGTCTCTGTACGCAGCTTGCCGCTCTCGGTAACGATCATGTTACTAAGGTCAAGAACCTGTGAAATGCTGGCTGCCTGTTCCTCGGTGGTAGCGGCATTGTTAGACGCAACATCGTTGATCTTTTCGATTCCGCTGGCGATCTCGCCTATACCGTCAGTAGCCTTGGCAACATCCTGATATATGGTTTCGAACGATTCGTTAGCTCCGGTAACTGCTTCGAGGCATGCCTCCATATCCTTGACACAGATCTCTGCTTTGTTATTGATATCGGAAATGTTCTTCGTGATACCGTCTACGAGTCTTCGGATAGTCTCTGTAGCTTCTGAAGACTGACCGGCCAGTGTTCCAACCTCGGTAGCAACGACTGCAAAGCCCTTGCCCATCTCACCTGCCCTGGCAGCCTCGATCGAAGCATTAAGTGACAGGAGATTCGTCTGGTTCGAAATGGCATTGATGGTATCCGTGATACCGGTGATCTCCTTAACGGTAGTAGCAGTATCACTGATGAGGGTGGTGAGTTCCTTGATAGTCTCATTCAGTGTTCCGACATTCCTGGTCATTCCTGCCATCTCCTCACGGCCCTTGGCAGATGCATCGAGTGTCTCGTTGCAAAGGATCTTGACTTCATCTGCATTCTCAGCCAGCACGCTGGATGTAGTAGCCAGCTCTGTAGCTGCATTTGCAATCTCCTCGATAGAAGAGTTCATCTCATTCAGAGTATAGTTAAGTCTCTCTATTGACTCACCCTGATTGGTGTTGGCATCTGACAGGATATGAGAGATATCGAAGCATTCTCCGGCGCGGCTGTTCATGGCACCTGATATGCTCGACAGACTGTTAAGTGTTCCTCTCATCTTGCCAATATATTCATTGAGGCTCTCGGCGAGAGTCGTGATCTCGTTATTACCTTCGGGAACGATCTGTACGGTGAAATCACCCTTACTGATATCAGTGATCCTCTCGGTAATGGTGGTAACAGGGTTGATAGCCTTGCTGATAGTAAAGTACATGATGATCGACAGAATCAGCAGTAATATTATTGCGCTTGCAAAGGTAACATACATAACCTTGAGGATGCTGTTGCTAAGAAGAGCCGAAGGAACCGCGCTTACCATTGCCCAGGAAGTACCTTCGATATTCGTAGCGGTGAACATCTTGCCGCCTTCTGCAGTTTTGATCGTAACAACCTTTTCTCCGCCTGCTTTGATGTCCATGTTAAGGGAATCAAACTTGGGGGCAAGTGCTGTCAGTACGGGATCGGTTGCTGAACCGAGGTTCTGTCCGACACTGTCAGTAACATTACTGATGAGGATATCCTTTGTATCCTTGTTGATGATATAGAATTTAGCCTCTGATGAAAGAGAATCAAAAGCCATGACCTTCTCGGCAACCTTATCAAAGTTGATATCACTTGAGAGAACCACATTGTCTCTGACCATGACAGCGCATGCGAGACATGTCTTGCCGGTAGAAGCGTCTATATAGGGTTCAGAAGAATAAATGGCACCTTTATCCGCGAGCGCTCCCTGGAACCAGGGTCTGTCCGTAAATACGAATGTATCATCCGGTATCCAGCCTGAGCCGTCCAGGAATTTGCCTGTATCTCCGAATGCCATATAGATATCCTGTGAATCGGGATCCTGCTCTGTTAATTTAAGGAGCATGTTAAGAGTATCATCATCTGACAGCTCCGGTATGTTTCTCATAACATCAGCGGTCTGACCTACTCTGGTTTTGATATCATTCCACCAGCCTTGTATCTCGCTGGCATATTTGGCTGACTCTCTGGCGAATATACCGTTCATAAGTGACTGAATATTATCAGATGCCAGCTTAATGCTGATCTGCGTGATGATAACGATAATTATCGCCACGTAGATGATCATCTGACTTAACAGTGTTTTCTTAAGAGATCTTCTTTTCTTGGTTTTCATAGAATGTAAACCTCCGTGTCTGAATATGAATACATATTAGATAATAGCACAAATCCGCGATTTTTTTAATCAAAAAGCGGGACTTTTTTCTCAGTTTTTATTGTGGAAGAAATTCCATGATATCTTCGTCATTGCCGGCAACGTCATCCGCGGTTTCCGGAATGAAGGCTTCAAGGGCCTTTACAAGCGCTGCATAACCGTCCATCACAGCGGGATCCTTCGCATGAATGATATCCGCGTCTGCCTTTTTGGTGGCTGCTTCAAGGCCTGCTGCGGATTCAGCCAGTTCTTGGGCCCCTATCATTCTTGATGAGCTCTTTACTGAATGGACTAAAATCCCATAGTTATTCCAGTCTCCGGCATCATAATAGCTTTTGATCTTTTTGCTCTTTTCCGGATAGCTCCGGATATATTCAGCCAGAAGTGAGCGATAGAATTCCCTGTCTCCTCCGGTGAACCTAAGTCCCTTTGAAACGTCTACACCCGCTTCCTTAAGAGCCTCAAACTCATCCGGCACACCATCTTTGTTGGCCGCACTAATACCGGATCCCTCCGAGGTTTTTACTTTACATACATAGACTTTCTCTACAGGCAGGTGCTTCATCAGCATCTTTTCAAGTGCAGATGAATCTATGGGCTTTGTAAGGTAATCCGCAAAGCCTTCCGAAAGATATTTTTCTTTTGCTCCGCTTACCGCATCCGCCGTAAGACAGATAAAAGGTGTATCGTGATTTATGGAATCGTTATTTCCGACGATTCTGTGCATTGCTTCCGTGCCGTCCATCTCGGGCATACGCTGGTCCATAAGGATCACATCATATTTAACGTCTGCTGCCATTTTCACGGACTGTTCTCCTCCGGTCGCCGTATCGACCACGATACCCGTGTTTTTAAGCAGTCCTTCCACTACCATAAGGTTCATTCTCGTATCATCAACTATGAGTATACGGGCATCCGGTGCCCTGAATGACTCCCTGTATGTATGCATGCTTTGCATGCTCTTTTCGAACTTATCGTGGAAATTGCCAACCGGCTCTTTGTCCGTTACCTGCTGGGGGATCGTTGCGGTAAAGGTCGAGCCTTTGCCGTATGTGCTTTTTACGCTGATGCTGCCGCCCATCATATCAAGAAGGTTGCGCGTTATCGCAAGTCCGAGGCCGGTGCCTTCAACTGTACTGGTCTGTACCAGGTTGACTCTCTGGAATTTATCAAACATCTTGTCAATATCTTCTTCTTTGATACCTATGCCCGTATCGGAAACCGAAACGATAAGCCGGATCATTCCGTCTTCTTGGCCGTTAGCAACTTCGTCGGAACTTACTTTGAGGCGGATGCTTCCTTCTTTGGTATACTTGACTGCGTTCGTCAGGAGATTTGTCATGATCTGCCTGAGTCTGACCTCATCCCCCTTAAGCCCGTCCGGAAGTGATTCATCCACATCCACGGTAAAATCAAGGCCTTTATCCTCGGCTTTAAAATATATCATGTTACTTACATCGTTAAGGACCGAGCTCAGTCTGTAATCTGCTTTAACTATCTCTAGTTTCCCTGCTTCTATCTTCGAAAAATCAAGAATATCGTTTATGATGGCAAGCAGGTTATTTCCCGCGCTTTCAATGTTCAGAGAGTATTTGCCGACTTCGGAGAGTATCTCCTTTATCTTTTCCCGATCCTCGGGCAGATCTTCCTTTGCATCAAAGGTTTCTCGTAAGATCATCTCGTTCATGCCCAGGACGGCATTTATGGGTGTTCGTATCTCATGAGACATGCTCGAGAGAAAATCCGTCTTTGCGCGGTTAGCCCGTTCGGCTTCCAAAAGCGCCTGTTCCTGTTTGCTCTGTGCTTTGACCGTTTCATACTGAGCAAGGGCACAAACGATCGTTTCTACCAGAAACATCAGCGGAAGCCTTATAAAATACATATCGGGAAATGCATACCCCTGAAGATGGAGCGGGGTCCACATGTATATGATCATTCCGAAAAAAAGGACCAGACAGAATACCATTCCGTAGAACATATTGAAGAAATAAAAGCCTACAGGAGCAGCCATGAATATCAGAAAAAGACTCGTGCCGCTCATGCTGCCTTTGTATATGAACACTGCAAAACTGCACCAATATACAATGCATACGAATATGATCGATAAATGAAGCAGTACCTTCATCAAAGGTCTTTGGGGATCTCTGCTCCTTTTTACGGCAAGAAGTGCAGGGAGCGTTAAAGACGTAGCGACGGCATCAAAAAGAGCCAGACGTGCCGTTGACGGAACTCCCTTTCTGTAGCAGTCTATGCAAAGGATCGCACTGTATAAAGCCATGAGCGTGGCCATTATTATGACACGCATCAGGTCGATCTTCAGATATTTACTGTTGATACGATCATTTTTTGATGAAGTCATGCTCTATATCTAAATATTTAAAATCAAAAAAGCCCGGAAACCATCAAAAATCCAGGCTTAATATGACAAATTAAATTATGGTCCACTAACCCCGTCCCCAAGGTCCATCCGGAGATTCATGCTGGTGGCCGGACTTGAA
>JAILAN010000038.1 GCA_024681595.1 Lachnospiraceae bacterium
GTCCCAGGATCTTCGGGATTTGTGACCGTAAAGGCGGGAAAGGAGACAGGAAAAGTCCCGGTCACGGTGTCGGATCGTTCCGGCAGCTGTCTGATCCTAAATAAGACATCCGTTAACGCTGCTGCGCCCAAGGCCGGGAAAAAAGCCAAAACTTTGACTCTCAAAGTCTCTAAACCTAAACAGATGAGTTCCAATGTGAAATGGAGAGTATTGGGAGATCCCACTGGTATCACGGTCAGGGACGGGAAGGTTAGGGTCTCAAGTAATGCAAGCCCCGGCTGCTATATTGTAAGAGCCGAATCTGATGGATATACAAGCGCTTGCTGTGAAGTAATAGTAAAATGAAGCCATTAAGATATATTGATGCTTTTAAGCGTATCATTTATGAACAACTTAAAGAGAATGATTAGGAAAACAGAGACCGATATGATCTGTCTAAGCCAATCAAGGAAATGGAACTGGATCGTTTTGATAAGCTCTTTGCCGAATTTGGAATGTGAGTATGAAAGACGCTGTTTATGCATATATCAAAAAGAAATATAAGGTCTTGCCGGAGTATCCCTGGAAGAGGTACCCAGGTAATGCTGTTTTCAGACACGGCGATAACAATAAGTGGTTCGCACTTGTCATGGAAGTGAGCGGAGATAAACTGGGTCTGGATACTGCGGACGATATCCCGGTCATCAATCTGAAAGCTGATGATCTGTTTTTTAGGGATATGCTGATTCGGCAGCACGGGATCATACCTGCTTATCACATGAACAAACAGCAATGGATCACTGTGTTTTTGGACGGCTCAGTAAAACAGGAACTGGTTCTTGACCTTATAGATGCAAGCTTTCTGGCGACAGCATCAGCAAAGAAGAAGCAAAAGATCCGTCCTCCAAAAGAATGGATCATACCGTCTAATCCCAAGTATTACGATATCATTCATGCCTTTGATGATACGGATGAGATCGACTGGAAGCAGGGGAGCGGGATTAAGGCAGGCGATTCTGTTTATATGTATGTTGGATCGCCGGTATCTGCGATCATGTATAAGTGCAAGGTGACGGAGACAGATATTCCATATAGTTACCAGGATGAGAATCTGACGATCAAGGCCCTTATGAAGATAAAGCTGCTGAAGCGGTATAAGCCGGATAAGTTCACATTCGATGTGCTTAAGGATGAGTATGGCATATATGCCGTCAGAGGTCCGAGGGGGATACCGAACAGTCTGAGTGCGGCACTTAAGAAATAGCATGTAGGAGGACAATAATGCAGTAGGCTATTTTCAAATCAGTGGTTGACAAGAGAACAAATGTTTGCTACTATGATCACACAGAACATTTGTTTGCACTGAGGGCTATGCTTATGTCGAAACTGAAAGAAGTAATAACCACATATAACGAATTATCGTTCAGTGACCGCATAGCGTTTTATACAACCATATCCAATGAAATAGGGCTTTCTGCAGATATGCAATCCTTCCTGATAGAAAAGCGTCTAAATGGCGGAAACATCTGTATCTACTGCAATAGGACACATGTGGTGAAGAACGGGAAGCGAAAAGACGGCACTCAAAGATATCTTTGCCGCGACTGTCACAGATCATTCATACCGACTTCCGACTCTATCACTTCACGCACGAGGAAATCCGTATCAGTCTGGGCATCTTATTTAAAGTGCATGACAGAAAAGAAGACTCTGAGAGCATCTTCAGATGAATGCCATATATCTGTTGCCACTGCTTTCGTATGGCGCCATAAGATACTCGATGCCTTAAGTGAACTTACCGATAAGGCCTGTCTGACAGGTATAGTTGAGGCCGATGAGACATTTTTCAACGTGTCATATAAAGGGAACCATAAAAGGAGCAGGAGGTTTTCAATGCCCCGCAGAGCGCATAAGCGTGGAAATGAGATCCATGCAAAAGGACTATCAACCGAGAAGGTATGCGTCCCCTGTGCCATCAATGATGCCGGCATATCCTGTTGCAGACCGGGAAAGCTCGGAAAGATAAGCACAAAATGTATAAATGATATATTCAGCCAAAAGATCGCACCGGGCGCTACACTCTGCACAGATCGTGAACGTGCATATCTGGATCTTGCAAGAAGAAACGGGCTGAAACTCATACAAATGGATGCGGACTGCCGCATGGTCCGAAAAGAAGGGGCGACCTATGGGATACAAAGGGTCAATGCGTACCACAGCAGGCTGAAAGATTTCATACGTACATTTCATGGGGTGTCTACAAAACATCTCGGAAACTACATCTCATGGCATGATCTGCTGTCCGGCAACCACAGGGACAGGAAGGAGTTTGTCCACCAGTTGTGGGGCCAGATGATATGTGCCAGGATAACGAGATATGGGCGTGACATCCCGGACAGGTCTCCGCTGCCTTCTGCCGCATGATGTCTGTGCAAGACGGGAGAGGGTGAACATAGTCGGAAAAACTCAGAAAGGGGGAGCCGGTGCCATGATGCTGACTGAGGAGCACAGGATCAAAAAGAGCAGGGACAAAGAACTGTACAAAAAGATCGACGGGTACTGTTACTGCGCAAAGAACCTTTCCAATTCCGTCCAGTATCTGATCTGCCAGTGTTACCGGATCCATGAGAAACTGAGAGATGATAAGTCACTGGATCAATGGCAGGAGGATATGCTCACTGCCGTAAACAGAGCCATCACGGAGTATAATGCGGGAAGGGCCGAAAAGAAGCGCCTCAGGCTCATCGATCGTGAGAACGGCAATATCGCGGACGCATATTTCCTTTCCTGGCATATGAAGAGCCAGGAGACTTACAGAGCGATGCCATATGCGACCTGCGGTCAGATCTGCATTCAGGAGAAATGCCGGGAATGGAAGTCATTTTATAGAGCGAAGGCTGCCTATGCCGGAAACCCCGGCAAATTCCAGGGGAGACCCAGGAGGCCGGGATATCTGGACAAGGTCAAAGGTCGCAGCGCATTGGTTATCACGAGCCAGAACTTCTCTATAACAGATAATGGCGAGGTTATCATGCCCGGTTTCTTAAAGGGCATAAGGATAAGGTCAAGGCACAGGGATGTGAGACAGATCCGGGTCAGGACAGACAGGGAAGGAATCAGGATATTGCTCATATTTGAACAGGCGGAAGCCCCCTTACAGGATAATGGAAACATCATGGGGATAGACCTGGGCGTGGATAATCTGGCCACAGCCAGCCTGTCATCGGGCAGCTCCCCCATCATTATCAACGGCCGGCCCTTAAAATCCATCAACAGGTACTACAACAAGCAGAAAGCACACCTGCAGGCTGTCGCGAAAAAGAGCAACCGCCGTGACATCACCCGCAGGATGGAGCGGCTGACGGCTAAAAGGAACAGAAAGGTCAGGGACTATCTCCATAAAGCGAGCCGCAGGGTCATCGAACTGGCGCAGAGGTCGGGAGTCGGGACCATCGTCATCGGCAACAACCGTGGATGGAAGCAGAAAGCAGGACTGGGAAAAAGGACAAACCAGACCTTCGTATCCAACCCGTACAGGATGCTGATAGACATGATCCGCTATAAAGCAGTGCTCGCCGGCATCAGGGTAAGTGTGATAAATGAAAGCTATACCAGTGGGACAAGCTATCTCGATGGCGAGGATCCTGTTGCCCTGTGCTATGATAATTCGCGAAGGATCAAAAGGGGCCTGTTCAGGAGTGACAAAGGGATCATGATCAATGCGGATGTGAATGCGGCATATCAGATCATGAAGGCCGCTGGATGCACGAACATCCCGATCAAAGAAAGAGAAAGAGTCACCAGAATAAAAGTAGCCTGAATTATATCAGGTAGAGGCATAAGGCTTATGCCATTAAAGACCGAGATCTGTAATACCTCGGGTATTTAAAAATATCAACCACGAGTTGGTAAATAGCCATGGCGGAAATGAGAAAACTCATGACCGCCATTTTACGTTTATTCTTCAAGTCCCTGTTTATAGTTACTACCCCAGGTTTCCATGGACTTTATGATTGGTCGCATAGATTCACCAAGCTCGCTTAATGCGTATTCGACG
>JAILAN010000039.1 GCA_024681595.1 Lachnospiraceae bacterium
GAGTCGGTTGATGTTACATTAGCCAATATTCGTACTGTTTCCGGATACTACAAAGACTATGATAACTCTGAACAGAAGATCAAACAGAATGAAGGCCTTGGGCTGGATCCTAACGGGTATAAGGCCGTATATGTCCAGTATCATATTGCTGTTGATTCAGAAGAGAACAAAGCGAACATCGCTCCGATACTGACTACGTATAAACTCTACTATACAGGAACGGAATTTGTGGATGGATTGCTTCAAACGGCAGGAACCGGCGTTGATCCGGTGCTTTACAAGCAGTTTATTGTTGTTGCTGTCGAGAATAGTGATTTTATCATAAAGGTGCCCTTAAGGGATGATATGGATCCTGAGGGGCTGACCCAGAAGGTGAAGGATCTTACGGAAGCGGAATACAAAAGCGTGCAGTCGTTATTTGTACACCGCTTGGAGGCGGTCAGTGAAGGCATCTCCGAGGAGAAGAACGATGCGATCGCAAAGGAACAGAAGGCTCTTGTCTCCGCCAATACCGAACTGAACAAATCCATTAAAGCCGTCATAAAGGAGATGACAGAAGAACAGACTCAATATGCAAGGGATCTTGCGGACGGGAAAACAACCGAAGAAGAGTTGAAGGAGTTGATTGCATCAAAGGATAAAGAGGAAGAAGAGAAAGCAAAGGGCTCCGGCATGAGTCCTGTGTCCGTACTTGCATTCGCGCTTGCAGGCGCGCTTGTCGGAATGCTCTTCATCGTATTCGTTCTATGTGAGATATACATCTTATCAGGTAAGCTTCACACAACAAGGGAATTATCGAAGAATGCAGGCCTGTTCATAGCCGGAACCGTAGATATCCCTGCCAAGGACAGGCAGAGGGGCATTGATTCACGGATAAGAAACTTTTTCCGGGACAATAAGAGACAGTTTGATATCGATCATCAGATTGACATTGTAGCGTCTTCTGTAAGCCTTCTGTGCAAGAGGAATGAGATTGACAGTATTCTCCTTACGTCATCGATGTATGGTATGATTGATGAAGATGTGATGGGCAGGCTCGTGTCGGCCGTCAGTTCACAGGGTATCGACATTTCTTATGTGGACAACATAGTGTTTAACAAAGACGCGCTTCATGAATGCTCAAAGAACGGCAACATTCTGCTGGTTGAGCAGATTGGCCGTTCAGCACTGTCCGAAGTGGAGAATGAGATACTGGCTGCAAATGGATATGGGATCCGGATAGTGGGCGCGATCGTTTTTGAATAGGTTATGCCATTATGGTTATTTTGCACATTGCATCAATTGATAACGATCCGTGTAACGGGGTCAGCACAGTGGTTCCCCAGCATGTCATATCCCAGAAGGAGTATGCCCGTGTCGGATTCTTAAATATAGGCGATGATGTGATCGACAGATTGAAACCGTATCCGGAAGTTCAGACGGAGTACAGTACTCCCTTTGATATGAGCAGACTTCCGAAGCCGTTTAATGCTCCGGATCTGGTGGTCTTTCATGAGTGCTACAGGATAGAGTATATCCGTATTGCGCGAAGACTCAGGAAGAAGGGAATACCGTATATAATCATTCCTCACGGGGAACTTGGAGAAGAAGCGCAGCGCAAGAAACGATTCAAGAAGAAAATTGCGAATCTCCTGCTGTTTGGAAGATTCGCCAACCGGGCTGCTGCCATTCAGTGCCTGTCCGACAGAGAGCTGGCAGGAACAAGGTTTGGCAGGACAAAGTTTACGGGAACAAACGGAGTTGATCTGCCTGATGTTACAAAACAGAAGTTTAATAAGGACCATCTCCGGTTTGTATATATAGGCCGGCTGGATGTCTATCATAAGGGACTCGATATTCTGATCGAAGCTGTGAGCATAGCCGGTGATTTTCTAAGAGAGCATAAGTGCCGCATTGATATCTACGGCCCCGACTGGAAGGGCCGGTATGCGCAGGTTGAAGCTCTGATCACGCAGTACGAAGTCGCTGACATTGTCACCCTGAATCATGAGATAACCGGTAATGAAAAAGTTGAGAAACTGCTTGAGACTGACGTATTTATCCAGACATCCCGCTTCGAGGGGATGCCGCTGGGAATACTTGAGGCACTGAGCTATGGTCTGCCGTGCCTCGTAACAGAGGGAACAACGCTGGGAGACGTGATAAGTGACCGGCGCGCGGGCTGGTCATCGGATACGTCGGCACGATCGGTTGCTTCCAATCTGATCATGGCCGTAAGACAGTCGGATGATCTGGAGAAGATGAGTCACAATGCGGTCGATCTGGTAAAAGCGGATTTTTCATGGACTGTGATATCCCAAAAGACAGTTGATGAATATAGAAAGCTTATTGATAAGGTTTGAACAAAAGGGCGGATAATGAATTCTGATAACCGGATAAAAGGAGAAGTTCTTAATATACTGAAATATTTCGATGCATATTGCCAAAAGCGCGGGATCAGGTATTATCTTGCTTATGGCACACTGCTTGGCGCAATAAGGCATAAAGGCTTTATCCCCTGGGATGATGATATCGATGTGATACTGACCACCGGCGAATATTACAGGCTTAAGGATTGCGCGACAGAAGCCCCGTTCCTTGATGAGGATAAGAGATACAGGATTCGCCTTCCCGGTGATGCGGATTACTGTTATCCATATATAAAGGTTGAAGATACCAATTATAAGATCCGCGAACAAAATATTGCCGATAAGTATTCGACAGGTCTGTTTATCGATGTTTTCCGGGTGGATTACTGGCCAGAATCACATCTGATCGAAACATTTCAGTTGATCAAAGCAAGAACCATACTTAAGCTGAATGAAATATGTGTCCGCGGGAATATAGCCCCGGGTAAATACAGGATAATTGATAAGATGTTAAAACCTGTTGATATCATCTACAGGATATTCGGATTGAAAACGGGATCATTCTGCAGGTTGCTGGAAAGTCAGGGACGCAGGAATATAAAAAGCAGGTATATGGGAAATATCATGTCAGGGTCCGGTCGCAGAAGTGAACGTATTGATGCAGACATTCTCGATGATCAGGTATATGTTGAATTTGAAGGGCTCCGGTTTCCCGCTCCCGCGCAATATGATGCTTATTTAAGAAGTATATACGGCGACTATATGGTTATTCCGGACAGGGAACATCAGACGGGGCATGAGTACAACATCATAGCAGATAAGGGAAGGAACATGATCAATGGCTGCACTTAGTGTATTGATGTCTGTTTATATCAGGGAAAAACCCGAATATGCTGATGAGTGTTTTAAAAGTCTTCTCGCCCAGACAGTGACAGCTGACGAGTGGGTCATCGTTGAGGACGGTCCTCTTACCGAAGAGCTGTACAGTCTTCTTGACAGATACCAGGCTGATAACCCCGGACTGATCAGGCGTATCGTCCTTGACGAAAACCGGGGGCTCGGATCTGCTCTTGCTGTTGGAGTTCCGGCCTGTAAGAACGATCTGATAGCCAGAATGGATACGGATGATATAGCAAGACCTGACCGGTTTGCGAAGCAGCTTGATCTTTTTGAAAGGGATCCTCAACTGGATATATGCGGGAGCAATATTGATGAGTTCGAGGATGATAAGGATCATATCGTTGCGAAGCGAACGGTTCCTGCATCACATGAAGACATTGTCAGATACCAAAAGAGAAGAGACGGTTTTAACCATATGACGGTATTGTTCAGGAAGAAGGCTGTTCTGGATGCGGGCAATTACCGATCATGTCCGTTGATGGAAGATACGTATCTGTGGGTTAGGATGATCCAAAACGGAGCGAAATGTGCCAATATCGATGAATCCCTGGTATATGTCAGGATAGGGCGTGATATGTTCGGCAGACGCGGAGGATGGAGCTACTTCAGGAAATACAGAACGGGCAGAAAGATGGTTCTGAAGACCGGATTCATAAGCCGGTGGGATTATATATATACTCTTATGATCCAGTTCTTTGTCGCGCTCGCGCCCGGGTGGATCCGGCGCCTGATCTTTACGAAACTGCTTCACAGATGATACTGTTCTGAAAGTGGATTACAAGGATTGATAGGATTGGAGGAGAGAAAATGCAGGCGATTATTCTGGCAGCAGGAATGGGGAAGAGATTAAAGGAACTGACCCGCAACAATACCAAATGCATGGTCAGGGTGAACGGTGTCACTCTGATCGACAGAATGCTTCATCAGATTGATGGGCATCATTTGTCCCGCATAGTGATTGTAGTCGGATATGAAGGGCAGAAACTGATAGAATATATCGGTACCCTGGGAATCGGGACAGAGATTGTTTATGTTGAGAATCCGGTCTATGATAAGACCAATAATATTTATTCCCTGGCACTTGCCAAAGACCGGCTGCTGGAGGATGACACGATATTGTTTGAATCCGATCTGATATTTGAA
>JAILAN010000045.1 GCA_024681595.1 Lachnospiraceae bacterium
ATTTTGCAACAACTGCGGAAGGAAGAAGATAATATCCGTTATCAATGGCAATATCTCCGCTGTATGCCTTCAGCTGTCTGGTATAGAATTCATATTCTCCGAAGCTGTTTGCAATGATCCTGCTCATCTTAGGCCAGATTCTCGGAATTATCGGACTGTCAAAACCTTTCCTGAATTCTTCCTTTAATGTCGCTGCTCTTTCGGGGAGCTTCGTAAGCTTTGATCCGAGTACCATTCTTATCTCTTCATCAAGTCCTGAACCTGTGCTCACCGTTCCGCACTCAATGTCATCAACCAGCATATGCCAGTTCTTTTCAATGTAGTTCATGAGATCAAACAGTGCCCATGTATTTGAAGTTATTATCTGGGAAACGTCGGGATCTGCCAGAGCAAACAGTGCTCTCCCGTATCTTAAGTCATAACTCTTTGAAGGGAATACCAGCTCCTCAGGGCTAGTGATACATCCGTATTTGTATTCACGCCTGTAGGAAGTATATACATCGGAATCCTTCAGTGCCCTTGCTGCCGCACCGTATACCGAATCCAGATATGTATCATCCTTATAATGCGACTTTTTCTCCTTCGGAAGGCTTGAAAGCATCAGCAGTGTGCTTTCCGGAGTTGAATTAAGTTCGGAGATCAGTATCCCTGTATAATATGCATAATCCTGTGCGGTCACGGGATATTTCTGGGGATTCTGCATGCTTCCGAAATCTCCGAAATATCCTATCACTTTATCCGATGTGAAAAGGTTGGACTCGCCTATTCTGGTCGAAAGATTGACCAGAGGACCGTAAAGACCGTAATCGCTTAACGGAACATTTTTTCTGAAATCATCGATCGAATGAATTGAAGCAAAGTCGTATTTGATCCCCAGCTCACAGGCTGTATTTTTCTCGATGATACCAAGGAGAACGCTTTCTTCCGTAGATATCTCGCCATCCTTTATCTCTTCACCGAGTATCACATGACGGACTTTTGACATGATCGCAGCTGCAGCCGGAGGAGTAAAGAACTTCGCATCGGTCGGCAGGTCGTTCATGTTAACGAGATATCTGCGCATCTTATCACAGATCTCAGTCTTATATGACTCCGGAAGATCCGGGTTAAACATAACAAGGTCTGAAAGATAAGCCATTATCGGCCATGCAAGTCTCTCTATCGGATAGCCGCCCTCAAGGGCAACATCGAACAGTGTCGAAAAGTTGTCACATACAGTCATGACTCCGTCAGGAGTATGATTGGTGTCCTGAGCCAGAGAACCGTGGTGCATATAATATATATATCCGATTATCTGGGGAAGTATTATCACATGATCGGTATATTTAAGGACGGTCATGCTGAAGGTGACATCCTCACCGTATGTGATGTTTTCATCAAACCTTATGTTGTGCTCTTCAAGCACATCTCTTAATATCATCTTGCACCAGACGGTAAGACCGCCCGTGTAGATCAGTTTGTCAAGATCCGGATCTCCCTTGTGAAGATCTATGATGCTCTGAGTCTGATCAAACATTGCCCTGACATCCATAACGGGAAGGACAGTATCATCCTCGGTTTCTTCCTCGGCACGGAAACTTGCCACCTGGGCCCCGGTATTTTCAAGTGCATCCGTTATCTCCTTCATCGCGGTTACGTTGAAGGAATCATCCGAATCCATAAATGCTATGTATTTTCCCGTACAGTGATCAAGCGCATAGTTACGGGGGCTTGAAGGTGTACGTGCACTGTTGTTAAGTTCATATATCTTAACGTTATCAAAGCCCGCAGTCAGTTCCCTGGTCTCGTCTATATAATGCTTCTCCGAATTATGCACCACAACGACCCATTCTATCTTTTCAAATCCCAGTGTCTGCTTTTTAAGGGATTCAAAACCCTTCTTAAAAAGTGCCATATCGGTATTGTGAAAAGGTGTTACTACCGATACAAGATATTCTATTCCGCTCATGAATATACCTCCTGTTTTCCTGAAAGATCAGTCAGATACTGCCTTTTTCCCGAACTTTGCTACATTTTCCTTAAGATAATCTATGTCGCTGATAAGCTTCAGCATATCCTCCACCGGAGGGTAATTTCTGTGCTGTTCAATGAAATCATAAAAAACATAATCCGCACTTTGACCGAAGTATTCGGTAAAAATCTCTTTTACACCTTCATCCTCAATGATCCCCTGTTCCCCGATCTCCTGAAATACCGGTCTGATAAAAATCTTTTCCAGGCAATCCGTTACAAACCATACGGCCTCACGGATAAGATCCTGTCTGTAAGCAAAAGCAGGAACTCCTTCCATAAGCTTCCTTATCACCGGTTCGGAATCAATAGATGCCCTTAATGCTTTTGTCAGCAACGATATCCTGTTTCCGCTCCTTGAAAGTGAATCACCTGATATCCTGTACAGATAGAATTCACCGGGCATTTGGACATAGTTTCCTGCATAAATGAGACATCCGAAACAGAAAACCTGATCTTCCGCAACTCTCATATTTCCAAAGTAAAGATCGTTATCCAGAAGGAAAGTACGCCGATACAGCTTGTTCCATACATTCCAGTGATATGCTTCGTTTTTCCAGTTTTTAAATCTCTCTATCGGATTGCTTGAGACAGTTCTTACTTCGGTTGCTATATCATATCGGTCCAGCGGAAGCTTTGCCAGATCCTTTTCATCAACATCAAGCAGATTTACCGGAGGGTTCTTTACCAGTGGATATATGGCACCTGTACAGTGGAGAACATCGGCATCTTCATCCTTAGCCACTTTGTACATTTTCTCAAAACCGTCGGGAAGGACTGCATCATCACTGTCAACAAAAGCAATATACTCGCCTCTGGCCTCCCTGATCCCTCTGTTTCTGGCCTCCCCGGGACCCATGTTACTGGGCTGGTCGATCAGCCGGACTCTCTCATTTGAGCCATAGGCAGATCTGCATATTTCCATGGAATCATCCGGAGAACAGTCATTTACTATTACGATCTCAATCTCGCTCAGCGTCTGCTTAAGAAGAGAATCAACATTTTCCCGGATATATTCCCGGGCATTGTACATTGGAATTATTATCGATACTTTATAATCCACGATCCAATTCTCCTGTCATCATTTAAGTCCCAGCTTAGATACTACTTCCTTCTTAAGTTCCACCGTGTCAATCTTTCCGCTGCCTAACATCGGAAGGGCATCATAGCAGAGAATGTATTTCGGTATCTTGAACTTTGATAGCTTGCCCGCAAGAACTCCGCGGATATGTTCCTCGTCAAATTCATTATTGTCTTTCATCTTGATGCAGGCACAGACTTCTTCTCCGAAGAATGCATCGGGAACTCCGAATACCCTGACCATTTCTATCTCAGGGATAGAAGATACCGCGGTCTCGATTTCTATCGGCATGATATTTTCTCCGCCACGGATGATCAGTTCCTTTAATCTTCCGCTCAGGTGCAGATATCCCTCCTCATCGAGGAATCCCAGATCCCCTGTTCTTAAGAAGCCTTCCTCATCGATCGCCTGCTGATCGGGCGCTACCTTATAGTATCCGGCCATCAGGTTATATCCCTGTACATGTATCTCTCCCGATACGCCTGTTTCGCATTCACGGTTCTTATCGTTATCAAATATTTTTATTTCGATATTACGTACCGGCTTACCCACAGTGCCCGTAATATGTTCCTCGGTATCCTCATACAATGTCATGCTGACCGGGGCCATCTCACTTAATCCGTATGCTTCCATAAAATGATTGGTGGGCATCTTGTCTTTAAAGAGTTTTATCTGTGCAGGCGTAGCAACTGCACCGGCGATGACAGTGCATCTTAAAGATGAAACCCTGCCTGCCTCAAAATCCTTATTATTAAGCAGTGCCAGCAACATCGTCGGAACGGAATTCATGATAGTGCACTTCTGATCCTCTATCACATCAAGAAGTGTCGAAGTCCTGATATCCTTGGGAATGATCGTAACCGCACCGACCAGGGCTCCTGCAAGGAATGTAACCTGGGCCAATATATGGAAAAGCGGCAGAATCAGACACGTCCTGTCATCGGGCTCCATATGAAGTGCCTGAACAAAAGCATCCGATGCATTTAACATGTTATACGCAGAAAGCAACACTCCTTTGGGCTTCCCTGTCGATCCTGATGTAAAGAGCATTACGCACGGGAAATCAGGGTCTATTGACGAACGATAATCATTCTTCACGGATTCATATTTATCCGCAAGAGCCCTTAGATCCCTGTCATTTCTGAAAGAATAGAAACTGAGTATCGGGCATTCGCTGTCAGAGGTTATCTCTTCCTTAAATGCCATCTCGTCCTTCATCTCAGGCATCTGACCGTAACAAAGATGGGTGATATCTCCTATCTTTGCAGCATTGATTATCTCTTCGGCTTTCATGTTTGCATTAAGAAGGACAGCAATTGCACCGAGTTTCTGAAGTGCAAAGAATGTTATGATCCAGTTAATGGAATTAGTTCCACACATAGCCACATGCGTGCCTACGCAGACCCCCTTCTTTTCAAGTTCGGATGCGACTACCTGACTTATCTTATGAATATCGGACCATGTATATATACCGCTTTCGCATATGACGGCCGGTCTGTCAGGATGATCCTTGGCTCTTTTTTGGATAAGCGCTCTGAATGAAAGATATATGTTCTTAAGTACTGTCCCGTCAGATCTCTGCACGGAGATCAGTTCCGAAAAGCCCGTTATCTCAAAGATTCTGTATACTTCATCCGAAACATTCACAACACTAAGCTTGTCACCGTATTTCTTGGTGCTTATCAATAATTCACGAAGCCCTGCAGAAGCAATATAGTATACGTTTGAAAAATCAAAAATGATCTTCTCAACATTGTCGGGTACATTCTGCATCATCTCTCTTATCACTGATGCCGAAGATACTCCGATCCTTTCCTCAAGATAAATGGTCAGTTTTCTGCCATCTTCTTCCATTTTTACGTTCATCACGTTCCTCCATTCATACTTTTAGATCTTCATTTCCTGCTGAAGCATTTCGGATCGGCAAAATGACATCTGGTACATCCGTTATCCGTCAGCTTGGTCTTTATTCCGTATTCATCAAGCTTCTTCTTTATTGTTTCCGGCAGAACCGTACTGTCGTAATTCTGCTGGATGATCAGCATCCCCGTGTCTTTGTTAGACAGCAGAACATACGCGGGAGTACTTTCAAGGTTTGTACCGCGAAGCGAAAATTCCCTGATATGTTCATCCAATCCTGCAGGGAACGTGATCTGCCCTATATTGCTAAGAAGATAAGATCTTCGTATCTCTTTGTCTCCTCCGCCCATACCTTCAAGGCCGACAAGGGGATATCCGGCGATCATCTCAAGTACCGGAGAGAATCCTTTTACGGCTTTTATCAGTTTTTCCTTAACTACCTGTTCCTTTAGTGCTTTACGGAGTATTCCCGTTTTTTCCTCAATTGAAAGTTCATGTTCCTTCCATCCAAAAGGAATGGATACATTTGCCGTAAAATTGGACTGTGACAGTGAATTAAGCATTCCCCTCAAGTCAACGGGAACACTCGCTACCAGTTCACTGTCGCCCATTTCATAGTTATCGCACACCGCATCGCCCATCAATGCGGCCATAAAACACACCGGAGTTGTCCCTATACGGTGTACCACCTCCATGAATTTGGACTGATCCCATGTAAGCCTGATATCACGCGTAAATGCTGTACCCTCATGAACACACTCCTCGGGTATCACGAATACTTTCCTGGTGGGTTCGTTATCCGATCCCGGCTCTTCCTGCGAAACTTTGATCCCGGCACAAACCTCCGAAAGACGTTCCAGGACATTGCCCTGCCGTTCATCAGCTTCAGAATAAGGTACTTCACTTCCGTCAACCTCAACACCTGAAAGCTTCAGATAATTGTAGATCAGAAGCTCCGAAAAGAAGAAGATTCCGCGTCCATCCGCAAGGGCATGTGAAGCACATATCCTGATACTGTCACCCTTTGTTGTCACACAGAACAGATATCCGTTGGATTCATCGGATCCCAGGCTGAAAAAGCTTTCACTGTCCATAAAAACAGGCACGGGTGCCTCGTTCTTTTCAACAATAAGTTTGCCCTCAGAGTCAAGATACGGTCTGCAGCCAAACATCGGAAAAGCTTCAACTGTCTTTTGCACAGCTTCCGTAAGCAAGTCTTTTGCAACCGGTACATCCAGCGTATAACTGTATTCCATTACGGCTGCCTTATCGCCCTTGCCCAGATAAAGGTAGAACTGATTATCCGCTCCAAGCTTCATCATTAACCCTCCTGTTTATTCTGAGATTTCAGTTTATCCTCAAACATCTCACCAAACTCAACTTCACTGAAGTAATCCGGTACCGGCGGATAACTATCATGTGCGTCATAGAATGTCTTTTTCATTAAAAAGGCATTTCCGCCGAAGTATCTGCTCCATACCTCGTTTATTCCGTCATCCGATTCTATTGCTTCTCTTCCGACTATACGGTATGCGGGACGGATATAAACTCCTTCCATTGCCTCGGCTACACGTATCAGAATAGTCTTTATGTTCTCGGGATGTTCCTTTACATACGGTATTGCTGAAAGTTTTTCCTGAAGGACAACATTTCCGCCAAGGGTTGCGTCCAGGATCTTTGCAAAAAATGCAGGTGTCTTCTTACCTCTTGAAAGACTGTCTCCGACCATACGATAGATGATAAGTGATTCAGGTATCTGTACATATGTTCCGGCGCGAAGAAGACATTCAAGTGAAAAGATCGTATCCTCCGACATCTTAAGGTGTGCAAAGGTCAGCGCATTATCACGAAGGAACTTCGTCTTAAACATCTTGCCCCATACATTTCCCTTGTACTTTCCTGCCAAAAAGCCGTCTATTCGCGCTCCTATATCATCCGGAAGGATAGTCATGGTATCGGGAGCATCCGTATCTGCTACATTGTTCATGAGTTTCTCTCTGGGTACGGACATAATGTCATCCGGCGTCGGATTAACTCCGGGTATGAGTTTACCTACAGTATGTACAACATCGGCATCTGTCTTTTTTGCTGCATCTGCGAATTTTTCCAAAGTATCCGGAAGCATTCCGTCATCACTGTCAAGGAAGGTAATATACTCTCCCTGCGCCAGTTCCATACCTCTGTTCCTGGCCGCTGCGGGTCCAGCGTTTTTCTCCTGACGTATAACCTTTACTCTGGGTTCATCCTTATAGTGTTCCTCACAGATCCTCACACTCTCATCGGTAGAGCAGTCATCTACGATAAGGACTTCGAAGTCGGTATAGGTCTGTGCAACAATGGAATCAACACTGTAGAGTACTGTTTTTGTTGCATTGTACATAGGCATTATTACGGATATCTTCATTTTTGTCCTCCTTTGAATCAAAAAGTTTTCAATTCTTCCATGGCAGTCTGTCAAAGTCCTCCGGAGCTTCTTTAATAAGGCGCTCCATCGCAGGCATCTGGGCTTTGGCAAACTCTTTCATCTGATCCCTCATCTCGAGAGGGGCCTGCAAAAGTTTGGCAACAAACCCGTTTAGGGCTGACACTTTGGTAAATATACGATCGTATTCCGATAATAGTTCCCTGTTGTCTGTATCGAAATAACTTCCCAGATAATCATAGATGAATTCCTGTGCCTCTTCCTCGCTGTAATGCAGTTTGTCACGCCAGTCGGCTGGAATATTATCTGCGCGATATACGGTAAAACTCTGCTGGAACTCAAATAGCGGGCTTCCGATACAGAGGCTGTCCATATCGATAAGGATCAGCTCACCGTTTCTTATCATCATGTTGTTTTCATGGAAATCTCCATGAAGCACCGTTCCTTTACCGGGGAAGGTATCAAGAAAATCCATAAAATCACATTTCGTCTTCTCACTAAGCAGGTCTCCGAGACGCTCATAAATATCTGCTACCATCTCCTTCTGCGGAGGTATAAAGTCCGCAGGCTTCATGGAATGAACCTTTTTTAGAAGATGTCCCATTTTAACGGCAGCATCGTGCCTTTTAGTCTCACCGTTATAAATACTTATCTGCAGTGCCGGGGCATCAATAAACTCGGAAATTATGCCGTAGCGGTCACCAGATCTTACCATGTCATAAACCTTGGGACAGCTTATCTGCCCTTCCGACATGAATTTGGCTATGCGGTATGCCTTGTCAACCTGTTCCCTGCTGACGCTTTCCCTGAAAAGTTTAAGCACCTTGCCCTCTTCAAAGAGGAATACTTCGGCACTTACTCCCATCCCTATCTGTTTCAGATTATCGATCGTCACATCACGCATTTGTCACTCTCCATCTTCTATACAAAAAGCTGCTTGTCGACTACTTCAAATTTTGCTCTTATGGTCTCGGGTGAATACTGAAGAATCGGTTGCATCATCTGTTTAACCTTTGCTTTTTCATCATCGCCCGGATTTTCTCCTATCTGGCCGCAGGCTCTGCTGGCATTCACGCTGATCATGATCATCTGTGATACAAAATCGAGCACCTCGAACAATATGGTCCTGTTGCTGTCATTAAGCCTGTCTTCAAAATAATCTGCAAGGAACGTATCAAAGATCTTTCGATCCATCTCCGGCTGTTTTTCGGAGAATCTGGTTTTTACATATCCCGGATGATACGCCCAGATATACATGCTCATAAAGTCAAATGCAGGATGTCCGTGAGCCACACCACCCACGTCTATAAGGACCATCTCTCCGTTCTGCATCATCACATTGTCATAGTGGAAGTCCGTATGCACCATATAGTTTCTGTCGGGGATCGAATCTATGAGTGCATTGAATCTGTTTATCTCCTCTGCATCCAGATATGAAGAAAAGATCTTGTCCAAAGAACCGCCGCGTATTGAAATAACATCCCTGAATACATCCCCGGGAGCCTCTGTATGATGAAGTTGTCTTCCGATGGCTGCAAATCCCGAAACGAGTTCCGGAAGCTTTTCAGGGTCCTTCTCTATCTCGCTTCCGAGAGTATCTCCGTTAATGCTTTCATAGATGGCTGCTTTATACTCACCGCATTTAGCAAGGGAAAAACTGATGGCTGTAGGTAATCCTCTCTTAAACACCTCTCTGGATATATCAGCTTCCTTTTGAGCCTCGTCGGGAAACATCATATTTTTGGGTGTGTCATACACCTTGACCACAGTTTCATCATCTATCCTGTAAACGGTTCCCCAGCTTCCCTTTCCTATTACGGTCAGTCCGTCAACGCTGACTTCTCTTAATTTTCTTCTGACATCAAGGATATCCGTAAATCCGGTTGTTTCAAATATCTCATATATCTCCGGAGATACGTTTTCTATCACGGTTTTCTTGCCGTTCTCTTTTGAAAGTTTTAATAACGCCCTGAGGCCGGCACTCGAAATGTATTTCAGCTGACCTGCATCAATTATCTCCGGGCTTTGCTCAACAAGCTCCTTCTCTATCTCAGACGCATTTGATGAGTCAATTCTTTCTGCCAAGGTGTACATTTTAGATACCTCCTGTTCTGATCTTCAGATCATCACTTTATGTTTTATGACTCTTTATCCGCAAATTGGCTGTAATACAGTTCTGAATACAGACCGCCCTTTTGCAGTAGTTCATTGTGGTTTCCGGTTTCTACTATATCTCCATCTTTCATGACAAAAATAATGTCCGCATTTCGAATCGTGCTAAGACGATGTGCTATTACAAAACTGGTACGCCCCGCAGTCAGTTTGTCAATGGCTCCCTGAATGATCATCTCCGTTCTGGTATCCACGGAAGATGTAGCTTCGTCAAGGATAAGGACCGCAGGATCCTTTATCATGGCTCTTGCTATGGTGATCAGCTGAACCTGTCCTGCAGACAGTTCCATCTTTTCGGAAATCTCGGTATCCGCTCCATCGGGATATGTTTCAACCAGATTATCAAGTCCCGTCTCTTTAAGGACTTCATTAAACCGTTCATCGGAAACATCGGGCGTGGAATAGACGATATTGTCACGTATGGTTCCGTCAAACACCCATGTCTCCTGAAGTACCATACCCATGACGCTGTGAAGATCCTCATCGGATATCTCCTCTATCGGTCTTCCGTCAAGCATAATATATCCGCTGTCGGGCTCATAGAATTTCATCAGCAGGTTGACCAGTGTACTTTTACCTGCACCGGTAGGCCCTACTATCGCAACCTTCATTCCGGGCTCAACCTTTGCAGAGAATCCGTGAATTATGGTCTGACCCGGTAGATAACCGAATCTTACGTTGTCAAAAACAACCTCACCTTTGACATCAGTAAGCCCGATACTATCAATATTTCTGATCTCATCAGCCTCAAGAAGTTCAAATATCCTCTCCTGGACCGCAAATGCAGGTTGCAGGTTTGAAACTGACTGGGCTAAAGAAGCAATAGGGCTTGAGAATTGTTTAACATAAAGGATAAACGCAGCGATCGTTCCTATAGTGATGCCTTTGCCCTGCATCATAAGATAAGCACCGACGATACATACCGCCACGTAGGCAAGGTTTCCGGTAAATGTCATTACGGGATGCATAAATGATGAGAAAAACTGTGATTTCCAGTCACTTACAGCAAGTTCGCCATTAAGTTTTTCAAACTCTTTCCTGGCTTCGGCTTCACAGTTGAAGGCTCTGACGATCAGATGCCCCGAAAGCACCTCATCTATATATGCATTTATCCGTCCGAGCTGACTGCTGCTGGTTTTAAAATACGGTCTTGATACCTTTGCAAGTAAACCGGATACGATACTCCCGGCTATAGTGGAGGCTATGACAACCAGCGTCAGAATGGGAGAAGTGACTAACATCATCACAACACATCCTGTAAACAGAACCAGATTGGAAGCTATCGTCCCGAGGTTTGTGGAATATGCCTTCGAAAATACCGTGACATCGTTGGTCGTACGGCTCAGGATATCACCTGTTGACATACCGTCTATATATGAGATGCTGAGTCTGTCCAGTTTGTCAGACAGTTTCATCCTCATGTCCCTTAACAGTGACTGTGAAAAACCCGACAGCCAGAAGCCCATGAGATAATTAAGGATAAATCCAATGACCACGAGCAGTACGCTTATTATCGCGATCTTCTTTATCGCTCCGAGGTCAATAGTCGTATTTATTCCGGCAGTTATGATGTCTGCCATCTGACCTATCTGTCTGGGGATGAGAACATTCATAAGCGATCCCAAAACAGCACATATAAGGGCTATAATCACTATGCCTTTGTATGGAGCTATAAAACCCGCTACCTGTTTAAATTTACGCATTCTTCTTCTCCGGAATCTGTGATATCGCTATTTCCTTATAGATCTCACAATTCTTCATCAATTCATCATGAGTTCCTTTTCCAACAAGTCTGCCCTGATCAATGACCAGTATCTGATCAGCATTTCTGATGGTGCTGATACGTTGGGCTACTATAAAGATCGTAGCACCACTTGCCGTCTTCCTTAATGTTTCGCGAAGTACTCTGTCCGTTTTAAAATCCAGTGCTGAGAAGGAATCATCAAACAGATAGATCTCGGGATCACGGCATACGGCTCTTGATATTGTGAGTCTCTGCCTCTGTCCTCCTGAGAAGTTGCTTCCTCCGCGCCTTACTTCGGCATCGTAGCCGCCTTCCTTCTTCCTGATGAATTCGTCCGCCTGTCCGACACGGGCAGCCTCTTGGATATTATCCAGGGTAGCTTCAAACCTGCCGTTTTCGCCTTTGCCTATGTTTCCGGCGATCGTGCCGATAAATAGAAATCCCTTCTGAGGTACGTATCCGAGACGGTTTCGAAGATCGGTCAGAACATAGTTCCTTACGTCCTCTCCGTCAACACATACCTGTCCGCCGGTCACATCATACATGCGGGGGATCAGATTCAGCAAAGTGGTCTTGCCGCTTCCGGTAGCTCCTATAATCGCTATTGTTTCTCCTGCATGAGCCGTAAAGCTGATATTTGAGATCGCATCCTTTTCAGCTCCCGGATATCTGAATGACACATTCTTAAACTCCACTACGCCTGAGCCGTCACCTTCCGCACCGGGTCCGTCCTTTATCTCGGGCTCTCTGTTTATAACTTCAGCGATACGTCTTACGGAAACCAGCACCCTGGGCAGGATCGCCAGAGCCATAACCATCATGATAAACGCCGCGATCAGCTGTGTTCCGTAAGAAAGAAATACCACCATGTTCGAGAAATATTCCATTCGTGCAGCTCCGCTTTCCGCAGATATGATATAGGCACCGGTAAGATATATTGCTACCGACAGAACGTTTAATATCATCGTAGCCGCCGGATTAGTCACGGAATAATTTCTGTAATAGTAAACTTCCCTGTCATAAAGTTCATCACTTTTTTCAAGCAGTCTTTTTCTCTGATGATTATAAGCATTGAAAGCACGTATTACCCTGATACCGCTCAGATGCTCTCTGTTCACATTGGTAATCCCGTCATTTATCTTCTGGATCCTGGCTATGGCTGGCATGATCCTGATGATGACAAAGCAGAAAACACCGGATATAGCCAAAGTGGCGCATATGGCGGAAATGGTCCAGTATCGATGTACTCCGGCTATTCTGCCTATGATAAAGACAGCAGTAAGCGGTGCCTGAAGCATAAGGAGCAGACCTCCTTTAAGGAACTCCTGAAGCTGGGTCACATCCTGTGTTGAACGAGCGATGAGGCCTGCGGTGGTAAATTCCCCGACCTCTTTTGCGGAAAAACGCAAAGCCTTGTCAAAGACAGCCCCCCTTATCTTCTTCAGGTATCCGCTGCAGAATCTGGCCATACAATAACCGGATCCGGCGAATGCCAAAAGTGAACAGAACGCGATAAAGAGCATTTTCAGTCCACCGTTTGTGATCAACGCTACATCAGCGGATTCAGACTGAAGTTCGCTCGTAATGGTCTTCATCGTTCCGGGCACGCTGGTGTCAAGGAAAATTGCCAGAAGAACAAATGCTCCGGCCAGCACCAGATACAGTATTTCCTTTTTATTCAACAATCTGAGTAAGGTTTTCAAGCTTTTTTCCTTCCTTTAAACGTAACTATCAGATGGCTGACAAGCCATGACAGTATAAATGTCACCAAAGTCAGAACAAGTGCTACCGCAAGACTCACAGGGCGCCCGAATACAGCTGACGGAAGTCCCCATATCCCGGTAAGCAAAAGCAGGGGCATGATGACAAGCGGATGCACCAGATAAATATAGTATGACAACTCCGCGAATCCGGAGAATGTTTTTTTGATATCAAGAAGCCGGATACCTGCAAAGAACAGACCACCCGATACGTTAACCAGTGGATTGAAGGGTTCTAGCTCCGCAAATACGGATCCGATTCCAGAAATATCCCCGATGAGATTGGAGTGAACATAAAAGACGGTCAGCAGGACATGAAGCACCAGTCCAAGCAGAAAGAAACATGCTGAGAGTTTGTTGTTCTTCCTGTTGCCGATCCTGTCATGGATCACAAAACCCATCATAAATATCCCGAGCTCGTTGGCGATAGTCGAGATAGACCAGTAATATGCCGGTCTTTGTACATAGCACCCCAGGCATCCTATGATGTAGGCAGCTACCGCAAACTTTGCAAATGCCCTGTTCCCCATTTTTTCTCTTCCGAGTACCAGAAAAGGAGCGAACAGATACATTCCTATCAGCACGAACATATACCACATATGCCTCGCCGGCATACCCTGCAGGGTAAGGAACAGTTCATAGAAAATTGCTGTTGCCGCATCCGTCTGTCCCGTTATCACATTGTTCAAAGGGACAACGATAATATAAATGATCGAGAATATGAGAGTTGGTATTCCCAGTTTTTTCCAGGTCTTAGAGTAAAACGAACTAAAATCTCCGGTCTTGCTACTTGAAAGTACAAATGCCCCGGACATCATGAAGAATGCAACGACCGCCCAGTGTACGCACCGGAAAAATGAGAGTATCCATGTCGTGATATCCGGTGTAATGGATCCGCCGGCACCGAGTTTTTCATAATACTGTGAAAAAGAGGTGCTCATAACATGTCCCGCCACAACAAGAAATGCCGCAATGATGCGAAGCAGATCGATCCCGTTATCCCTGTTTACTTGTCCCTGTTGATTATCAGATTTCATAATACATTTCTCCTGGATGACAGATCCGCCCACATGTTATTTTGCAGTCTGGATCCTGTTAATTATGCGGCTAATCAATGCCGATAAGATAAACACAACGATCGCCAGTATCAGTATCTCCAAAGGAATGGCTGCTTCACCGACCACCGAATATAATGGCTCAACGATCACCTTGCCCATAAACCCGAATGGCATGAGCACAAGTGGATGAACCAGATAAATATAATATGTAAGCGTCGCGAACCCGGCAAATTCCCTCCTGATATCTGAATTAACGGCAGATGCAAAAAACAGTCCTCCGATGATCCCGACCAGCGGATTATAAGGTGTCAGGGTTCCGAACATCCTTAATATCCCATGAGGTTTGACCATATAAAGGAATGTGAGCATTATCCACAGCACGATCCCCGCAACGGCGCAAACGATCGCAAGCTTCTTATTCTTTTTATCTGCTGCCTTGTCGCGGATCACATTGCCCAACATGAACATGCCCAGAAGACTGGCAATCGTTCCCGGTGTCCAGTAAAAATCAGTGTATGAAACAAAGCCGCTTATAACGCCCCATATGTAAACAATGACCGCGATCTTTGTAAATGCCTTGCTTCCTATTTTTTCTTTTGCAAGATAAAGGAACGGTGCACAAAGATACATTCCTATCAGCACGAACATATACCACATGTGCTGTGCGGGTGTCCCCTTAATGGTACTCAGCAGTTCATAGCCCACCGCTTTTACGGGATCTGGCACACTTCCGGTCAGCACGGAATAGATCGGATTGGTTATCAGATATATTACCGTAAACACGAGTGTGGGGATCCCCAGTCTTTTCCATGTTTTGTGATAGAACGACGCAAAATCACCCGTCTTGGGGTTGGATAAAACGAAGGCGCCTGAAGAAAAGAAGAATATGGGTACAGCCCAGTTAACCGCCCTCATATACGAAACGATACATTTTATCAAAAGACCCGGCATCTCAGCTCCATGAGAACTGCTTCTGTATAACAGCATGTAACTTTCATGTGAATGTATCATGACCACCAAAAAAGCAGCTATGATACGCAGAAGGTCCATCGCATTGTCTCTGCTGATCCTTTCCTGTTGATCATCCGACATTTCCTTCACCTCTCTTTTCTTTTATCATTTTCTCCATCCTGACAATGATAAAACTAACGATTCCGGACAGTACAAACCCGACAGCCGATGAAACAATAATTCCTGCAATGCTTCCGGGCGTTCCAAAGACCATTCCCCGGATGTTGACGAACTTTCTGACCATCAATATGTTTACCGGCATTAGGGCAAACAGATGAACCAGATAGATATAATATGTCAGTTCTGCCGGACCATAGAAATTCCTCTTAATATCAAGCAGCCTTACACCTGTAAAGAACATTATACCGGACACACTGACAAGCGGATTGTAAGGAACAAGGCCGCCGAATATCATGCCGATCGGTGTCTTTCCGGCCCCGTTGGCAAATACAAGCAGAACACATAAGACTATGCCAAGTGAAATAAAAAGCAGAGCCAGCTTTGCATTCTTTTTCTGACCTATCTTTTCATGTATAACATTCCCGACCATGAACATTCCGAGCATGTCCGCAACGGCGGAAACAGACCAGTAATACTCAGGGCGCTGTGTAAGGGCACTTATCAAGCCCCATACAAGCACCGTAAACGATACAGCTGTGAACATCCTGCTCCCCATTTTTTCCTTTGCAAGAACTATGAACGGAGCGCACAGATACATTCCGATCAGTACGAACATATACCACATATGATCGGCAGGGGTGCCTTTAAGGGTATTAGTCAGTTCAAAAGTAAATGCTGTCCAAAAATCGGGCATCGCATCAATCGCCATATAGTAAAAAGGGTTCACAACAAAATACAATATTGAAAATACAAGTGTCGGAATACCCAGTTTTTTCCATGTTTTGCGATAAAACGAACCAAAATCTCCCGTCCTGCCGGTTGACAGGATAAAGGCTCCCGACACCATGAAAAAGGCCGGTACTGCCCAGTTCTGACAGCGCATAAAAGTCAGGATAAAGACTGCAACGGGATCGGGAGTTATCTCGGAAGCATAGATACTTCCGGCAGAGAAAGCTTTATAGTTTACGAATATATGAACCTGCACTACCAGAAATGCCGCTATGATACGGAGCAAATCGAGACCGTTCTCTCTCAGCGCGGGCTTTTTCACCTGTTCCATGGTTTCTTCCTCATTCTTCAAATCCATTGGGATTCATCGATTGCCAGCGCCATGAATCCTCACACATTTCCCTGATACCGTAACGGGCCTTCCATCCAAGTTCCTTTTCTGCCAGAGCTGAAGAAGCATAAACCGTAGCCACATCTCCGGCACGGCGGGGCTTTATCGAATAGGGTATCTTTTGACCGGTTGTTTCTTCGAAAGTCTTAACGAGTTCAAGAACGCTGACTCCGTTCCCTGTACCAAGATTGTATATCTTTAACCCACAGTTTTCTTTGATCTTGTTGAGGGCCTTGACGTGTCCCTCTGCCAGATCGACTACATGGATATAATCGCGTACTCCGGTTCCGTCGGGAGTATCATAATCATTGCCGAAGATACCCAGCTCTTTAAGCTTGCCTACGGCAACCTGAGTGATGTAGGGCATCAGATTGTTGGGTATTCCGTTAGGATTCTCACCGATGAGTCCTGACTTGTGGGCACCTATGGGATTGAAATATCTAAGAAGGATGACATTCCATTCAGAATCTGCCTTTTGTATATCCGTCAGAATCTGTTCGAGCATCGACTTTGTCCATCCGTAGGGATTGGTACAGGCCTTTTTGGGGCATTCCTCCGTGATTGGTACGAACTCCGGATCTCCGTAGACAGTAGCTGATGAAGAAAAGATAAAATTCTTAACATTGTGGTTTTTCATGGCTTCTACGAGGACCAGTGTTCCCTGCAGATTGTTCTCATAGTACTCCCACGGCTTCTGTACCGATTCACCCACAGCCTTTAATCCTGCAAAATGAATGCAGGCATCGATCTTCTCTTTATCAAGAATGTCGTTCATGGCCTTTTTATCCAATATGTCGGCCTCATAGAATGATACCGGTCTTCCGGTTATCTGCTCGATTCTCTCAATACTTTTGGGTGAAGAGTTCGACAGATTGTCTATCACCACCACATCATATCCGTTTTCTATAAGAGCGATCACGGTATGTGAACCTATGTATCCCGCTCCTCCTGTTACCAGTATTCTCATAATTCTCCTTTCCCGGGGCAGCTGCTGTCACCCTGCGATCCGCCCGGAACGATCATGATCCTTAAATGATCAGCCGTTAATTATATGAATCTTATTACACTTAAGGCACCTTACCTTACGTGCGCCCGCCCTGAATCTGATGATGCCGTCACATTTGGGATCGGGACAAACCATTTCCATCATATTGTCTTCCAGACCGATATTGGTCCCGCCGGTCACTTTTTCCATTTCTGCTGCGTTCAGTATTTCTTCCTTCATACAGTCTCCTTTGACCCATCTCTTTCTTCAGGATATAAAACGCGGACGGATAAAACCAGTGAAAAAACAATAGCGACAAACACGCTGTGTCCATCGCTATGGTTTTTAATACCGCCACTTATATATTTTACCAAATAAGCACGGATTATTCACTATTTTTTTTCAGCGGGCCGGCTTATCCTCTTACTGCCCGGATGAATCGCTCCGTTAGGGCAGACAAGAGCACACAAATGGCATCCCACGCACTTTTTTCCGTCAAGTTTCGGTATCCTGTCATCAAATTTTATTGCCTGGTGACCTCCGTCATTGCACGAGATCACGCATCTGCCGCATCCGTTACATTTTTCGGTGTCAAACACCGGGAAAAGGACAGTATCTCTTTCCAGAACATCCGTAGTGTCGCTGACACTGTCAAGACCGGCACCTATGATATCCTTTACGGACTTTATCCCCATCTGTTGAAGGTAATAGTTCAGTCCCGCTTTAAGTTCATCGACTATCCTGTATCCATACTGCATTACGGCAGTGGTTATCTGGATCGAACCTGCTCCCATCAGGATGAACTCCAGAGCATCCCTCCAGGTTTCTATTCCGCCCATTCCGCTTCATCCTGACCCATTATCGAAGCAAGTATGAATTTAGAGGGATAGTTTTGCTTCAGCCGTCTGAACACTTCCATGTTCTCGGCCACACTATGGTCTGATAGCTGCTCAATGTTCTTAAATCCCACAATACTGCCGTTATCCCCTTTGATCGCCGAAAACCTGGGCGAAGCCTCATGGATGTCAAAGGAACATATCGTCTTAAAGCATACTCCGGCCCATCCTGCTTCAAAGGCTCTGGCACACATATCGTAGGTCGATGCCACAACGGATGATGACAGCAGAAAAGGATTTTCCAGCGGAACTCCGCAGATATCGCATTTAAGCTTATACTCCTCAGTGGGCAGAGCGACTTCTGATAACGGACGGACTTTATTGTAAAGATCCGTCATGATGCGCTTTATCGGAACTTCACCGCTTTTTACACAGGCTCCCTCACACGGTGCATCGCATTGAGCACAGACATTGTCTTTGGGAAGTTTCAAGGCTGCCACATCCTCATTATCAAACCACACACCTATTAGGGCATCAGCCGGTTTTACCTTGGGGCACGCTTTGTTGCACGAGCATCCTTGCAAAGATCGCACGCGATCATATCCGAACGTTTAACCGTTTCCTTTATAGTCATTGATATCCTCCTGTTTGATGTAACAAAAAGAAGATCGGCATAATAATATGCGATCTTCTTTTAATAAACCTGATCAGTCTGTTACGGTGTTTACTCTATCGTGAGAATGTCAGAAAATCCCGTAACGTCGAATATTTCCTTTACTTCTTCGGAAGGATTCTTTACAACCATCTTGCCCTGCTTGTTCATGGTCTTCTGAGCAGAGAGCAGTACACGAAGTCCGGCACTGGAGATGTACTGTGTATCTTTGATATCGATCACAAGATCAGTCACACCGTCAAGCGAACTCTTAAGCTCCTCTTCAAGCTGGGGAGCAGTAGTTGTGTCAAGTCTTCCTTCAAGTGAAACAGTAAGATTTGATCCTGCAGCATTTTTGTTGATGTTAAGCATATCTATCCTCCTAATAAACAAATCTTTGGATACTCTGATTTAAACTTTATAACAAATAACCGATTTCTGCAACAAAAATCGAATTTTTCAGCCGTTGTTCCAGTCATCCAAAAGTGCGATCTCTTTAACACGATCCCTGTTTTCAAGAAAAACATCGATGATCGCCGGGTCGAACCGGGTTCCCCGTCCCTCCTCCATGATCTTTGATCAAGATCAAACGGAGGCTTGGAAAGTATTGCATCGGGTACCTTAATCTTGCCGATATCGTGAAAGGGAGCGGAATTGCATTTTTTATGACATTTTCTTTTTCCATAGATATTCCTCAACAGCGCGAAGACGCTGTTTTATTCCAAGCAAGCCGAATATGAGGTTTCTTATCGCATCAACCGCAGTACCGATAAGATAAAGGCATAGGGCCGCAAGTATCACACAGGCTGCCATTTTTGCCGGTCCGTATGTGGCATAGGTTTTGAATCTGTTGGCCATCAGATAGCGGAAAACCATCGGCTGAGCATTAAGAAGATATACCCCGAATGCCAGAGGTGCCGCCGCTTTGATGATCTTCACCATGAAGCCTTTTATATTCATTCTCGAGAACATGACTAGCAGGCACATTCCGGCGATAAGGATCGGCGGTGAATAATATGCCAGCAGTCTGTTAAACCGCTCAGGATTTGCCTCGTCAAATCCCATCACGCTCTCCCCAACAATCTTAAATCCCCAGGTAAACAAAATGCACGCGAAAAATACAAGGAGCAGCACTTTGCTGCTGTATTTTTCAAGCAGGCCAAATCTTTTCATGCAGGCGCCGAAGAAATAAAAGCTGCCGATGCTGAGGATTGAGCATCCCAGCCTTAAGGCGAACACATCCGTATATGAGAATATCGGCAGGATGCTAAAAAGTGCCAGTGCGGCAACAAACATCACTCCCACCTCGAACTTCGGCATATTCTTAACGGCATAGTTGATCCCGTTCATAAAGAAGAATACTCCGATATATGCGCTGACGTACCAGTAGCTCTCACTCATCACCGGGAACAGCATGTTTGTTATAGCTTCACGGGTTATTGTCTCGGGCATGATGATAAAGAAGACCACTGACCCGGCGATCGTATAAAACAATACCGTCAACCATATATACACGGCATCGGATATCCTGTGATCATGATCATAACCGACATATCCTGCGATGAGACCGAATACGACTCCCGAAGGGTATGAGAGGATCTCCAGAAACCATGCGGTATCATAAGTGGCGCTTAACGGCACGAGATTATCAAGGACGCCGCCTTTGCCCAGAGTATGAAGGATCATGATCATGAAGATAAGGACCATGCGCAGGAATTCGATTCCCATATTTCGTTGTGAACGCTGTGTTTCTTTAGTCATAATGCTGGTGTTTTTATATCCGGCCCTTAAAGGAGCACAGTTATTTTTCTATATGCAGCACATCCACTGTATGTGAGGATGCGCCTAAAATGTCCGGCCGACGGGAATTTTTGATCTGGTAATCGATAAACAGTTCGAATGTTTCCTCGTCCATTTCGTTTAAAACATTACGTATGTAATCAGCGGGTCCGTCAGGTGCAAAGATATACTTACGCTTGAGGCCTGCTTTTTCATTCAGATCATTGATATCGCATAACCGTGCGTAATCGTACAGCTCCTCTTCGTCGGATATGATCCCGTAGTCGTCGGTCAATGCCTTTTTAGCTAGACTGTCCCGGATATTGCCCTCCATGAAGCCATATTTTACAACGGCATAGTCGGACATGACATATCCGGCCAGGATGAAGCCGCCCTTTTTAGTAATACGCTTTGCTTCATTAAGAGCTTTTAGTTTATCTTCGGTTGAATGAAGATGATACATTGGACCCAGCATCAGCGTCAGATCAAACTCTTCGTTCCCAAAGTACTTCAGTTTGCGGGCATCGGACTGGTATGCTCTTATATCCGTATCCGCAGGCAATTCTTCTCTAATGTGTTTCTTTAAAATACCGAGGTTGTACTTTACTGGTTCAGCAGCGACTACGCTGTATCCTTCTTTTGCCAGAGCGATCGAGTATCTTCCCGTTCCCGCGCCTATGTCTGCTATTGTTATCCCGCACGAAGCGCATCTGACATCTGTGTCATTTTTGTGCTCCGGTTGACCTGTTGTCGCAAGGCTCTTTATCAGTTCATGGATATGGTGCATCGTCACACGATACTCAACCTGTCCGTGCCGGGACAGCAGCCTTTTGTCCTCATTGAATTTATTATAATACGCTACCAGGTCTGACATGAACTATCATCATTAATCATCCGGCATTATCTGTCCGGTAAATCATATGGAATCAGCCAGCTCGCGAACCAGTGTCTGATATTCCTTCGTGGCATAATAGTAGCTCATGATATGTTCCGCTTTAGGTACTATGAGCTTCTTTTTTTCGCACGAAGCATTTTCAAATATTGCTTCATGCATGTATGTCGGGACGAATGTGTCCGCATCACCGTGAACGACCAGAAGCCTTCCCTTGAAATTCTTTATCTGTTCACGGGGCACCTTTGAAGTGATATCAAATTTACCTATCAGTTTGATAATCGTTTTTGACATCGGAATGAACGGATTCCTGGGCAGATGCGCCATCGCGGTTATCTTTTCAGCCATCTCATCGATCGCCGAAGAGAATCCGCAGTCCTCAATGACTGCCTTTACCGATGAAGGAATATCAGGTTCTCCGGATACATTGATGACCGTTGCGGCTCCCATTGACACCCCGTACAGGATGATCTTTGATTCAGGCCCTATCCTGTCATCTATGAAATCACACCACCTTAAGACATCATCGGTTTCAGGTATCGACATGCCTATGAACCGTCCCTCGGAGCGACCATGAGATCTTTGGTCTATCACGAGTAGATTCAGTCCCAGATCATGCAAAAATTCAAGTCTTGATCCGAATTCATATAGTCCGCTGTAGCACCTGTAACCGTGAACGCATATGACAGTCTTTACGGAAGCTTCCTTTGCAGGAAGATAATACGCCCTTAGCTTTAGTCCGTCATATGACGTTATCATGACATCCTCCGGCTGTTGCGACATGAACCATTTTTCGCCGTCAAGGGATCTTTGGTGGCGATCCTTTATCTCATCTGTCATGCCGGAAGTATCTATGGATGCATAGTCATATCCCGGCGGCGTGTTCCGGTAAAAGAACAGTCTTACCGTCAGGTATGTTATGAGAACACACACTATGAAAATGACCGCTATCGCAAGTAAGATATCAAGCAATACACTCATCATGGTTTGATCTCCCGGATCAAGCAGTTTCTTTTCTTTATCTTTTCACCAGGCAGCGGATACCGTCACAAATGCGCTTGGCTACCGCGGGCTTGTTCATGGTGTAAAGATGGATGCCGTCAACGTTATTGGCCAGCAGATCAACGACCTGGCTTAGCGCATGTATCATTCCCGCTTCGTATAAAGCATCATTATCTGAGCCATAGGCACGTAATATCCTCTCAAATTTCTCATCAAGAACCGCCCCACAGGTGTCGACCATGCGTCTTATCTGTTTTTCATTTATCACGGGCATTATACCCGGAGTTACCGGACACTCTATTCCGGCGATTCGGCAGTCTTCGATAAATCTGTAGTAATTCTCATTATTAAAGAACAACTGTGAAAGAAGAATGTCTGCTCCTGCATCAACCTTCTTTTTAAGGTTCACCATCTCGCTAACATGGTCCGGTGAATCGGGGTGATCCTCCGGATAGCATGCTCCAAGCACGCAAAAATCAGTCGTATCCTTAAGATAGGCAATAAGATCCGAAGCATGTTTAAAATCGTCCTTTTCCGCTATGTTCGGGTTCCTGTCTCCTCGAAGGGCAAGAACATTTTCGATACCCTCAGCGGCGATCTGTTTTGCAAACTCATCTATCTCATGTCTGTCATAGCAAAGACAGGTAAGATGCACTACCGGCTCTACGTGATAAACATCCTTGATCTTTTTGGCCAGAGCTATGGTCTTGTTATTGTTAGAGCTTCCACCCGCACCGAATGTCACACTGATGTAATCCGGTGAAAGCTCACACAGAACATCCAGTGTCGGCTCTATGTCCTTCAGTTCATCGTCTTTTTTCGGGGGAAATATTTCGAACGATAGAACATTCTTCTTTTTCGCATATATTTCTGTCAGTTTCATACCTGCAATTATACCATAATGCCGCTATTATTGCATTTTTAATTCTTGACTGCCAGCTGCAGACAATTTGGCAATTCCGCTCCGCTGTTCCAGCTATAATGAACGGAGCTTGTCATGCCCTTGAGCACTGATAATGCCAGCTCGTCGTCTGAGCTTGTTGCATCCGCGCGCTTTCCGCCATAGCTGATCGTCCAGTCGGCGCTTTCCGCATCCTCGGAATACTCACACACTGCCTGAATCTGTGAAAAATCCGGCTGCCTGACCAGCATCTGCATCACTTCCTCAAAGACCAGCTGGATCCTGTAAGTCATTTTAGGTGCCACCTGATTCCTGCTGCACCATGCTTCGATCTGTCCGGCCATGCCCGGAAAATCATAATCACGGCTCTTTATTTTCAGTTCCAGCACTTTGAGTTTCCTGACAAACCGCCGGGTATTCTCTTTTTGCGGGTGATCAAATATCTGTTCAGGTGTGCCGTCCTCGTAAATGCCGCCCTCGTCCATGTAGAACACACGATTCGAGATCGCCCTGGCAAAGTTCATCTCATGGGTAACGATCATCATGGTCTTGCCTGTCTTTGCCAGATCACGTATGACCATCTGCACCTCTCCCACCATTGTGGGATCCAGCGCACTGGTAGGCTCGTCCAGCAATATTACATCCGGATCCATAGCCAGCGTCCGGGCTATGGCAATACGCTGTTTCTGTCCTCCGGAGAGTTCATCCGGATAGTTCAGCGCCTTTTCGGCAAGTCCTACCAATCGCAGCAGACGCATCCCCGTATAATAGGCTTCCTGTTTGCTCTTTCCCAGCAGATCCATGGGAGCCATCATGATATTCTCGATCACGTTTCTGTGCCCAAACAGGTTGAAACTTTGGAATACCATTCCCATTTTCTTCCGCACTATGTTCATATCACACTTGGGAGCAGTAATTTCAATGTCATCCAGCCATATCCTGCCCGCTGTAGGTTTTTCCAACTGATTGATACAGCGAAGCAGCGTACTCTTTCCGGTGCCGGAGGGTCCGATGATTGTGATCACATCGCCGTCATGTATTTCCACATTCACATCCTCAAGCGGCGTAACATTGGGGTATTGCTTTTTTAAATGTTCTATTCTAATCATCGGTCTTAACCCCCTTTAAGATATCCGAAGGCTTTCGACGTTTTGGGTTCAGATTGATACTTATCCTGCTGACAAGGAATCCGATCAGACCCTCCAATACAAAGTAAATAACTGTCACCGCGATCAGCGGAAAGAATGCCTCATACGTGCGGCTGCGCACAATGTCTCCCATCTTGGTCAGATCCTGCACCGCGATATATCCGACAATGGCTGTAGCCTTGATAAGACCTACTATCTCCCCCTTGTAGGCAGGTAACACATGGGGAAGCGCCTGCGGCAGGATGATCTTGAAAAATGTCCTCCGGTTCGAATATCCAAGCGCATACGCAGCTTCATACTGTCCGTTGTCTACTGCGCCTACACCCATTTTCACAAGTCCGAACACCGCTGCACCAAAGGTGAGCGTAAAGCCAATCACCGCTACCGCGATGCCGCTTATTGCAACCGATCCGAAGATCACATAGTAGAGGATCATCAAAAGGACGACCATTGGCATTCCCTGCACCAGCCATAAACAAAAACGTGTTGCCAGGTTTGCAATGGGATTTCCGTTTCTGCACATCATGAACACCGCAAATCCCAGGATCGTACCGAACAGGACGGCAAGCAGTGTAATGAGCATTGTCGTTATAACTCCGTCTGCAAACAGTTTCCATCGGTCCTCACGGATAAAGGTCTTATTGAAGCTGTCCCGGATACGACCCGGCAAAGAATTATCCACGGCAGCTTCCGCCTGTGATGTCATGGCTTTCCGCACCACCAGCACAAAGGCGGCCGGATAGTATTCCAGAAAATCCACCGCTTCCGCGCGCTCTTTTGTGATAATAATACTGCCGGCACCCATGTCGGCTTTTCCGGACTGCACAGCAGCAAGTATTGCCGAGAATTCCATGCCGGTAAACTCTACCTTCACGTCAAGCTTTCGAGCGATCATCAAAATGACCTCAAGGTCAAAGCCTCTAAGTTCTCCGTCTCCTCCGACATAACTCATGGGTTCCAATGTATCACAGGCCGCAACACGAACCGTCCCATTAGTCCCCGGCCAGTCCTGCTGCGGAAGATTTTTTATACTGTCATCTGCCCCTGTCCACTTGTCCCACGCATTGCGAATTTCCGACTGAGGAATTGTATCATAGACAGCCTGCCATTCATCCCTGCGGATATCACCCTTGGCAAACGCAATACCGAACTCTCCATCCTGCAGGTTCTGTGGGAACAGTGCAAGATCGGGATTTCTGTTAAGCACCAGCTGACCGACTGCATTGTTCATCAAAAATGCGTCCGTTTTTTTTGTTCCCAGTGCCTCTATCATGTCCGGGGTACTGTTAAAAAAGGTAAACTCACCGACATCCGGCGCTTTGCTCTTTACCAGTTCTTCAAAAGGCGCACCGGTGAGCATTGAAACGGTCTTGCCGGAAAGCTCTGAAAAATCAGTCAATTCCGGTCGCGCATCTGACAAAGTATCGTCGCTTTTCGTATCCGTCAGTATCGCCAGCACGATGCCTCCCTTGCTGGTCGGATCTGAGAACAGCACCTGCTCCTCCCTCTCCGGAGTTACGTTCATATCGGTAGTAAAGTCATACTTGCCTGATTCAACGGCCGGGATACGCCCGGCAAAATCCACATCGCCAAGCTCCAATGCATATCCTCTGTCGCGGCAAAAACGGACAACAAGGTCAATGTCATATCCCACGTTTTTTCCATCTTTTATATAAGAAAACGGCATGTCCGTGGATGTGGTAACAACTCTTATCGTTCCGTTTGCCCCTGTAAGGTCGGACATGTCCACCACTTTTCTGTCCTCGTCGACGCCAAACCATATGTCACCCAGTTCCTGCATGGTACCGTCCGCCCAGCACTTTTTGAGGAACTCATTAAGTTCATTGCAAAGCGCCGTACTGTCCGGATCGTTCTTTCGAAAAGCAAAGCTGTAATTATTCTCTGTGATACGGTCATGTATATAATCGA
>JAILAN010000075.1 GCA_024681595.1 Lachnospiraceae bacterium
TTTAAGAAAGAGAGGGAGTTTATCATGAATAAGAATTTAACTGAGATCGTTTACATTCTGGACAGATCAGGATCGATGGGCGGACTTGAGGCAGATACCATCGGAGGCTTTAACGCCATGATGGAGAAGCAGAAAAAGACCGGAGAGGAGGCACTGGTTTCTACGATTCTTTTTGACGATCATAGTGAAGTGCTCCATGACAGGATCCCGTTTGATAAGGTGGAGAAGATGACAGATGAGCAGTACTACGTCAGAGGATGCACGGCACTCCTTGATGCCATAGGCGGAGCCATCCACCATATCGGAAATATCCATAAGTACGCCAGAGAAGAAGACAGACCGGCAAAGACCATATTTGTTATCACCACAGATGGGATGGAGAATGCCAGCCGCCAATACTCTTATGACAAGATAAAGAAGATGGTCAAAAAGCAGCAGAATAAATACGGCTGGGAATTCATTTTTATCGGTGCTAACATAGACTCTTTTGCTGAAGCCCAGAGACTTGGCGTTAAGAAGAGCAGAGCTGTTAATTATGTACATGACGGAATGGGGACATCAAAGGTTTATGCAGGAGTTTCAGCTGCTGTGTGCTCTGTGATGAAATGCAGCTGTGCAGACAGTACTACCCTTGATCGTAGTGATTGGGCAGATGAGATCAACGAGGATTACAGGAGACGTGGAAAAGCCATAGGGTGAGTTAAGCGTGGATTAAGGCCCCATGAGCACTAAGCTTGCGCGTATGCTTGTTACAGAAGTTGACGATGTAATACATTGTATGATATTATAATACATGTAAAGGAGGTGCTTATTATGGCATTAGCAACATTAAGCGCAAGGGTTGATAGCGAGAATAAAAAGGAATTTGAACAATTCTGTGAAGATACAGGTATGAATGTATCCGTTTGCATCAATATGTTCGTTAAAGAGGTCTTGCGTCATCGCAAATTGCCTTTTGAGGTATCTGCAGATCCATTTTACAGCGCTGAAAATATGGCAGAATTAAAGCGCAGAATAGATGAAGTAAAATCCGGAAAGAGCGAACTTAAAGAGCATGAGCTTATAGAGGTAGATTAATGAGGAAAATGTGGCAGGATGCTCAGGTAACCTGGCCGGTTTTTGGAGCGTTAGAATAGACGAGAAAAATCGCATTGTATTCAGAATTAATAATGATGTGCTAGAGATATGGCAATGTGGTTCACACTATAAGGGAGTATAAAGCTATTTTGTAAATTAGAAGACTGTAGGATATGCGACTTTTTATAGCAATCAATTTTGGTGATGACATCGTCGATTCACTGGTTTCCATTCAGGATGAGCTTAAAGCAAATGGAGTCCGGGGCAAATATACCAGCTCTGAGAATCTACACCTGACGCTCGCGTTTATCGGTGAATATGATGATCCCGAGAAAGTGCTTAAGGTAGTCCGCGAAGTGCCTTTCAGACCGATGACTATAAAATTCGAAGGATTGCAGCTTTTCAGGGATATGTTATTTGCACGCTTTGAAAACCATCCCGGGCTTATGAGTTATGTTAGAAGGCTTAGAAGAGCGCTTGATGAGAATGGCATTCCGTATGACAGAAAGAAATTCATGCCACACGTCACTTTGGCCCGCAAGGTGGATCATGGAAATGAATTTACTGAGAATGATTTCGATGGTGCCCTTAAGGATATATATGTTGACAGGATTTCGCTGATGAAATCGGAACTGACGCGTAATGGCCCGATCTATACTGAACTTGGAATTAACAAATAAATCAGCCTCAATAAAATTGAGATAAGCTCATATGAACATACAACCCGGAATAATAGAACTCGATCTGCACGGCCTTAAGGTTGAAGATGCAGTCAGAAAAGTTACAAATACCGTAAACAGAGCTAATAGTTCTGTTTATATCATAAGAGTCATTCATGGGTATCATGGGGGCACGAGGATCAAGGAAGCCATAGAAGATGAGTTTTCCTACGGAAGGAGCGATAAGGTTAAGGGCATCCGACCGGGCTCTAATCCCGGAGTAACCGAGCTCGTGTTAAGGGAAATCTGATCATCGGATTACCCGCAGATCATCAAACGATATTTTTGATACCTTCACAGATGCGGCGGGCGATGCAGGAATTGTTCATCGTATACAGATGGATCCCTTCCGTTCCGCTCGTGATAAGGTCAATGATCTGGCTTAGTGCGTAGGCCATGCCGGCGTCAAAGAGCGCTTCCTTATTGTTTTCGTACCGGTCGACGATCTTTTGAAACCGAATAGGAAAGGCTGCATTGCACATCGACACCATACGCTTTATCTGGGCGGCTTTTATAACCGGCATAATTCCCGGGATGACCGGCACATCAATATTTGCGATACGGCATTTTTCCCTGAAATCATAAAAGAGTGCATTATCAAAAAACAGTTGGGACAACAATACCTCTGTTCCTGCTGATACCTTGGTCTTAAGGTGCTTGATCTCGTCAACCATATTAGCGGATTCGGGATGCCGTTCCGGATAGCAGGCGCCGAGAATACAAAAATCGTACTTTTCCTTAAGATACGTAACCATATCCGATGCGTAGGTAAAATCCTCTTTTTTCATAACGCCCTCACGCACATCGCCACGCAGTGCCAGGATGTTTTCGATCCCTGAATCAATAAGAGCTTTGGCAAATTCATCGATCTCGTGCCTGTCATAGCAAAGGCATGTCAGGTGCATTACCGGCTCCACTTTATATTTTTCCTTGATCTTACGAGCCAGTTCAATGGTCTTATTGCAATTGCAGCTTCCGCCGGCACCGAAGGTCACACTGATAAAATCCGGCTCAAGTTCGCACAGCACATCCAGTGTGTCATCGATATTATTCAGTTCGTCATCTTTTTTGGGCGGGAAGATCTCAAAGGAAAGAGATCTCCCGCCGTTTTTGTATATTTCTGATACTTTCATATGATCATGCTTCTTCGCGTATGATCTTTGCTGCCTGCACGAGGTTTTGAAGGCTTGATCTGGTTTCTTCTTCTCCGCGGGTCTTTAATCCACAGTCGGGATTGACCCACAGTTTATCGTCAGCGATCTTTTGGCGCATCTTATGAAGGGCGGCAACGATCTCATCCACAGACGGGATACGAGGGGAATGGATATCGTATACGCCGGGGCCGGCTTCGGTCTCAAAGTTGAATTTTTTAAGAGCATCCAGAATGAGAAGATCGGATCTTGATGCCTCAAAGGTGATCACGTCCGCATCCATATTGTCGATAGCCAGAATGATATCCGTAAATTCGCTGTAGCACATATGGGTGTGGATCTGTGTTTCTGCTTTTACGCCGCTGTGCACCAGACGAAAGGCAGGTACTGCAAAATCCAGGTACTCACTATACCAGTCAGACCTTCGAAGCGGCAGTTTTTCACGAAGGGCCGCTTCATCGATCTGTATGATACGGATCCCGTTAGCTTCAAGATCGAGTACTTCATCGCGGATCGCCAGAGCAATCTGAGTCATGGATTCCTTGATGCTGATATCCTCACGAGGGAATGACCAGTTAAGGATGGTCACGGGCCCGGTGAGCATTCCCTTTACAGGCAACTTAGTGAGCGATTGAGCATAAACCGACCATTCTACGGTTATCGGCTTTTTGCGGCTCACATCGCCCCAGATGATGGGCGGTTTTACGCACCTGGTACCATATGACTGCACCCATGCCTTTTCGGTAAAGAGAAATCCGGACAGGGATTCACCGAAATACTCAACCATATCGTTTCTTTCGTATTCCCCGTGAACCAGCACATCAAGACCTGTCTGCTCCTGCCATTTGATGACACGCTTGATCTTTTCTTTGTTAAAGGCTTTGTACTGATCTTCACTTATTTCTCCTTTGCGGAAGGATGAACGGTTCTTCTTAACATCCAATGTCTGCGGGAAGGAACCGATGGTCGTTGTCGGGAACTTTGGAAGATTTAAAGCCTTTTTCTGTATCTGCTCGCGCTCTTTTCGCTCAGGCAGTCTCACGTAATCGCTGTCTTTGATCTTTGCAAGGCGCCTTTGCACTTCCTCATCTGCGCAATCTCTTCCGGTATTAAAAAGCGCTTCATTTTTAATAAATGCATCATTTTTTATACGCGGACTATCCTCGGCAAGAGATGATAGTTCTTTAAGTTCTCCGAGCTTTTCAACGGCATATGCAAAATGCTTTTTATAGTCTTCGGATAGCTTATCCTCGCCATCAAGAGTATACGGTACGTGGAGCAATGAACATGATGTTGATAGTACCACGCTGATCCCTTTTTCTTTAAGAGCATCGAGCGTTTCTAAAGTTTTGGCATAATGATTTCTCCAGATGTTCTTGCCGTTAACAAGCCCTGCAAAAAGCAGCTTGTCCTTCGGAAAACCATACCGGTTTATCAGATCCATAGTCTGTTTGCCCTCGACAAGATCAAGACCGATACCGTCAAGATCAAGTGCGGTCAGTTCTTCGTAAATATCACGCACATCGCCGAAATAGGTCTGAAGCAGGATCTTTATTCCGTTTTTCTCCTTAAGGATCTGCTGATAGAGCCTAAGGAAGAATTCCTTATCCTTGGCATCAAGATCTCTTATAAGAGATGGCTCATCAAACTGGATCCATTTAGCACCGCGCTCTTTAAGTCCCTTTATAACCTCCAGATACACAGCGATCACATCATCCGCTATATCTTCCCTGGTCTTGTTTCCGGTATATCTGCATAGAGAAAGCAGTGTGTATGCGCCGATCACGACCGGTTTTGTCTCAACACCGTTTGCTTTTGCTTCTTCATATTCCTTAAACACTTTTTGGCTGTTGCATCTGATATTGGTATTATCCTCAAGCTCAGGAACGATGTAGTGATAGTTGGTATTGAACCACTTTTTCATCGCCAGTGCTTTAACATCACCCTTTTTTCCCTGATATCCTCTGGCCATCGCAAAGAAGGTGTCTGTTTCGGATAGCCCCAGATCCCTGTATCTTTGTGGCACTATACCGCACATGACCGCAGTATCGAGCAGGCAGTCATAATAAGAAAAATCATTGGATGTTATAAAGTCGATCCCTGCATCCTTTTGGCTGCGGATGTGTGCAGCACGAAGTTCCTTTGCTACCGCCTCTAGTGCATCTGCATCCATTTCACCTTTAAAGTATTTTTCCGATGCGAATTTAAGTTCCCTTAATGCCCCAATCCTGGGGTATCCGATCACTGATGTCAACATGGTCTTTATTCTCCTTTATAATGCTTTTTTGTTGTCTGACCTGTATGGAGTATAAAACTACCTGTTTAGTAGGTAAAATACATATAATTCTAAGCTTGCCATAGATTTTACCTATGGCAAGTGATATAATCAGGAAGTATTCTATTAAAGGAGAACTCTATGACCTTAAAACAGCTGCAATATATAACAACTATCGCCGAGACCGGAAATATCACGGAAGCTGCAAAGAGACTCTTTATCGCGCAGCCGAGCCTCACCGCATCGGTTCATGAACTGGAAAAAGAATACGGCATCACTATTTTCCTTCGAGGAAACAAAGGGGTGGAACTCACACCGGAGGGCGATGAATTCTTAGGCTATGCCAGACAGGTGCTTGAGCAGACCGGGCTTATTGAAGAACGATACACCGGCAAGCACAAAGGCAAGATGCGTTTTTGTGTTTCTGCACAGCACTATTCTTTTGCTGTGGAAGCGTTTGTGGAACTGCTCAAAGAATGCGGCGGCGACAAATATGAATTCCATATGCGGGAGACTCAGACTTACGAGATCATCAGTGATGTTGCACATTTAAGAAGTGAGATCGGGATCCTTTATTTGAATGAGTTTAATGCAACGGTCCTTAAAAAAACGCTGAAGGATAACGATCTTATATTTACCAGACTCTTTATTGCTCGTCCTCATGTCTTTATTGGCAAAGACTCGCCGCTTGCCCAAAAGCGCATACTGACGCTGGATGATCTAAAGCCCTATCCGCGTCTGTCCTATGAACAGGGTAGTCACAATTCTTTTTATTTTTCCGAAGAGATCCTTAGTACGGCAGACTGTGACAAGGAGCTCGTGGTCTGCGACCGCGCCTCGCTTTTTAACATGCTGATCGGTCTTAACGGCTACACCATCTGCAGTGGCGTGATAAGTGAAAAACTGAACGGACCGAACATCATAGCAAAGCCCCTTAAGGTTGATGATCATATGGAGATAGGCTACATCCTGCCCGGCAATATGCCGCCGTCCCAGCTGACGCAAAAGTATATCGATATCCTGAAACACTTAACACGAAACTGATGTGGATATGTTAAAATAATATAAGAAAGATCTGATCATCGGATCAAACTATACCACACCGGACAGACCTGTTGTATAATATATATAAAGTTTTTTGGAGGATAAACACATGGATTTTTTTAAAGATCAAAAGAAAAAAACCGATAGTGTGTTAGCTAAAAAGGAGATCAAAGAGTCCCTTAAGGATACTGCTAAGGAAGCCGAGATTCCCCTTGATATGGAGACTATGAATAAAGTAGCCGGGGGAGGCGGGTTTTTTAGTGCGCCCAAACCGCCTAGATGAGAATAAGATCATATGGTAATAAAGACTCAGATCTTGTTATCATAAAGATGAGTGGGGCTCATGAGGCAGAACTTATCGAAAGGGAAGAGTCGATCATAAAGGAAATGACGGATCGTGATTTTTTGTTATTGACATGCTTTGTTGATGACTGGAATCGCGATCTTTCTCCATGGGAAGCAAATCCGGTATTTGGGAATGAACCATTCGAAGGAGGAGCCGGTGCAACTCTGGAGGAGATTAAGAATGATGTTATATCCTGCTATCCCGGCCGCGAATTTATTATAGGCGGATATTCTCTTGCGGGGCTTTTTGCACTGTGGGCAGCATATCAGACGGATTCTTTTTGCGGTGTCGCATCAGCTTCTCCTTCCGTATGGTATCCGGATTTTTTGGCCTATGCGACCGGCAATGATGTTAAGACAGACACCATATACTTAAGCCTTGGAGATCGGGAAGCAAAAACAAAGAATAAGATCATGCAGACTGTAGGATACAATATAAAATCGCTGCATGATCAATATGATAAAATCGGGATAAAGACTACTTTGGAGTGGAATGAGGGTAACCATTTTAAAGATCCCGAAGTCAGGATGGCTAAAGGTTTTGCCTGGGTCATAAATAACCTTGATGAGCAGGTCTGCTCTTCCTGTTGACCTTAAAAGAGGAGTTGCAAACAAAAACAAAAGTTAAGATAATTCCCGGTCTTGATTTTTTGAGGATTCAGTGATATCCTTCGTAAAGAACAAAGAGAAAGGACACACGTAAGTGTGCGAGTGAGCCGATGAAAAACAGATGATCAGATTTGGTAAATGCAAACTATGATTTAAGGGGCCGAAAGGTCTGTTTGTGTATGCCGGATTGGATCATCGTGATTTTCTGAAGCCATCATTTATGATGATGCCCTTTTTTGGCATATATAAGTCTTCGATTACGCATGATCTGCTTTCGGTTATACCGGAAGCAGATTTTTTTGCCTGTTAAGGAGGTGTTATATATGGCTCAATTAAAGGTGAATAATCTGACTTTTTCCTATGAGGGCAGTGCTGATAATGTGTTCGAAGATGTAAGCTTCAGTATAGATACATCATGGAAGCTCGGCCTGATCGGGCGAAACGGCAAGGGCAAAACCACTTTGCTCAATCTTCTGATGGGAAGATATGAGTATACCGGAAGCATATCGGGTGGAGCCTCATTCGACTGCTTTCCGTATGCTGTTTCGGACAGTGACCTTGATATTACAGCTGCGGATCTTGCGCCTGTATGGAAGCCGCAGGTGGAAGAATGGCAAATACTGGTCCAACTTGGACAGATCGGGATGAACGCTGAATGTATGTACAGACCTTTTGGTACATTAAGTTACGGAGAGCGTACCCGGGTCATGCTTGCGGTTCTTTTTGCTGCAGATGATGAGGTGCTGCTTATAGACGAACCGACCAACCATCTTGATAAAGATGCACGTGAAGTCGTGAAAGAGTATCTCAGATCTAAAAAAGGCTTCATCCTGGTATCTCATGACAGAGATCTCCTCGATGCCGTGACTGATCATATATTGGTCCTTAATCGAAACAGCATAGATGTCGTGGCCGGTAATTTCTCATCTTGGCAGGAAAACAAAGAAAGAGCGGATGCCTTTGCCAAAGCAGAGAATGAAAAGCACATAAAGGAGATAGGAAAACTTAAGGCAGCTGCGGACAGAAGCAACCGCTGGGCGATTAAAAACGAGAATACCAAGATCGGTTTTGACCCTATTAAGGAACCCGACAGGAATATATCAACAAGATCTTATATCGGAGCTAAGACCAAGAAGATGCAGGCCAGAGTCAAGTCCTATGAAAAGAGGATGGACAGAGAGATCATGCAAAAGGAGGGATTGCTGAAGGATATCGAGCAGATCACGGATCTTAAGATCGAACCGCTTCGGTATCACAAAGAAACACTCATAGAGGCCAGGGATCTGACACTTTCATATGATCCGATGTTCCCTCTTTTTACTGATATGACGTTCAGGATCAGACAGGGGGAGAGGGTATTTATATCCGGCAGGAACGGATGCGGCAAGACGAGTCTCATTAAGGCGATACTTCAGAAAACTGCCAAGTATCATGACAGCAGGGATGATCATGGACTTAATATGACCGGAGAACTCAAGGTCGCATCGGGACTGAGGATATCCTACATCAACCAGGATACGTCTTTCCTAAGAGGAACTTTACGTGAACACGCAAGGATCAAAGACCTTGATGAAAGCCTGTTCCTTGCAGTGCTTCGGCGGCTCGATCTTGAGAGGGAGCAATTCGGCAAGGACATGAAGGACTTTTCCGAAGGCCAGAAGAAAAAGGTCCTTATAGCGGAGAGCCTCATCACTCCTGCTCATTTGTATATATGGGATGAACCGCTTAATTATATCGATGTTTTCTCACGGATGCAGATTGAAAAGCTGATACTGGATTATAAGCCAACTATGCTGCTCGTGGAGCATGATGCGAGATTCAGGCAAAGAGTCGGAACCCGGGAATTATCCTTCTGAATCATCTTCCCTGACTGCGGTCGGGTCGTACTCCAGTATATCTCCGGGCTGGCAGTTCAGGGCTTCGCAGATCGACTCCAGTGTAGAAAACCTGATCGCGCTTATCTTACCTGTTTTTATCTTGGAGAGATTGACATTGGTAACGCCAACTCTCTCCGAGAGCTCATTGAGGCTCATTTTTCTGTCAGCCATCATTCTGTCCAGTCTAAGTATTATCTTGCCCATATCAGACCTCCTTACAGTGTCTCATCATCGTTCTTCTGCAGTTCCATGCCGTATCCGAATACACAGTACAGGCACCAGAATGAGAGGCCGATTATGGCAGCTATAGCTAATGACTCCATTAATGCGGATATCGTGACAAGGATACCGGTGATCTTAAGCTGGTTGCGTACATTCTCGGTAAATGGAGTATCATTGTCTCTTAGTTCAACGAACACCTTGCGTATGAGAACGATGACTATGGTAACTATTGCAATGGCTGCTGCTGCCACGAAACAGTTAAGCGCTGCCCAGACCATGAAGTTTTCGATGTTAAGGTTGTTGATGAAATCAAATCCCTCGCCGTTTATCATGGCTTCCTGACTGACCGGGGGCAATACTCGGAAGGTTCCGCCGTCGTAGATCACTGAACCGTCGACCTTATTCTGACAGAGCAGGCAGATGATACCGCTTACCAGTGCTATGATGGCTGCTACCATTGTTATGACACGGATAACGTTAAGCACATTGGCTGTGATCGTTGCTGATTTTTTGATTTCTTCGATTCTTGTGTTTTTCATTGTTTTTATCTCCTTTAGCATTTTTGATTAAATGTTTATCGAATGTCGATAAATATTTTATAACATGCGCAAAAATGTTTGTCAACAACTTTTTATCGTTTTTCGATAAAAATTTTACGAAAGCATAAAAAGCGCCTGTTTACAAAGAGATTCCGCCAGATATAGGGATACTATATGCTATGATTTAAAAAACAAAAGGCTGAGGATCATATCCTCAGCCTTAAAGGTGTGTACTTACTTCTGGTACTCGGGCAGTTCCCAGTACGGGATGGATTCCGTACCGTTACATACCGAGCAGTGCCAACTGCCGTAATATTTCTTCCAGAGGGTTACTGCCATGCAGCCTTTGCAGGTGCTGTGCATTTCGGTGATATCTTCATATGAACCACCACTGACGTTTTCCATCTGGTCAACATTAAGATCTGTTTTATTGATGTTTTCAGCCATACCATTCTCCTTCACACAAAATCAAACCCAGGCATCGGGATATGTGCTTTCCCGTGCTATAATCTATTAAAAAAATAATACACCAGATTTCGGCAGTGGTATAGTATAAGATGATAAAGAGACGGATTTAAAACGGCGCTGTCCGTTAAGCAGGATACAGATGACATTATCTAATGAAGAACTTAAAAAAATCTACTTTGGGGCGTACGAGTTCGATGAGACTGCTGACGGATATCTTCAGGCCTTTCAGTACAACAAGGACCAGATAAGATACTTTGAAGGCGCCTTTTTAATGTGGTATGAGAGATGCACAGCAACTACGGCCAAGACCTTCGAATTTGTGACATCGGCCCGCAGGGTTTCATTTGATTACAGGATAATCTGGAAGGGATCTCCAGATTCTTTTGAACTGATGGTAGACGGACTCATAACAGGCATAATACATGTTAAAGATATTCTAGATACCGGAACCATCGAGTGGGAGCTTCCGGAAGGAGAAAAGTCAGTGATCATCTATCTGCCTGCCGATGCTACGGTCCTGGTACGCAATTTTACCATAGATGGCGAATACAGGCCTGCCGTTAAAAACGAGAAGGTGCTGTGGCTCGGCGATTCGATCACCCAGGGCTACGGGCCGCTCCGTTCATCCTGCACGTATGTCAGCGTGGCGAACAGACTGTTAAACTATGATATCCTGAATCAGGGTATCGGCGGATATGTATATGATGCGGGATCGCTGATGAAGATGGATGGGTATGATCCGGACAAGATAATAGTCTCACTGGGGACCAACCAGTATCGCGATAAAGATATGACTCCCGTTGAGAAATATTATGAAACTCTGACAGGAATATACGGCCGTAAGATTCCGATCCTTTGCATAACTCCTATCTGGAGGGGCGATTCTCCGGACGAACTGCCGACGCTTGTAGAATTCGGACAGAAGGTTAAAAAGATCGCCGGAGCGTATGAAAATGTCAGGATAGTTGACGGAATGAAGCTGGTTCCTCATTTTTCAGATTATTACCTTGATAATCTGCATCCAAACTGCCTTGGATGCGAAACATACGCGTATAATCTGGTTTCTGCGATACGCAAGATGAACTTTTGAGCCTCCGTCCCGGGAGACCACAGAAATGGACCACAAACCCCGTCCCGGGGGACCACAGGAGACCACTATGGGTACAATGAATATGAATAACAATACAGGATATATATTTGATCTGGATGGAACATTATCAAACACGCTGGAGTCACTGTCCGTGAGCGGAAATCTTGCCTTAAAGGAGATCGGCATGGAGCCGTTTGAAATGGACAGATACCGCTACTTTGTAGGCGACGGAGCTGACGAACTAGTTCGGCGCATGCTTATAGCCGATGGCGATACGAAATGCGAATACTATGATGAGCTTAGATCAGCGTACCGAAGGACCTTTGCAGAGCATGCCGATTATAAAGTGACCGTATATGAAGGTATGCCCGAGACACTTAGGGAACTTAAAAAGCGGGGGCATAAGCTGGCTGTTTTATCCAACAAGCCGCATAAACAGGCTATAGAGGTAGTTCACAAACTATACGGAGAGGATATTTTCGACCACATTCAGGGTAATGTGCGGGATATACCCAGAAAGCCGAGCCCGGAGGGCGCTTTGCTGACTGCCGGGATGATAGGACTTGATCCTGCCCGGATAATATACGTGGGAGATACATCCACAGATATGCAGACGGGCAATAATGCGGGAATGTTCACGGTAGGAGTGCTGTGGGGATTCAGAGACAGAAAGGAACTTGAAGATAATAACGCAAAGCTCATAATACAGCACCCGAATGAGCTGCTGTCGGTCGTGATCCCGACGGATCAGATATAAAGACCGGCTGAATTATTGCAGAAGAGACAGGACGCCCTGATTTGTCTGGTTGGCCTGTGCGAGCATGGCCTGACCGGCCTGCATGAGAATATTGTTGTTAGCGTATGCGACCATTTCGGCAGTCATATCGGTATCGCGAAGGAGAGACTCGGCTGACGTTGTATTCTCAACAACATTGTCCAGATTGTTTATGGTGTGTTCCAGACGGTTCTGTAATGCACCGTAATAGGATCTGACCGTAGAGACTCTCTTATCAGCCTCTTTGATCATATCTATCGTATTTGCGATCTCGGCATCATCGCCAAGACTCTCGGTGTAGGCATTTTCATCACCCGAAGGGGCATTGTGCCCGTTCGTTACAGTCATTTTCTGTCCGCCGAAGAGGGCATAGGC
>JAILAN010000109.1 GCA_024681595.1 Lachnospiraceae bacterium
TTCAAAGGTGTGCTCTTTCTCGGCTGACTTCCGCTCGTAATAAAAGAGCTTATCACAGTATGCGACACCCTGAACGGCAGGATCGTCCAGATTCTTTTTTTGCCCTTTGGGTATTGCATCAACAAACCCGCGGCGAACGTGAGCCTTATCTCAGAGCTGGAATAAGGCTCATTATGTCAGAACTATTATTATTCCAGAAGGATTAAGCGAAGCCGCATAAAACAGACAGTCCTGCTGATGTTTCTCGAATAACGATAACAGTCTTATAATTGACCTTATTATACTATAAGGAGGTCAATTATGGCAGAAAGAACTATTCCATTTGATGAGTTGATGCATAAAGTTATTGATCAGCTCAAGAAAAAGGGATACATGGATTCGACATTGAACAATTACCGTAGGTTATATAACAGAATCAATGTATTTATCAATCAACGCGGAACGGATTTATACACCAAAGAGGCGGGCAGGGATTATCTCGATAGTATAAATGTCTGCAGATCAACCTTTGTTTTTTACAACTGTACCGTTAGAAGACTGGATGATTATTTAGATGGAAAATCGTACAGATGTCATCATGGTAATCCTTCTGACAAAGTAGTCGGGGCTATGCCGACATCTTGGATGGATATCTTTATGAATGCAGTACAAAAGGAAACGCCCCTACAACCATTGCCGCAAAAGAAAAGACCTGTACAACATTCTTGAATTATATCGAAAAAGAAGGATACAATGAAATTTTAGACCTTAATGCAGGAATCATCGTACGTGCATTGCTTATATTTTCCAATAAGGATAACTATGCCCGTATACGACTTTTCTTGAAGTATCTTTTTGACAAAGGTTTTACATCATCTGATTTTTCAGGGATTGTTCCACGCTATAAGAGAAAACAGATAATACCTACGACATATACTCCTGAAGAAATCAGAAAGTTGGAGTCTTCTATAGATACCAGGTCTGACACAGGAAGAAGGAATTTAGCCATAGTCAGACTTGCTACACGAATGGGATTACGTTCAGGTGATATAGCTAGGCTGAAATGGTCAGAGATTGACTTTAGATCAGGCTATATCAGCATTGTACAGAATAAAACAAAGGTACCACTATCATTACAGATGCCTGAAGATGTGTCTGAAGCCTTGATACAGCACCTTGATAATTTAACAGGAATACCAGAGGACGGTTATGTATTCCACGTAATGACTGCACCATATGGACCTATAACTACAAGCGTGATACGCCATATCGTAACCAATGGATTTATTGATGCCCGTGTAGATACTACCGGAAAAAAGCATGGCCCACACGCATTCCGTTCTTCACTTGCCAGTTCTATGGTTAATGACGGGGTATCGTATGAATCTGTAAGAAAGATCCTTGGACATTCAGATCCGGATGTCATCATACATTATGCAAAAACAGACATCGAAAATCTCAGGATGTGTTCAATAGAACCTCCTGCCCCGACAGGGTTATTTGGTGATTACCTTACTGGAAAGAAGGTGATCAGGAATGTTTAAAAGTATTTATTCGGGTATGCTTTCGCAGTACTATGAACTTCGAAGCTCAGTCCTGAGTGAGAGTGCGCTGAAACACGAACAGTGTTATCTTACCCGTTTTGATGACTATTTATGTAGAAACGTAAGTTCCTGTGGCCAGCTTACAGAAAGTATTATCAACAAATGGGTAGGCACGCTTTCGGGGAAGAGCAGCTCCATTGAAAATGAAGTCATAGTTGTCCGGCAGTTTCTGACTTATCTCAGTTTGTCGGGGGAAAATGTATACCTGCCTGTGGTTCCCAAAGTGCATGAGGATTATGTTCCGTATATATTCAGCGATAGTGAGCTCGACAGCATTTTTCGTTCGGCAGATAATGTCATCCAGAAGGATCATAAGACCGATCCGAACCTGGTTATTGAGTTCCCGGTAATAATCCGATTATTGTATGCCTGCGGTCTAAGGATTGGAGAGACCGTCAGGATCGAAATGGCGGATGTAGACCTTGAGCGAGGCATCTTAAGGATGTTGAACACAAAAGGCGATAAACACCGTATGGTACCTATGTCAGTAGGGATGACAGATATACTGTCAAGGTATTGTATGGCTATGGGCATAACTCAAGGTAATGATAGCTGGCTTTTCCCGTCGGCACTTAAAGATGACCATATCTCAGCTAAGTCAGTCAAGAACCGGTTTGAGATTATACTTAGAGATAATGACATCTGCTTGGCCGGCAGGAAAAAATATGAAAGAGGTCCCTGTCTTCATTGCATGCGCCATGTGTTTGCTTTCAAATCATTTGCGCAGGCTGAAAGAAATGGCAAACATCTCGATGATGCGATACCTTATCTTTCTATATACCTTGGTCATACAAGCCTTAATGAAACAGCTAAGTATCTTAAGTTCAGCAATGAATTATTCCCTGAATCCATCGACATCTTTGGTAATTTCATGAGTGGATTACTGTCGGAGGTGGATGATGAAACGTAAGAAAAACACATTTCTCGACCATCTTGAGTATTATTTTAATACCTACCTTCCGATAGCCAAGGGGTTATCAGAAGCTACCATAACATCCTATAAGGATACATTCCGTTTGTTGCTGGAATTCATGTATTCAGTAAAGGGCATAAGCTCCGACAAGATCGATTTTGAAGGGCTAGATGCCCAAGCTATCACCGAATTCCTTGACTGGTTGGAATCGGAACGAAAATGCAGTATATCGACACGCAACCAGCGGTTTGCTGCGATATCGGCATTTTCAATATATGCGCAGAACAGAGATTTTGCAGCAGCTACTGTATTCAGGAATAACGTATTAAAGATTCCCAAAAAGAAAGCACCATCCCAGAATAGAAGCTTTTTTACCAGGGAAGAGGTCAAAATCATCTTTGATCTTCCGGATCCAAGCACTGCGATCGGCCGCAGGGACAAAGCTTTATTGTGCTTTATGTATGCTAGTAGAATGAGAGCTCAGGAAGTCTGTGATCTTACAGTCGGGGACATATATTTTTATCCTGACAGAGCAGGAATAATTGTACATGGTAAAGGCCATAAGATACGCAGAATAGGAATTCCTCAAGTTGCTTCGGTCAAACTAAAAAAATATATTGAAAGCAAAGGCATAGCCACAATTAAAGAGCGCCACGTGTTTTCGAGTCAGACCCATGAAAAGATGACTGTTTCCTGCATTGAGGAGATTTATGCAAAGTATGTGGCAAAAGCCAAAAAGGCGAATCCGGATAAGTTCAGGGAAAACTATACACCCCATTCCATGAGGCACACTACAGCCACACATATGCTTGAGGCTGGAGTTCCTCTTATAGTGGTAAGGAATTTCCTTGGACATGTATCATTACAAACGACACAGATTTACGCTGAAGTTACCCAAGATACAATGAACCGTCATATTAAGGCATGGAATGATAAATGGTTCATCAAGCAGGATGCTGACAGAAGTAAGGATGAAAGCAAAAGTAATATACCTGGATTCTTGAAATAAAGCATGGTATTGTTATTCCAGATGAAAGTGAAGAAATGCCGATATTTTACTTTGATCGGCATTTCGTCTGGAATAATAATAGTTCTGACATAATGGATCCAACATCCGGCGACATTCAGGTCCTGCCGTTCCTTGTCGAGTTTGTGATACACCTGATAACCATCTGTGATCACGGCGCCGGAGAAGTTCTTAAGGAAGTCTCTTGGATGATCTGCCCGCCTTGATGGCTGCCAGTCAAACAAGACAATGGGCGGAGATTTGCTGAATGGGCTGTTCCTGTAGACCCACATATATGTTTTCTTTCCGTTTACGATCTTTTTGCCATCTATCCGCATT
>JAILAN010000114.1 GCA_024681595.1 Lachnospiraceae bacterium
GTGTCTTTATCATCTTATCGCCGTCGGTGAGCATCACTGACTGAAGGACATTGATAAGCTGTGCGATGTTAGCCATCTTCACTCTGTCTGAATGTTTGTTGAAGATGTTGAGAGTATTACCTGCTACAAGGGCATCTCTCATGGTGTTCTGCTGATAGAGGAATCCGGGATTTGTTCCGGGTTCAACATCCGTCCATATACCCCACTCATCAACCATCATTCCGATGATCTTGTCAGGATCGTACTCGTCCATTATGTTACCATGCTTCGTAACGAGTTCTTCGATATATACTCCGCGCTTTAATGTCTGGTAGAATATTTCCTCCGTAAAGTCGGTGGCTGATCCCTTGAAGTTCCAGTCTCCTTCGGTCTCGGGAAGTGTGTAATAGTGCAGTGAAAGTCCATCCATAAAGCCGTGCTGAGCAGGGTTGCTTCCTTCAAAGCATGTCTCCAGGACCTTTCTGGTCCAGTTATAATCTCCGGAATTGGCTCCGCAGCAGATCTTGGTTATCGGGGTGTTGCCGTCGTAATTTCTTACATAGGTCTGGTATCTGCGATACTCATCGGCATAATACGTAGGGCGCATGTTGCCGCCGCATCCCCAGTTCTCGTTTCCAACTCCGATGTAATCGAGTTTCCACGGCTCCTCGTGACCGTTCTCCTTACGCAGATCTGCCATAGGTGAAACGCCGTTAAACGTGATGTATTCAACCCACTCGCTCATTTCACGGACAGAACCGCTTCCGACGTTTGCATTTACATAGGTCTTGCAGCCAAGCTGACGACACAGTTCAAAAAATTCATGTGTACCAAAACTGTTGTCCTCGACAACCCCGCCCCAGTGGGTATTGATCATCTTCTTACGCTTTTCCTTAGGACCGATGCCGTCCATCCAGTGATACTCATCTGCAAAACATCCACCGGGCCAACGAAGTACAGGTATCTTCATTTCCTTTAATGCGGATACGACATCGTTTCTCATTCCGTTGGTATTGGGAATATCCGAGTTTTCTCCTACATAAAGTCCCTCGTAGATACATCTTCCAAGATGCTCGGAAAAGTGTCCGTAGATCTCAGGTGCGATCGTGCTCTTCTTGCACTCATTGTTGATAAATAGCTTAGCCATAAGCCCTCCCAAAAAAGTATTTTTTATTTATCCTTTAACTGCTCCGACAGTCATACCATCTATAATATATTTCTGGAAGATCAAAAAGATCACGAATATCGGAAGAATACCGAACATCGAACCGGCTATCAGTACATCGTAGTTGTTACCGTAAGGCGTAAGCAATGTGTTGAGCCCTATCGGAAGCGTGAACTTTTCAGCCCCCTTGAGTACAAGCAGCGGCCACAGGATCGCATTCCATGATCCCATTGCACACAAAATACCCATAGAAGCAAATGCCGGTTTAGCCAGAGGCAGTATTATCTTGACAGAAATATAATATTCATTGGCGCCGTCAATCCTTGCGGCACTCAGCAGTTCTTTAGGTAACCCCGACAGGTACTGTCTGAAAAAGAACACCGTCGAGGCATTGCAAAGCCCGGTAATGATAACACCGACATAAGTGTCTATAAGATGCAGTGCTATTATTTCTTTATACATAGGCAACATGAGGATCTCAAAGGGTACCATCATCGTTGCTATTACCAGCGTAAAGAGAAAATTCTTCAGTTTAAATTCATACATCGTAAGACCATACGCCACAAAGTAGCATACAGCCAGCGTCAGCACAACGGTAACCAGTGTGATCAGCAGGGAATTCCTGTACCACATGAAGTATTTCTGGCTGTCGGCATTACCCCCGAACAGATATTTATAGTTCGAAAGTGTCATCGTATTGACATTAAAGTCTATTGCGAGCCCTCTTCTTATCAGTTCGGTACCCGGACGAAACGAAGCCAGTAATCCGGCGACTACCGGAAATGCGATAATACCGCAGAGGATCACGAAAAAGCCGGTGCCAAGCACTGAAAGGATAATATGTTTGGGCGAATTAGACAGATTCTTAGTTTTAGCGGATCCCATAGTCAATCCTCCTCTTTTTTGAATGTACCGTTAAGTATCAGCTGTGCAAAGTTTATGATCAGTGCGACCAAAAGGAGGATCACTCCGACAGCACAGGCATATCCCATATCGTTTTTCTCGATGCCACGTTTGTAAAGATATCCGACAATCGTTAATCCGATATTGTTGGGTGAACTGTTTCCGGCCCATAACATGTAAGATTCCAGGAACATTGCAAGTCCCGCATAAACCGAGATCGTCAATACATATATAGTTGTAGGTTTCAGCAGCGGAAGAGTAACATAAAAGAACTTTTGTATCGGAGATGCCCCGTCAATATCCGCCGCTTCATAAAGCGAAGTATCTATCGCTTTCAATCCGGACAGGAAATAAAGCATGTTTACTCCCGTCCATCTCCAACAGGCCAGAATAAGCAAAGCAAGCATACCCGACCAGTCGTTTTTTAGCCATTTATATGTTCCAAAGCCCAGGGCTTGAGCGATCACATTCATCTGTCCCGTTTTGTATTCCGAAAACATGAGGCGGAACAGTGTACCGGAAATAACCACTGAAGTCAGTGCCGGCATATAGAGAAGAGCTTTCCACACTCCCTTTGCTTTAACAATGTTTGAATCCATCAGCACTGCAAAGATCATAGGGAACGGAATCAGCAAAACCAAAGTAAAAAACATATACTTGGCGCTGTTAGTAACTGCCTGGATGAACACTTTATCCTTCAGCAGTTTAATATAGTTATTTAACCCTGCCCAGTCCGTAGCAGAAGGCGTGATCTTCTGGAAGCTCATGGTAAAAGCCGTGATCAGCGGATATATCCAGAAAACCGCGAAACTGAGTATAAAAGGCAGGACGAAAACATATGGTGCTACTTTTTGAGAATAAAGAAAGTTCCTGGTTTTCATTTCACAACCTCCTTGCCGATCATTCTTCCGGAAGTATGGATTAACTAAACCTTTTTTATATTATTTGGGGGATACCGGATGATCACCGGCATCCCCCTGTAAGGTAATTATAACCTATTTTTCCCCAGAAGAATATCTTTTTGTAAAACCTTTTACTGCTCTAAATCAATGGCATCCTGAGCTTCCTTAAGTGCATCGTCGATATTGTAATCAGGATCCTCAAGCACCTCGTTAAGAGTAGTTGTGCACATGTACTCATTTATGGTAGGGCTGATCGCTACAACAGATATCTTTCCGATATTGTCCATACCTATTTCATTAAGTACATCGTAAGGATAATTGATGAAGAAAGCATTGAACTGGTTGTTATCGTCATGAGCTACAGAATCAACTGTCCACATTGCGGTGTTACATACATCAAATCCAAGCTTATCCCAGATATGCTGCTCACCTTCGTCGGACATCTTAGCCCAGCAAAGGAATCTGGCTGCCAGATCCTTGTTCTCAGACTGCTGTGTTACAACAGTGCCTGTTCCGCCTACTCCGACTGAGCACTTCTGGCCTGCCTCGAATACAGGGCACTTGGCGATATACCAGTTACCTGCTTCATCAGGCATATAGTTCGTGAAACGGCTCATATACCAAAGAGCCTTGGGGAATGATACTATGTTGTGATCAAGAATGTTCTGGAATCCTGCTTCAAGGTCTACATGACCGTCGGGAGAGATCTCGGCTACACCTTCCTTGAGCCACTGCTGCTGCATAGACATCATCTTCTTAACCGAATCAAGCTGCACATTTGCAGGTCCTTCAAATCCGCCTGTCCAGTCATCGCCATACTCTGCCATCGCAAGCCACATCCAGTCAACTCCGCCTGTATCCACGCTGGTCCAGTACTTTCCTTCCTGTCCGATGGCTGCAAGATACTCTTTGCCAAGTGCTGTATAATCATCCCATGTTGAAACAGCATCGATCTTTGCGATCACTTCTTCATTTGAGATTCCCATTGCCTCTGCCATGGCTGCTACATTATAATACATTGCAAATGCGCCTACATGATAAGGAGCACCATAATAATGTCCGTCTGCGCCCTGATATGTCTGCATACGCGAAGGAACCATGGTAGCCATGTAATCTGAAGCATAATCATCAAGAGGCACGAGCCATTGATCCTGTCCGGCTACTACATTGGGGAACTGTCCTACTTCAACGTCACAGATGTCAGGAGCACCCGTTCCGGCTTCCAGAGAACTCAGCAATTTTGTATGCATGTCTCCGTACGGATAAGTTGTACATGTGATCTCGATCGTCTCATCGGGATGCTGTTCATTCCATACTTCAGCCATATCCTTGTAGTGCTGTCCGTGAAGTTCAACGAATGTCCACATTTCAAGATGTGTTCCACTTTCATCTCCGAAAGTGTTTACAGGTGCTTCTTCCTCTGCCTGCTCAGTTGCGTCGGCAACTTCTTCCGTCGCAGCGTCAGGTGTTTCCGTACCGGTTCCTTGTGCAGCACTGCTGCCGCATCCTGCTAACAGTGAAACTGTCATGGCAGCTGTCAAAAGAACACTGAGTAATTTCTTTTTCATTTGTACCCTCCTACTTGTTTAAACGATTCTGATCCCCTCCCGGCAATTTATCAGTGAGGCTTCCGATCATCTTGCTCTTCTTAAGGATCATTTACTGATTACACTATACTCATATATTGTTTAGTTCGTCAATGATTATTTTAGATTTTTCTTAAGTAAAATCGATTTATTTACATTTATTACAAGTTTATCCAGATTCTCTTGTGCATATTTCACAAATTAATTGAATGAATTATAGATGCAATTAAGTTTTTTCTAAACTATTTCATACGCTCGAAAAATATGTTTGACCGTCAAAATCAATAAATGCTATAATAATTTGTGTTTTTCAAAACAATTCTTTACCATAACACTTAATTATCAAATAAAGAAACGGGTATTGCCATGTTACATATCACTTCATTAAATGACGGTCTGGAAATATTTAAGGCATTAGGTTCGGATGTAAGAGTACAGATATTAAATACTCTTCTGGAAAACGGACATATGAGCATGAACCAGCTGGCTACGCAGCTCAATATCACCAATGGGGCTTTGACCGGGCATATCAAAAAGCTTGAGGACACCGGGCTCATTTCAATCTCAAATGATTCAACCAGACACGGCAATCAGAAGATTTGTTCTGTAAAAGAAGACAAGCTGCTGATAGACTTTGAGCAGCCGGTAGACTATTCAAATACCTTCAGCACTCAGATCAAGGTCGGTCAGTTTACTTCGCACAAGGTTTATCCCACTTGCGGAATGGCTACCAGCAAGTCTCTGATAGGAGAACTTGATGACATACGCTATTTTGACCACCCGGATCGTTTTCGTGCTGATATCGTATGGTTTACCAAGGGCTTCGTGGAATATACCATACCCAATCTGATTCCCAGAAATAACAGGATTTCACAGATAGCAGTTTCCATGGAACTGAGTTCGGAGGCTCCGGGGATCAACGAAGACTGGCCATCCGATGTCAGTTTCTACATTAATGATACTTATGTCGGAATGTGGACACTTCCCGGAGATTACGGTGATGTCCGCGGAATGTTCACTCCTGACTGGTGGCTTCCTAACTGGAATCAGTATGGTCTGATTAAGCTTTTTGTCATTAATCGTAACGGAACTTTTATCGACGGACTTAAGATCTCAGATGTCAGCACGTCAACCCTGAATCTTGATTATACCAGTATAATCAGGTTAAAACTTGCTGTCGAAGAAGATGCCGAGCATGTCGGCGGACTTACTCTGTTTGGAAAAACCTTCGGAAACTACGATCAGGACATAGATGTCAATATCAGCTATGTCCCGATCGCTCAGTAATATCATTCAAACTCAAAAACAGGCTTTTTATCTTTCCACCGAACCGGCATGAGCATAGCATGGCGGTTCGGATTGTATAACGGATCTCCCACTATTTTCTTTTCGGTTCTGGCGTGATATACCATGATGTCATCACCGTTTTCATCTGTTGTAAATGAATTATGTCCCGGGCCATATACCATATGCTTTTCAGAAGAACTCAGCACGGGATATCTTTCTTTTTTCCACGAAAGCGGATCCAGAAGATCCGATCCTTCATCGGCACTCAGCATGCCCATGCAGTAATTGATCCCGGTATCACTCGCAGAATAAGTGAGAAACACTTTGCCGTTCCGTATCAGAGCGGACGGGCCCTCATTCACCCAGAACCCTTTTCTTTCCCAGTCATAATCCGGAGAAGTCAAAAGAACCTGCACCGTATCCAGTGTATATCCGTTTTTCAGGCGCGCTATATACAGATTGGATATCTGTTTCCCGACGCCGACTTTTTCGGCCCACACATAGTACCACTTCCCGCATGCATTAAATACGGTGGCATCAAGCGAAAAAGCCCTGAAGGAAAACTCATCGTCCTTACAGCATACCATCTTGCCTTTTTCGATCCATCCGTCATTCATCGGATCATTTCCCTTACATTCAAGCACATAAGGTCTGATATCCCATATGCTGTCCTTATCACCTCCGGAATAGTAAATGTACCATTTCCCGAACAGGTAGTGCAGCTCGGGCGCCCAGATATGTATACTCTGCGGGCCGCTTTCATGTTTATGCCATATTTCCTTTTCATCCGCTTCGGATAATCCCGTAAGCGAATCGGATCTCCGGAGCACTATCCTGTCATATTCTGGAACCGAAGCCGTAAAATAGTATTGTCCGTCTTCGCTCTTTATGACATATGGGTCCGCTCTTTGCAATATCCACGGTTTATTGTATGAAAAATAGCTGTTCATATCGAATGTCTCCTCTTTAGTATTTAACACCCCATACGGTGGTATTGTCTCCGACTGCACTGAATGTCATCACATCCGTACCGGCTTCATCCTTCATGGCGCAGAATACTCCGGAATAAGCGACTCCGTCGATCGTAATATTCATATATGCGCTGCCGTTCTTCACTTCCCATAAGCCTTCAGATTCTCTTCCCGATACAGATCCGTCCTCGTAAAGATACAGGATCACGGGATTTGAGATATAGTTGCTTATTTCTTTTCCCTGATTGGTCACAAAATATCTGCCGGTCAGAGCGGTCTTTTCATATCCGCTTTCATCAATTTCTTCACCCTGCGTCTGATATGGAAGTTCACAGGGCCATCCCTGCTCGTTTATAAAGTACTGGTGGACCCTGGGAGAATGATTCTCGCCTTTATCGTTAAATCTCGTATGGTACACCACATATCTCTTTCCGTCATCATCAATAAAAGCCGAATTATGACCTGTCGCCATATATGCTTTGTCCAGACTCGGAAGCTTGTAATTACCGGACAATTTGAGTCCGTAGTCCTGATGCAGGGCACTTTTTTGAGGATACACTCCGTTCATATCCACATAATCCCCGTCTACGGTATCTGATCTGAAGACCCTCATCTGATATCCGCCATTGCTTTGCAGTGCCCCATAAGACACAAACAGATAATAGTAGCCGGCATCCGGATCATAAAGTATATACGGACCTTCTATAGAGATATGTCCTCCGCCCAGCAGTCTTTTTCCAAAATACGGATCGACGTTTCCATCCTCATCTGCTGCCGGGTGTATCACATCTCCCGTTTCGGGATCCAGCTCAAGGAGAAAGATCCCTCCGCTCCACGAGCCGTATACCATCCACATACGGTCATCTTTGTCATAAAACACGGTCGGATCTATGGCATTCGGGTAATCTTCGTAATTGTAGCCGCCTCCCTTTATATACTTCGTTTTGGCGTACTTTTCGTCTACATATTCAAGCACATCGGTTTTATCGATGTTTCCCGAATTAAACCCCGAATATATCAGGGCCTTCTGCCAGACAAACGGTCCTTCCGGTGAATCGGATATGCCGAAACATAGGTTCGAGGCGTTCCACGTTGAGGAAGTACAGTAGTACATGCAGTACTTCCCCATGACTTTGTTGTATATCACATCCGGAGCCCAAACGTGCGTACCATTGTCATCTGTTTTGATCACGCTGGTCTTGTCTCCGGCATAGGCAAATGCTTCATCGGCGACATCATATATCTGCCCGTATACCGGATTGCTTTTCATATATTTATCCGCGATCATCTCCCAGTTAACAAGGTCCGTACTCTTGGCTGCAGTCATGTGAGAACCGTATATGTAATAATTATTTCCGGCCTTTAGTATCGACGGGTCATGAACAGCTACACCTTTGGAAGAGATATCGTTCACAGCTATTCCATCATAGGAAAGGACATAATCTTCAGCGGTTTCCACAGGCGCATCTTTCTGCAGTGTCCTTCCCTCGCATCCGGACAGCACGAGCGCCATCACGGCAACGGCCAATACTGCTTTTCTTTTTCTCATATTTTTCCTCCATCAACATCCCCTTAGCAGGAAACTGCCTCATTTCGGATCCTGTAAGACAGATTCGTGTCGCAAAAAAATAAGGCCCTACGGATGCCGTTAGCATCCGTAAAAGCCTCATTGTTTTAAGTTTTATTAAATTATTTTATATTATTATTAACTATTTGTCCAGCGAAATTTTATCGAAAACTATTTGCTTTGACCATAGTATGCATTAGCCCCGTGCTTTCTGTAGTAATGCTTATCCTGAAGCTCCTGTGGCGCAGGCTGTATACGGGGATTTATCGTTTCGGCACGATACGCCATTTTGGCTACCTCTTCAAGAACAACTGCGTTATGAACAGCTTCATTCGCATCCTTGCCCCAGGCAAAAGGCCCATGATTCTTGCAAAGTACCGCAGGGACCGCGAGTATATCCTTATTCATCCTTTTAAACTCATTTACGATAAGACGTCCCGTGTTTTCTTCATACGCCTCATCGATCTCTTCCTTTGTAAGGCAGCGCAGGCACGGTACCTCACCGTAGATATAATCCGCATGCGTGGTGCCATAGCAGGGTATCGAACGTCCTGCCTGTGCCCAGCTCGTAGCATAACTCGAGTGTGTATGAACTATCCCTCCTATCTCGGGAAAGGCCTTATACAGCTCAAGGTGAGTCGGTGTGTCGGATGACGGATTGAGTTTTCCCTCAATCCTGTTGCCCTTAAGATCCATAACGACCATGTCCTCCGGACGCATTTTATCATATTCCACTCCGGACGGTTTGATAACAAAGTATTCTCTTTTATCATCAATGGCGCTGACATTTCCCCAGGTGAAGGTTACGAGTCCGTATTGGGGAAGCAGCATGTTTGCTTCATATACTTTCTGTTTGAGTTCTTCAAGCATGTGTTTTCTCCTAACTGTTTTTAGAACACACCGGCATCCGGCGTATAATATATCCATACGGCCATCTGAATCCAATCCTGTCATGGCCGATGTCTTTTGCTGTTATTACATCTCAAGAGCTGCCTTCTCTGCAGCAAGACCTCTGACATATCTTTCCATGAACCTGTCAAATCCCTTAACAGCTTCGGCGTCTGGTTCTATCTTTGATCCCTTGTTGCCTGCAAAAATCTTTTCGTTAAGGAATACCGGGAGCGTAAGAGCACTATCCTTCTTTTTCGAATCACCGAATGCTGCAAGAAGTGCCATACCCCAAGGACCACCCTCGCCTGCAGTATCCATTACGGATACGGGAGCGTTCATGGCTGCTGCCGCGATCGACTGACCTACCTTCGGAGTCTTAAAGAGTCCGCCATGTCCGAACATCTCATCACATCTGACACCCTCTTCCTTGAACATAAGATCAAGTCCATACTTAAGTGCAGCCAGCGATGAGTAGATATGCATGCGCATGAAGTTCGCCAGTGTAAACTTATCGTCAGCCTTTCTGACAAACATTGGAGCGCCTTCGTCAAATCCCGTTACAGGTTCACCAGAGAAATAGTTATATGAAACGAGACCTCCGCAATCGGCATCTCCGTCAAGTGCCACGGTAAAGAGCTTGGTATAAAGAGTGTTCTTATCAACGGGATTACCGACAAGGGACGCAAATTCATCAAAGATATTAACCCAGGCATTTATGTCTGATGTGCAGTTGTTGCAGTGCACCATTCCGACCAAAGCCCCATCGGGAGTCGTGACGAGATCTATCTCACGATAAACTTTTGAAAGCTCCTTCTCAAGCACAACCATTGCAAAAATAGAGGTTCCGGCTGATACATTACCCGTGCGTACCCCAACCGAATTCGTGGCTGTCATTCCGGTTCCGGCATCGCCTTCAGCGGGAACGAGCATAACGCCTGCCTTAAGAGCGCCGCTTGCATCAAGAAGCTTTGCTCCTTCTTCGGAAAGTGTACCTGCATCTTCACCGGCAGGAAGTACCTTCGGAAGGATATCTCTTAATCTCCACTCAAAGCCTTCACCTGCAATCAATGCGTCAAATTTATCGATCATGGTCTGATCGTAATCGCCCGTCTTTGTGTCTATAGGGAACATGCCGGATGCATCTCCGACACCGAGATTCTTTTGTCCTGTGAGTTTCCAGTGAACATATCCTGCAAGTGTCGTAAAGAAAGCGATGTCCTTGCAGTGATCTTCTTTGTTGAGAATTGCCTGATAAAGATGTGAAATGCTCCAGCGCTGAGGAATATTGTAATTGAACTCCTCTGTGAGCTTAGCAGCTGCTTCTTCGGTTATCGTATTTCTCCAGGTCCTGAAAGGAACGAGCAGATTGCCGTCCTTGTCAAACGCGAGGTACCCGTGCATCATGGCTGAAAAGCCCATTGCCGCATATTCGTTAACGGTGATACCGTATTTATCCTTAACATCCTTTAAAAGGTCTGCATAACAATCTTTGAGTCCGTCCCAGACCATATCCATAGAATATGTCCAGACACCGTTCTCGTACCTGTTTTCCCATTCATGTGATCCCGATGCGAGTACTGTGCCCTTTTCATCGATCATCACGGCTTTTATCCTGGTAGAACCGAATTCGATACCAAGATATGTTTTTCCTTCATTGATCAACTGTTTTGCGTCCATAAGTAACCCTCTCTTTCAAATCCTTAATACCACTTACCGGAATATGCACCGGTCCTGGTAAAGTGTAAATTTTCACGATCTCAGTTCATCGAATTTGGCCTGCATGGTAGGATTCCCTTTGGTCAGTTTCTTAACACTGACATCCTCAACCTTGTTATTAGCTATGCGAAGCTGATTATCGGAACCGAGAAGTTCGTTTTTGACCTTGTTCAGATGATCTATGGTCTTGTCGATCTCTGCAATGGCCTTGTCAAAATGAGAATGCGCCAGATCATAGTTTCTTCCGAAGTCTTCCTTGAACTTAAGTAAATTTTCTTCAAAATCGGATACGTCTATATCCTGATTTCGTACCAGTGCCAGCTCCTGTTTATACATAAGCGAGTTCATCGCCGCATTTTTGAGGAGCGTTATGATCGGAATAAAGCACTGTGGCCTCACAACATACATCTTATCATATTTATATGAAACATCAACGATTCCTGCATTATAAAGCTCACTGTCTCTTTCAAGCATAGATACAAGAACGGCATATTCGCAGTTCTTTTCGTTTCTGTCCTTATCAAGCTCCTTAAAAAAATCTTCGTTCTTATGCTTTGTCGCGGTCTCATCCATCTCGTTTTTCATCTCGAACATGATCGAAATGATCTCTATACCGTTTTCATCACATTCACGATATATGTAATCCCCTTTACTGCCACTTCTGGCATCATTGTCCTTTTCAAAATATGCATTCTTAAATGCAGTGGCCCTAAGCTGGTTAAACTGTATCTCACAGTGCTGCTCGAGAGTTTCCCCGACCATCTTTGTAGACATGCGTTGCTTGAGGTCCTTGTAATACTCTATCTGTTCGTCTTTTTCCTTAAGGAGGATCTTGCCCTTTTCCTTTTCGTTTGACAGTTCGTTTTCGATATCCCGTTTTTCGGCCTCGACCTTGTTTACGGCCTCCATAACGGCGATCTTCTTTTTATCCTCAGCAGCA
>JAILAN010000131.1 GCA_024681595.1 Lachnospiraceae bacterium
GTTTTGAGAATAGCACACTAACGGAAGTGGCTCACGCTTTAGGTGGAAAGGCTGACGAAAATGGGTTTATGCATGTTTATATTACACATGTGTTTGAGATAGCACCAAGCAGTCAGTCAGCATGGGACAGCCTTAAGGAACTTATTGGAAAGATTAGTAATTCTGCTAATTCCAAGGATGCTAATGGTGGAAAGGCACATTATCTTACAGCTAATGCTTATGACAATGGTAATGATTCCCTTTCGTGGTATCGAACAATAGATGAGTTTGTTAAACCAGGTGGTGACAGTACATTTTGGTCAAACGGAAATGCAAATCCCAATATGTATGCCTGCGTGAATATTCTTCTAAAGTTTAAAGAGAATATTTCTTTCCGTAAAGCTAAGGTGTCTGTATTCTATTATGATGAGAATGACCCCCAAAGTACAATTATTAGTGAAAGAGATTCTTTTGAAATCGAAAACGGGGAGGAAAAGGTTTATAAAAACAGTGACATTGTAAAAGAAGACGGGAAGCCCTACATAGAAAAAAACGGCAAGAAATATATAATCAACGAAGATGGTGTAAAAGCATACCTGATAAAGAATAAAGATGAAGACTGGACAGGAGATTACACTGTTGATAAAGCCAGAGGTAAGGTTAAGAAGAAATATCTAAATGTGGATCTTAAGGACAGTAGTAACATAACATTTACTAATGGGTATGCAAAAGCTGAAAAATTCGCCATATACATTCCCGTATCAGTAGACGAGGGAGATATTCCGAGCGGCGATCCGAATGACGATGTATCAAATGATACCCCTGACCCAACCTCTTCGGAGGCTCCTTCAGTACCGGGAGAAGATGAACCCTCGGATGGGCCTGCAGATGGACCGGCAGAAGAACCGGCAGAGGTTAAAGTCTCAATCGTATATTATGACGCAGCATCGGATGAAAAATCGCTGATAAAGACCGTGGCTGCACCTAAGGGCAAGGTAGGGGATAAGAAATATACAGCTAATCTTGATGTATCTTCTATTGAAGGCGGGTATTACGTTGACAAGGACGGCGAGGTTTTAGCTGTCTATGGCTCAAAGAGGGCTGTCCAGACCAAATATGATACCGCAAAAACGGCTTCGAGATACCAGCTGTCGTCATTTACCGAGAAGAAAGTTGTTATTAAGGATGCCCTGAAAGATGCCAAGTATACCGCCATCTGGGTACCGGTTAAGACTGGGCCTAAGGTAACCGTTCATTACATTGATGAAGATGAGAAGGATATCGCCGAAGATGATGGCGGTGTTACCAGGAAAGGTGATCCTTTTGTATATAAGGTAGATCCCTCAAAGGTATCCGATAGCTATGAGATGCACCCTGAGAAAAGTTATATCAGTGACGGAACGAACGTCCAGCCGGCCGGCGTGCTTGATGATGAAATAAGGATAGATCCTTTCCCTTATGATAAGCCGACCGACCTGTTTATCCCTTGCGAGAAGATAACAACGGAACTTTCTACGGGAACTTATTTCTCGTGGAATGCTATGGAGCCGGGCGCGAGCGCCACGATACTTTCTGATGATTATGACGTCACTACGGCTATACCGTCAAGTGAAAACGTATACAGCAAGACCAGTGCTGCTGCATACCTGTCGCAGGGAAATCTTGGTGTTCATACCGGTGATAAGTCCTATACCATCAGCGTTCAGCAATATGCGACAAGAAGCTGGTATATTGAGGGTGATCCTATTTTCGGGGATCCCTACCATCCGGACAGGATAACGGGCCATGAACCTGATGAACCCACGGGCGATTCAGGATATGTTACTTCAAGCGTGACAGTAACGCTTCCCTGGACGTACTATACCGTGGATGATTATGTGCTTTATAATCTTATTCAGGCACTGATATCAAGCGGAGCACTGGATGAATCGTTTGATATAGCGACTAGCAATGAAGCGCTTACCATATCGTCTACTCATTATGAGGACGAAACGGAACATGTTAAGGACCCTGCAGGATATACTGCAGGCATGACAGTGACCATATCGGGAACCTTATCGAGCTCTTCAACGGGATATTCGGCTCCGGACTGGCCGTCGATCTCCACCGAGAGCGCAGAGGCAGCTGTTAAGTCAGCGTTAGGAGCGGTGCAGGTACGTAATGACGAGTTCACGTTCGGGGAAACGACAGTTATGGACGATGACTGGGTTGGTGAAGATACCGAACATGAGCCTGATACTTCAACGCTCACTACGGCAGCAGCAGTGGAAGATACAGCTGCAGCAAAAACGATACCTGCTGCCAGACGGAACATCCGGTATACATCATCCGGACAGTTCAAGTATCAGCTGGCCGGAAGCTACAACACGACAGCTGCGGACACATACACGGCAACTGTCACTGTCAACGAAGTAAAAGTACATACGCCTATTGTATGTAAGGTAACAATAGACAGCGATAACCTTAAATATGTTCAGGCACCTACTGTTGACGGAACAGCCTGTCAGCTTGTTGTAGGACGCTCTGATTCCCTTGGGGTATCAAATACTGCTGCCAATAATCCGAACATGACAAGTGATTTTTCAGTCCAGTTCTCAAACAATGGCCAGCACAGGGACATTTTAGGCTATGGCTCACGGAATTACAGCAGGTACCTATTAAGGAACGGAGACGAGTCCGGAAATATGGTGCGGTTCGCATTTGACTGCATAGCGGATATTGGAATCGACTATGACGAGTCCAACGATAGGCTTGTCAGAGCGGATACCTGGTATGCGCTGCCTACGGGTACAACAAAGATGCGGTTCTATCTGCCGGAATGGGTGGCAGAAGGCACTTATGGCATGGAATTTAAGTCCGTCGCCCTGAACGGAAACGCATCAAGCCAGGACGAGGATACCGCAAACCTGTCTACCACGGCATATGCCGCATCTGTAGACGATGAGAATGCGCAGGTAACGTCGAAGATGTATAATTTTACTGTCTTTGATATCGCCTCGACTGCTGAATGGTCGGACGTATTCAAGACGGGGTCTGTGCTTAAGTATAATAATCTGACAAAGTATGCCGACGGAACGACTCTGGCTGATTTTGATAAGAACAGGGCATATTATTATACTGCAGGTACGAAAAACGAACTGGGAATAAATACGGGAAGGCTTGCAAAATACGGACTTCCGCTCATTGCCGGTTCGAATCCCAAATATAAAAACATGGGCTTGCTAAAAGCCGGTTACGTCTGGAGATTCAAGCTGGACACCGTATCTGCAGCAATGCAGAATGACTCTGCGTCGATAAAGATCGTTCCGAGCTTCTACTGGGTAGATGAAAACGGCCAGAACCGCGAAGAAGTTGACCTGTACTACAACGAAACATGGGGCGGCAAGAAACATACGATCGTGAGAATCGGTGGAAGTACCGATGCGACAAATGTAAAGACTGATTATGCAGGAAATGCGGACTGGGGTATCAATCCTGATGAGCTTAAGACAACGGCTTCGATCAGGGGCATGAACCTTAATACATGGTCGTCAACAAAGGCGACAGTCTATACATATGACGGAATAACATCGAATATACTTTTCAAGACTTTCAGCAACAGCTCTTATGCTTCAAAGATATCCGGGTACGGTTTGAACGGGACGAAAACGACAAACGACCTGACTAAACTGAAGCAGACATGGTACTTCGAGTATTCACTGCCCGAATTCCATGCCGTGAGCAAAGGATATGATGTTGACGGCTATATCAGGAGCACCGGAAGTCTTAATTATAAAGAGAGCTTCTGGAAGAAGGATGGGTACGTGATAGTGCATTTCGATATCGAAGCATATGATAAGAACGGTATCAAGATAATGACATATGCTACGCCGAATAATGATATGTGGACTATGGAAGGATTTTTAACATCCCGGACTGATGCTAATTCAAAAGCGTTATCTTTTGAGGCGGGTGATGTGTTCATGGTATACGCGGATCCGTCAAAGATGCTCTCGTCTGATTATTCAGGGGATCATCTGAACTAAAATGTCAGCATATTATCACACATGGGAAAAGGAAAACAGCACACATTATTATGAGGTTGATTTTTTGCTTCAGGACAAGGCCAAACTGCTTCCATTGGAAGTGAAGTCATCGGCCACCAAAAAGCATGAATCTGTAGATGCATTTTGCAAGAAGTATTCCCAATATGTTTCACAGGCAATACTTCTTTCTCAAAAGGATGTTGGGAAAGACAATGGCCTAAAATTTAAGCCGATCTATTTGCTTCCGTTCATTTTGGAAGACCTATAAGTGGGAGATTTAAGATATCACGCGATTTGGTATCATTTTCTTGCTTGATCTTACGAATGCTGGACAGGGGCTTAAACAGCAGAAGACAGGGAAAAAAGATGAATAAAGATAAAATGGTCAATTTGATCGAAACGGAACGGCTCGTTTTGTTTCCCTATACCAAAGAAAATCTGGCTCTTTTTAATTCCAACCTGCCACGATTCGAGAAGGAGTTTGGTGTATTCTACCGCGGTGAGGAGCTGGATTATCTCCTTGAAGGCTTCTTAAGAAATCTGGAAAAGGAGATCGCCGATGACGAAGATCATTATCTTTTCTTTACGGAATTCCTGATCGTACTTAAGGAAAACGATCATATCATCGGTTCGATAGATTATAAGTATGTTCCGAAAGATGGAGTCACGGAGGTTGGTTACGGGTTGAATCCGTTGTACTCCGGACACGGATACATGACTGAGGCGTTGAGGGCATTTCTTGAATTTGGAAAGGGATTGGGGATCAAAGCTGTAAAAGCGGATACTCTGCCTGATAATATCAGTTCGCAGAATGTATTGAAAAAAAGCGGATTCTGGTTTACGCATGAAGATAAAAATCTGTGGTGGGAAATAGAGTTATGAGCGCAAGGCGCTGAAATAATGGATGATTCAATTGAAATAATTGTTTTTGGAGGGACGATATGAAGCGTGATCGGATTTGCAAAAGGTTAGTAAATATGGGTGGACTGTTGATAGTCTTGATGATAGTATTTTTGGCTTCGAAAATGCCTGTTAAGGCTAGTGCGGCCCAGACGCCGGGAGTTGTAGACGGGGTCGATCTTGACCTGGGTGGAGTGTATTATGCTTATCCGGATTATGTATCTCATTATCTTGGAACACAGCAGAAAGCAACAAAACGTGTGACGGCGATATATGCTACTAATTACGACAAGTACTATGGATACAGTGATTATCTATACAAAACGATAGAATATGACGATAAAGGTAATCTGACGGCTATATACGAAGTTAACGGATCAGCAGACAAAGTAACATGGACGACAACATTTGAATACGATACTGCAGGCAGATTGATAAGGAAAAACAGTATAAGTTCATCCGGAGAACTGATCGGCTGGACGGTATATGACCGGGACGAACAGGGACGCCTTACCAAAATGTCAAGTTATTCT
>JAILAN010000160.1 GCA_024681595.1 Lachnospiraceae bacterium
TCATCTTCATATCGTTGACAGAGTCGGAGGAGGAGACAGCTTCGGCGGCGGCCTTATCTATGCACTGCTTAACGGTTACGGCACTCAGGATGCCATTGAATTTGCGGTTGCCGCATCCGCATTAAAGCATTCGGTTGAGGGTGACTTTAACAGAGTGAGCGTTGACGAAGTCAAAAAGCTGGCGGGCGGTGATGCATCGGGAAGAGTGCAAAGATAACAAAAGGAGATAATATGATGATGAAAAAATTTATGGATGAGGATTTCGTTTTGGAAAATGAGACTGCAAAGCATCTGTTTCATGATTATGCCGAAAACCTTCCAATAATCGATTATCACTGTCATATATCTCCCAAAGAGATATATGAAGACAGAAAGTTTGATAATCTTGGCGATGTCTGGTTCGGTGGAAAAGAAGCCGACGGACACTACTTCGGGGATCACTACAAATGGAGGCTGATGCGTTCAAATGCCATGAGTGAGGACATAATTACCGGCAGGAAGGACGAGTTTGCCAGATTCAAAGGATTTGCCGATACACTGTCCCTGGCAATAGGTAATCCCATGTACCATTGGTGCAATCTTGAGCTTCACAAATATTTTGGCATAAAAGAGCCTCTGACGGTTGATAACGCAAAAAGCATTTGGGACAAATGCAACGATATGTTAAAAAACGACCCTTCGCTTTCGGTTCGCGGACTTATCAGGCAAAGCAATGTTGACTATGTCGGAACGACGGATGATCCTGTTGATTCATTAACGTATCATGAAAAGATCGCAGCAGACAAGAGCATTGATTTTAAGGTCAGACCTTCCTTCAGACCCGACAAGGCAATAAATATCACCAAGGCGGGGTTTAAGGAATACATCGGTCAGCTTGCCGAAGCTGTGGGAAAGGATAGCCTTGACAGTACTCAGGATGTTATAGATGCGCTTGTTGACCGTGTTGAGTTTTTTGCATCACATGGTTGTGTGGCATCCGATCACGGGCTTGATTATATCCCGTTCAGAATGCTTCCGATGGAGGTGTGTGACAGGGCATTTAACAAGGCTATGTCAGGACAGGATTTGACGATAGAAGAAGCAGAAGGCTACCAGACAGCGCTGCTCATCGCTATAGGCAAAGCATATCATAAGCACGGCATCGCAATGGAGCTACACTATTCATGCCTGCGTAATGTAAATGAAAGAATGTTCAAATCGGAGGGGCCGGATACAGGATTTGATATGATCGCAAATAATTCCTGCGGCGGGAACATCGCAGCGCTTTTGTCGGTGCTTGACAGCACATCGGAATTGCCAAAGACTATCATATTCTCACTTAATCCTGCGGATAACGAGCAGATAGGTACCATTTTGGGCTGTTTTCAGTCCAATGAGGTGCCCGGTAAGATACAGCATGGGCCGGCATGGTGGTTTAACGATACCAAATCGGGTATGGAGGATCAGATGAGATCCTTGGCTAATCTGGGACTTTTGGGCAACTTCATAGGAATGCTCACTGACTCCAGATCTTTCCTTTCATATACCAGGCATGACTATTTCCGCCGGATCATGTGCAATATGATCGGGAAATGGGTGGAAAACGGAGAGTATCCGAATGACGATGATGCATTAAAGAGGATAGTGGAAGGCATTTCATATGAAAATGCAAAGAGGTATTTCAATCTTTAAAAAGCAATGAACAAAGGAGTAAAGCTTTATGAACGATCTGCTTGGTTACAAGGTATTAAAGGAAAAAGGGTATGACGGATATTTACTGGAGGATGCACCGGAGAGAGTGCTTCAGTTCGGTGAAGGAAATTTTTTGAGGGCGTTTGTAGATTATTTTATCGATCTGCTCAATGAAAAAGCAGGCTTTAACGGCAAGGTCGTGTTGTGCCAGCCCATAAGCCAAGGTCTTTCAAAGATGATAAATGATCAGGAGGGGCTGTATACGTTGTTCCTAAGAGGTCAGGAAAACGGGCAAAAGGTCAACAAAAAGAGGGTGATCTCCTGTGTGTCAAGATGCCTTAATCCCTATGAGGAGTTTGACAAACTGATGGAATGTGCTTTAAATCCCGATCTGAGGTTTATTGTCAGCAATACTACCGAGGCCGGAATTGCGTACGATCCGTCCTGTGATTTTTCAGACACTCCGGCAAACAGTTTTCCAGGCAAACTGACACAGTTTCTGCATAAAAGATATACAGAACAGCTTCCCGGATTTATCATCCTTTCATGTGAACTAATAGACAGAAACGGTGATGAACTGCTCCGTTGTGTTGAACAATATATCGATCAGTGGAAGCTTTCCGAAGATTTTAAAAAATGGGTAAAGCAGGAAAACATATTCTGCTCGACACTGGTTGACAGGATCGTTCCCGGTTATCCAAGAGCCGAAGCGGAAAATATCTGCAATGAACTCGGGTACAAGGACAACCTTATTGATACCGCGGAGGTGTTCGGCGCATGGGTCATCGAAGGCCCTCAAAGCATCAAAGAAGAGTTTCCTGTAGAAAAGGCCGATCTGCCGATACTGGTGGTAGATAATGTGGACCCGTATAAAAAACGTAAGGTTAGGATACTTAACGGAGCCCATACATCGATGATCATGGCTGCTTTTATTTCGGGGCAGAATATTGTCAGGGACTGCATGAAGGATGATGTAATACGAGGCTTTATGAACAAGGCTTTGTACGATGAGATAATTCCGGTGCTTACCGGTCTTGACAGGAAGGATCTTGAGGAATTTGCGGCGGCTGTAACGGACAGATTTGCCAATCCTTTTATCGACCATGAACTGCTATCCATTTCACTTAACTCAACTTCGAAATGGAAGGCCAGAGTCATGCCGACGGTCATTGAATACTATGAGCAGAAAAAGGCGCTACCCAAGGTGCTGACATTTTCCTTTGCGGCATATCTTTGCTTTTATCATATGGGCAAGGAGTTAAAGGACGGAGCGCTTTGTGCCGACAGGAGCGGGTCTTCGTTCCTTATAAAGGATGATGAGTGGGTGCTTGGGGAGTTTCTTGCACTTAAAGATGCCGATAATGAATTATTGGCTAAGACCATTATAGCCAATGAAAAAATGTGGGATGACTCCCTCAAAAAGCTTCCGGGATTTACGCAGGAGGTAATAAATGATCTGAACCTCATCAAAGAGGTCGGAATGTATGAAGCGATGAAGCGGATACAGGAATAATGATATAAGGCGGAATACGATGGATAATATCAGAATAAATCCTCTGGACAATGTTGCGGTGCTGCTTGCAGACATTAAAAAGGGACAAAAACTGGACACTGAAGCAGGGGAAGTAACCGCGCTTGAGGATATCAAAAGAGGGCATAAGATCGCTCTGCTTGATATATCGGAGGGGGACAGTGTCATAAAATACGGCAACAGGATAGGAACGGCTTTTAAGGATATTTCCAAGGGTGAATTTGTACATACCCATAATGTCAAAACAGCACTTAGCGAAGAGGCTTCTTTTGATTACGAGCCTGTAAGTTTTAAACTGCCAAAGACCGAAAAAAGAACATTTATGGGTTATAGGCGTGCAAAGGGCATGGTAGGCATAAGGAATGAAATATGGATAATTCCGACGGTAGGCTGTGTCAATGAGATAGCCAAAAGGCTCTGTGAAGAGAACAAAGATGTGGTAAACGGCACGGTTGAGGGATTGTACGCTTTCACGCATCCTTTTGGCTGTTCTCAGCTTGGAGATGATCATGAAACGACCAAAAAGGTGCTTGCCGATCTGGTACGCCATCCCAATGCCGGAGGAGTTCTGGTGCTTTCCCTGGGGTGCGAAAATCTGACTTCAGAGCAGTTTAAGAAAGAACTGCGGGAATGGAACGGAGACAGAGTAAAGTTTTTGTCTTGTCAGGAATGTGATGATGAGATAGCCGAAGGCAGTGCACTGATACACGAACTTGCATCGTACGCATCACAGTTTGAACGTAGAAAGATAGATGCGTCGGAGCTTATCGTAGGAATGAAGTGCGGAGGCTCGGACGGTTTGTCCGGAATAACGGCAAATCCGGTTGTCGGCAGATTCTCCGACAGATTGATATCACTGGGAGGCTCTACGGTTCTGACCGAGGTGCCGGAAATGTTCGGAGCTGAAAGTATACTATTTAACAGATGTAAGGACAGACGAACATTTGACAATGCTGTTGCAATGGTAGATAACTTTAAAAAATATTTTGTTTCGCACGGTCAGGTCGTATATGAAAATCCCAGTCCCGGGAACAAGGCAGGAGGTATCACCACGTTGGAGGATAAATCCTGCGGATGTGTTCAAAAGGGCGGCAGTGCACCGGTAAATGACGTGCTTGAATATGCCGGACAGGTAAAAAGCAATGGTCTGACATTACTGTCAGGACCCGGAAATGATATGGTAAGTACAACAGGACTGACCGCCGCGGGAGTACATATGATCCTTTTTACCACCGGAAGAGGAACACCTTTCGGGGCACCGGCACCTACGGTCAAGATATCGACAAATACGCAGCT
>JAILAN010000178.1 GCA_024681595.1 Lachnospiraceae bacterium
GTACTTGTTCTCTGCCGCATGGCATGACAGCGGGAACAGCGTACTCTCCAGAATATGAGGCGCCACATCATGTATGAGCGATCCCGGAAGCGCCACCTTAACGACACCCGCACCGCTTCGCATCGCGGCATTTGCCATATACGCGAGCCTTATCGCACCGCTGTATCTGGTGCTTCCTCCGATAAGCGCGGTATATCCGTAGGTTCCCTTATTCGAGAAGTTCGCCCTCGTCCCGAAAAAGTCACGAACGTCGGCCTCTTCGATCAGCCGGTAAGCCTCATCAACCGGCCTGATCCCTATGTCGATGTTGATCTTTTCGGCCATGACATCCTTGGCCATATTCAGGAAATGCCCCGGTTTAAACCCTACGACCGATACGGTCAAATCCGATCTTACGCATATGGCCGCCATACCGTTATCACCGTTAAGGCCGCTGTTTATATCAACACTGACCTTATAGGCTTCGCAATCATTTATCGCATCGATCACAGCCTTCAGCTCAGGCCTTACCTCTCCCTTAAAGCCCGTTCCAAGCAGACAGTCAACGACCGTATTAAAAGTGTCAAAAGGGACGGTTCTAAATGCATTGATACAGATTATTCCCCGTTCTGTGCATTTATCGTAATAATACCGGCCGTCCTCAGAGAACCTGTCATATACACAGAATACCGTGCATTCTATACCGGCCTCACAAAGCAGAAGAGCGAGCGCATATCCGTCGCCCGCATTATTCCCGCTCCCGCACACTATGGCAACGGGCGGTTTCCAGGAGACGCTCTCAAATACTCCCCGGGCCGCCCTCATCATCAGTTCCCTGCCGGGTGTGCCTGCAGCTATCGTTGCCGCATCGCTTCTTCTCATGTTATCTACCGATAATATGTTTATCATAGAATCTACCCTGCCCAAAACACCGGACCTAAAAGTTGTCAAAAAGAACCGTCCCTTTTGACACTTTGGCATATAAAAAGCGGGGCCTTAAGCCCCGCCATCTTCATCCTTATCTTAGAATAAGCCAAGTCTTGCAGCATTCTGTGCTCCGCTTGCAAACTGCATCTCAAGTATCGATGCAAAATCCTTCGTCTCACCCTGTGCAAGAGGATTGATGTTCTCTTCATTCGCAAGATCGGAGAAATCCGTCTTGGATTCAAGAAGATCGTCCTCAATGGGCTGTATCTTGTTCATCGATGCCCTGTTTACATTATTCGTGTTGTATATGTACGGCATAGGCATTGCCATACTTACTGCTCCTACCTGCATGATCTATCCTTTCGTAAGAACAAACACTTCTATAGTTATGGTAATTATACCGCTTCCCGACATATATATCAACCACAAGATATAGTCGGTTCCGATCATTCCATCAGATCTATCGGACTGCATTTTAATATATTTGACAGAACAATTATGCTATCGACCGATGCCTTATTGATGTTCTTCCTTCTCTGTTCGTACTGCTGGATCGTCTTTAACGGAATCCCCGTAGCCTCCGACAGTTCCGACTGGGTATACCCTCTCTGTTTCCTGTATAGCTTCAAATATGATTCGATGCGATTTTGCTGCCTGATCCTGTTAAGCTCATCTACAGCCTGCGTTATGTCCATCTCGTGGTACGGATTGTACATCCTCAGGATCCTGTCAATCGGAATCTCAATATCTATCGTCCGGAATGATACGCCTCTTGTCCACTGATAATACGTAAGCAGCCACCCTGTCCAGTATTCGGGGCTCTTATTCATCGGAAGCTGAATGCTCCTCAGCCGCTCATATTCCTTATCTTTATTAAACTCCATGACATCCGCAAAGAGTTCTTTGCCTGTCTTGCCCGCAACAGTCGACGTATCCCCTTTTGAAAAATCATCCGAACACCTGCTTGAAATAAAGCGGGCATAAAACTCCTTCAAAACAAGTCCATATTCATTCACGGCAATATCAAGCATATTGCCCATGATCTTCTGTGCTCTTTCAAGATATATTCTATCGTATGCGCAAATCACCGGGCTTAACCTCCTCATCAAGGATCTGCACCATGTACAGGTCATTCCGTATGAATCTCATGGTATCCATCTTATAGTAATCTCGCCTGGCATTCCTGTCCCTGGTCTCACGTTTCGGATACCAGACCTGCGAAAGGACCGGCTCACTTTCTTCAAACCTGATCCTGTCGAAAGCTCTCTTACTCTTAAGCACGTACTGAAGTCCCAGTTTTCCGAGTCGCAGAGCTTCATAAAGCTGCCCGCATGAGATCGATCCTTCGATAAAATCCTGTGCATAACTGAAATAACTGTCATCAGCGCGATATCCGACTATAACATCTGCATCATCTATATCAGTATGGAAATATCTGTGAAGGTAAGCTACCGCCTCCAGCGCAAGTGGAGTAGACGGCTCAAAGACGCGATGGGAAAGCAACAGCTCAATCCAGTTAAG
>JAILAN010000180.1 GCA_024681595.1 Lachnospiraceae bacterium
ATCATCATGTTCATAGCCAAATCGGATTACACCAACCCGATCGAAGGACTGATGTTCCGAATACCATTTGTCTTGTTCTGCATAAAGGTCCTGTGCTCGAGGTACTCGTTAAAAGACATACTTCTTATGATCATTCTCGGAGGAACGGCCGTTATCGGCTACTTCATCAACACGCGTGATGAAATGGTGAGGATAGCAGTTTTCCTTTTTGCAATGAAAGATATAGATGTTAAGCATGTGCTTGGGATGGTATATAAGCTGTCGGTATTTGCAATGGCATTGCTGGCGTTCATGTCGTTAACGGGAATATTTGGCAAAGTGCTTGATCCTTTTGTGGGATACGGATTTAAAGAGGGAACAACGAGACTCGCGCTCGGGGTTGGTAATTCAAATTCCCTGGCGATCATGATATGGGCACTGATGCTTCTGTATATTTATCTATATCATGACAGACTGAATTGGAAACACTACCTGTTTATGACAGTGCTGTCAGTTGCGACCTATTTTGCAACGCTGACCAGAACGACGCTGGCTATCATGTTTCTGTCGATCTTCGGTGCATATCTTTTGCAGAATATAAAATGCTTAAGAAAGGCAAAGATACTGTACATCTGTGGAGGACTTGTGATAATAGCCGCCGTGGGTTTTTCAGCATGGGCAGCCAAAGTGTCCGACTGGCATGAATTCCTGTCTCCGGGAGTTGCCAGACTGAACAACATACTGACAGGAAGGATAGAGGTCATATCACGTTTCGAGGATGGCGGAGGCAGGCTTTCCAACTGGAAATGGTTTTCGGCTCCATGGGCAGACGACTATTTTGACATGGGTTATGTCAGGCTCTTTTTCTGGTACGGGATCATCCCCGGTTCCATAAGTATCATAATGATACTTATGAGCATAAGAGAGTCATACAGAAAAAGGGACCATATGGGATTTATGATGATCATGATGTTTGGGATATTCACGGTTATAGAAGCTCATATCGTTTCAGTATATATCGCACGCAACTATGTTCTGTTCCTTATGGGAGCATATATGACTACAATGCTTCTTAAGCGCTCATCTAAGGACGAAGGAACAAGCAAAGAATTTATCAGACCGCCTGAAGAATACCTCTGGAGATTTTACACTCTTCCGGGAGCAGACAAAGGGCAGAAACGGATCTAATACATGAATATAATCAGGATGACCGGCGGACTCGGTAATCAGATGTTTGCATATGCGCTTTATCTTAAATTCCTTAGTATGGGAACGGAATGCCTTATCGATGATTACACTGAGTACACGGGACACGAAAATCGAAGACCATTGTTTTTAAAAGATGCATTCGGGATAAATTATCCCGTTGCTTCCAGAAAACAGTATAATGAATTCACGGATTCCTCTATGATGCCTCACAGGCGATTTGTGCGCATGATTAGGGGCAGACAAAGCCGCGAGTATCATGAAAACGATCTTGAATTCGATCCGAAGATACTGACCCTGGATGATGCATATCTTACAGGATATTTTCAGTCAGACAAATATTTTGCCGACATCAAAAACAATGTGATAAAAAGCTTTGCTTTCACATCGGATGTAAAAAACAGGGCGAAGAAAATAATACAGGATAACGGGATCAGGGAGATCTTCTGGAACGATGACGTATGCGACAGCCGGACGGATGCTGAGACTGTACCGGTAAGCATCCATGTTCGCAGAGGCGATTACCTGAAAGTCAGCGAAGTGTACGGCGGGATCTGCACCGACGAATACTATGAAAAGGCAATAAAACATATCCTTAAAAACGTTAAAAATCCTGTATTTCTCATCTTTTCCAACGATGCCGGATGGTGTCACGACTGGATGAAAAAAATAAATGACAGAGATGACCTTATATATCACGTTATCGAGGGCACGGATGAGTCCACCGGATATATAGACATGTATCTGATGAGCAGATGCGCTCATAACATCATTGCAAATTCAAGCTTCAGCTGGTGGGCGGCTTATCTAAATCAGAACCTGGATAAGATCATCATGGCACCATCACGCTGGCAGGGAGACTGCGAAAGGCATGATATTTATACGGACGATATGATCAGGGTATTATAGTCAAATAATGCAGGTTGGCAAACTAAAGCAGGTATATTCCGAAGAGGCATGATATGAACATTATCAGAATGTCAGGTGGTCTGGAACGACAGCTGTTCCAGTACGCACTTTATATGAAATTTGAAAGTATGGGTGTTGAGACCAAATTTGACGACATCAATGAATTTCGTGATGAGAGAACACGGCCTATCATGCTGTCGGTATTTAATATCGATTATCCCAGAGCAACCTGGGATGAGATCGTCAGATACACCGACCAGTCCAGAGACTTAGGTCCGAGACTCAGAAGAATGTTTGGTAAAACACATACAAATATTTACTCGGAGAACGGATTCTATGATCCCGAGGTTCTTAACCAGAGGGACACGTATATTGAAGGCAAGTTTATGTCTCAAAAGTATTTTGAGGACATTCTGCCTCATGTTCATGAGGTCTATTCGTTCCCGGATATTGGAGATATTGCGCTTACACCGCATTCAAACAAGGATTTCCTGATCTACTACAATGACATAGTTAACAGTAATTCCGTCGGCATTCATATCAGAAGAAGCGATTCTCGATACAATGAGGAACTGTATCGTGACATCTGTACGAATGAGTATTATGAAGGCGCGATAAAATACATAAACGAGAGGGTCCCCGATGCCAGATTCTTCGTATTCAGTAACGAACCTAAGTGGGTCAAAGGCTGGCTTAAAGAGATAATCATGTCTCAAGTGACCGATGACATGACGCATGATGAGATCAATGAGCTTAGACGGAGATTCACGCTTGTCGAAGCTAATGACGAACTGACATCGTATCTGGACATGTTCCTGCTTAGCAAATGCAGGCACAACATCCTGTCCAATTCGAGCTTCAGCTGGTGGGGAGCCTGGATGAACGAGCATGATGACAAGATAGTCATAGCGCCCAACACGTGGATCAATGGAGAGGACTGTGAACATATCTATACCGAGGGAATGGTTCTTATCAATCCGAAGGGCAGAGTAGACAGAAAGATACGCTAATAGTAACGAGCGTTATATTTTGCGAAAAAGTTGATTTTGTGGTAAAATTTTGAATATCTATGGAGAAGAAAAATTTACTGCAAAAGATCAACTATATATTTGATAAAAAACAGAAGACAATGCTCGTAGTTCTGGGCTTCATGATCTTTATCGGAGGCCTGCTTGAGACCCTCGGAGTAGGGACCATGATCCCGGTCGTTACTGTTCTTTTGACACCTGATAAGCTGGAGGAGTCCATTAACCGGGTGGAGGCTTTAAGAAGGATACTTGACTTCTTCGGGATCGAAAATATCAGCAGACTCACTTCGTTCCTGCTGATCCTTCTGATGGTGGTATTCGTTGTCAAGAACGCGTACCTTCTTTTCCAAACCTATGTACAGACATCATTTATCGCTCATAACAGGAACAGAATGATCGCCAGAGTGCTGGCAGAATTTCTGAACCGCCCGTATGAAGATTATCTTGGAGCCGACATTCCGACGGTTTTTCGACTCACCGATACGGACATTCCCCAGACATTTTCTCTTATAACGAACCTGCTGTCTTTGGCATCGGAGACGGTGGTTTCATTTTTTATTCTCATATTTCTGCTGTTTCAGGATGTGAAAATGACGTTGTTCATCGCTTTCGTCTTTGCCATCCTGACTCTTTTTATCGTCAAAGTATTTAAGCCCAGACTGAACACAATAGGCAAGACTAATCAGAAGATACAGTCAAGGATAGCCAAGTGGAGACTTCAGGCGATCTATGGATTAAAGGACGTAAAGGTACTTAACCGCGAGGAGTTCTTTGTTAGGAATTACTACGAAACAGGAATCAAGGGGGCGGATGTTTCCAAGAAATACACGGTAATGAATAATACGCCCAGACTGCTGATCGAAACGATATTTATGGTGAGTGTACTTTCTTTTGTACTGGTATTCCTGCGGGCCGGTGGAGATGTAACAAAGATGATCACCACTATAGCTACATTTGCTGTAGCTGCGATGAGAGTCCTTCCTTCGGTCAACAGGATCAATACATACATAACTGAGATCGCCTATACTCAGCCAAGTCTTGACTTTGTATATGAGAATCTTCAGGAGGGTATGAAGAACGACGAGAAACTGGCTCTTCGCAAAGCTAACTCTCAGAGTGAAAAACTGACGCTCAATGACAGGATCGAACTTGATCATATTACGTTCAGATATCCGAATACGCCCAACAATATCTTTACCGATGCTCACATGGAAGTTAAAAAGGGCCAATCGGTGGGTATCATGGGACCTTCCGGAGCCGGCAAATCGACGATAGTGGATATACTGCTGGGACTTCTTCATGTACAGGAAGGCAGTATTACATGCGACGGAACGGATATATTCAGGAACTATGAATCATGGCTCGCACAGGTTGGGTATATTCCTCAGTCTATCTATCTGGTAGATGAATCCATAAGAGAGAATGTTGCATTCGGAATAGATGAAGACAGGATAGATGACGACAGGCTATGGGAAGCGCTCGAAGAAGCGCAACTGGCAGATTTTGTGAGGTCTCTGCCCGAGGGACTTAATACCAAGATAGGTGACAGAGGCGTCAGGATTTCAGGAGGACAGAGACAACGTCTCGGCATAGCAAGAGCATTGTACAATGATCCTGAGATCCTCGTCTTTGATGAGGCAACATCGGCTCTTGACAATGATACGGAGGCAGCGGTCATGGAAGCGGTCAACAGCCTTCATGGCAAAAAGACGATGGTCATCATCGCTCACAGGCTGAACACCATAGCCGGATGCGATGTCATCTATAAGGTCGAAAATGAGAAACTCATAGAGACTGCACTTCAGGAAGAGGCTTAGAATGATCGGTGCTGAGTTGATAAAAGGCCAGGGGCTCGGAAATCAGTTATTCTATTACGTGACCGTGAGGAGCCTCGCTGAAAAAAGAGGAG
>JAILAN010000003.1 GCA_024681595.1 Lachnospiraceae bacterium
TTTATATAGCATTCATACTTGTTAAGATCAAGTCCCGCATATTTGCCGAAGTCGGATTCCATGACGTCGGTATCGATATTCGAGGAATTGACCAGCATGGCGACAAAGCAGTAATCCTTTGCCGACACGAGAGTTTTAACGATGCTTATGACTATTATGAGCCCGACTATCACACCGATGACGGGCATTTTATAGTATTCCCAAAAGTAGGACAGCTTTTCCTTAAAGGGCTTGTCCTTCATCTTTTCCGCCTGATGCTTCATCTGATCGGCCATATCAAGCCCCTGTTCGAGGGCGTTTTGTACCTGCTCTTTATCTTTATCCGGATCGTTTAGACCATCCGGTCTGTATTCGAGTTTCATTGCTGTCATGCTCCTTTTAAATCCATCCTAAGCGGAACCGGTACTATTGTATCACAGACCGGCAAATATCGTAATATCAATTACTTTATACAGCATATTTTCCTTGAAAAAATACCCTTCTTGTACTAGAATATAGTAGATATTCTGTAGACTGTCCCAAGGAGTTTTTCGATGAACGAAACTTACGTTGAATGTCTGGTGAAGCACGAAACAAATGTTGCCATCAGATTCCTGAAATATCTAGTGTACGCGCTCACAGCGATTATCGGACTTTTTTCCCTGCTGACAAATTTCCTGTTGGGATTCATAGCCGCTATCGCACTTGGTGTGGGGGCGTATTTTTTGAATCTTTATACCGATATTGAGTATGAATATCTGTACGTTGACAGGGAGATCAGCATTGATCGCATCATGGCCAGATCCAAGCGCAAAAAGGTAGCCAGCTTTGATGTTGAAAAGATGGAGATCATGGCTCCGATCAATTCCTATCATCTGGATGATTACAGGAATCGCCAGATAAAACCCTCGGATTACAGCTCAGGTGTAGCCAAACAGCCTGACAGACGTTACGTTTTCTTTTACGAGGGCCAAAAGAAGGTTATCCTCGAGCCGTCGGCAGATTTTGTTAAAGCTGTACACAATGTTGCACCGAGAAAGGTGTTCACTGACTGATAAAGGAGGCAAAAATGGGTCAGATTATCGGAGAAGGAATCACATTTGACGATGTTCTTCTGGTACCGGCGTATTCGAAGGTCGTTCCTAATGAGATCGATCTTACGACATACCTTACCAAGAAGATAAAACTGAATATTCCCATGATGAGTGCAGGTATGGATACCGTAACCGAGCACAGGATGGCTATAGCGATGGCCAGACAGGGCGGTATCGGGATCATACACAAGAACATGTCCATCGAAGAACAGGCCGAGGAGGTCGACAAAGTTAAAAGATCAGAGAACGGTGTTATTTCCGATCCGTTTTCTCTTACGGCAGATCATACATTAAAGGATGCCGATGAACTGATGGGCAAATACAGGATATCCGGTGTTCCCATTACCGAGGGCAAAAAACTCGTCGGCATCATCACTAACCGTGACCTTAAGTTCAAAACTGATTTTTCAGCCAAGATCAGTCAGTATATGACCAGTGAGAATCTCGTCACAGCCAAGGCCGGCATCACACTTGATGAAGCCAAAGAGATCCTCGCCAATGCACGTAAGGAAAAGCTTCCCATAGTTGATGACGATTTCAATCTCGTGGGACTTATAACCATAAAAGATATAGAGAAAGCGATCAAGTATCCCCTCGCTGCAAAGGACGAACAGGGCAGACTTCTTTGCGGAGCAGGTGTCGGCATTACGGCCAATGTTCTGGACCGCGTAAAGGAACTGGTGGATGCCAAGGTTGATGTCATAGTACTTGATTCGGCACACGGCCATTCGGAGAACGTATTGCGCTGTGTACGAATGATAAAGGAAGCATATCCGGATGTTCAGATAATAGCAGGTAATGTCGCGACCGGAGAGGGCACCAAGGCTCTCATCGAAGCGGGCGCCGATGCAGTCAAGGTCGGAATAGGACCCGGCTCTATATGTACGACCAGAGTCGTTGCCGGGATAGGCGTTCCCCAGATTACGGCTATCATGGATTCTTACAGCGTTGCCCAGGATTACGGAATCCCGATCATAGCTGACGGAGGTATCAAGTTCTCCGGAGATATGACCAAGGCTATCGCAGCAGGCGGTAACGTTTGCATGATGGGCTCGATATTTGCCGGATGTGATGAATCTCCCGGAACGTTTGAACTGTACCAGGGACGTAAGTACAAGGTATACCGCGGAATGGGTTCCATCGCAGCAATGGAGAACGGTTCAAAGGACCGCTACTTCCAGGAAAATGCCAAGAAACTGGTTCCCGAAGGTGTTGAGGGACGTGTTGCATACAAAGGAACGGTAGAGGATACCGTATTCCAGCTCATGGGAGGACTCCGTTCGGGAATGGGTTATTGCGGATGCCCTACCATAGAGGACCTTAAGAAAAACGGCAGGTTCATGAAGATATCAGCCGCAGCATTGAGGGAATCACATCCTCACGATATACATATTACCAAAGAAGCTCCGAACTACAGCGTAGAGGAGTAACAGTCAGGAGAATGTCATGATATTGGATGACACCTCTATTGTCGGCCAGGATACCGGCTCTATATTCAAGGGTTTTGTAGAAGCACCGAGACTGACGGGATGGGCATGTCACTTTGCAGGTGTGTCACATGTCTTTATTCAGTGTCTGGATGCTCACGGTAATTCAGTGACCGACCTGATAGGCGATAAGGAAGAGATAGCACGGATACGGGAGTTTATCGATCAGGATCAGGTCGAAGACATGCTCCTTCGGGTATCTGACAGTTCCCTGGAGGATCGTGCGATCGAGTCTACGCCTTTTCCCAATTTAAAAATTGCTGTTGTTTCAACGAAGATTGAGAACAAGCCGGTGGTGAACTGGCTTGTTTGCGGTGTTTTAAGCGATGTAGAGGATGACTCGGAGTATCCGAACCATGCTCTTGAAGGATTCAGATCCACGCTGACCACGCAGCAGTTCTACAATACCATAGATGCCGTCAGCGAACTGTCCACAGCACTGTTCCAGTACAGGCTCGCAGTGGTCGCAGCTGAGGCAGAGAGCCGAAGATCCAGATCTTCCGAGGAAGCAATGGGAGTCAACCTTCGTAGGGCAGAGGCACTGACTGAGATCGTATCACTGCTTGAGAATGAAGATTCGATCGAAAAGATAATGCTCCGGTTGCTGGAAACCATATCCAAATTCCTTAATATCGAAAGAGATATGGTAGCCAGGGTCAAAAAGGATTCAGGGCAGGTTGAAGTACTGGCTGCATATGACATCAACGGCAGAGCCACCGAGATATATCATGAACCGGATCTCGACCGCGAACTGCTGCTTCGAGCTGCCAAACCACTGGTACTTTCGAACAACGCCGTAATGAATACGACTGAAAAGGATACGATGGAGAGGCTGGGCATCAAGGCAGTCATGATCATGCCGATCATCATAAATAATTCTCCGGAAATGTATGCGTGTTTCTATGAGAGAAATTATGAAAGGACCTGGAGCATTGAGGAGATCAAGTTCATCAATGACTCTGTCAAGATCCTTCAAAGCATTCTGACGAGGCGTGTGCAGAGAAACTCGATAGCCAGCTCTTATGAATCGATAGAGACTATTCTTGATAATGTTGGTTCGGCTGTGTATGTCAGAGAGCTTTCGAGCAGAAAGATGCTCTTTGCAAACAGTATAATGCGCAAAACCTTTGCGAAGGAGATCGAGGACGGATCTATAGACGCTCTGCTTTCGGTCAAGATCGAGGGCGAGAGCGGCGTATGTGAGTTCTATCAAAAATCGCTCGACCGCACCTACGATATGTACTATACGCAGATCACGTGGGTGGACGGCAGCCCGGTATCGCTGTGTGCACTTTATGATATATCGGAAAAGAAAGTATATCAAAGAAGGATAGAGCAGCAGGCATATACTGATTTCCTGACGGGACTGTATAACCGTATGTGCTGCGAAAGGGATCTTGCCAGGATCGTTGACGAGGCGGAACATTCAGGCAGCAACGGAGCTTTGCTCTATCTGGACCTTGATGATTTCAAACATATTAACGACGGACTCGGCCATCAATACGGTGACGTATTGCTCAAAGCAATCTCTCATTCAATACAGCGTGTTGAAGGGATCACCAGTACCTGTTACAGGATGGGAGGAGACGAATTTGTCATTATCATTCCTCCCGAGAGTTTTGACAGGCGCAATCATATAGTAGCCGAGATCAAGGATATTTTCGCTAAACCCTGGTTTCTTAAGGATGCGGATTATTACTGCACCATGAGTATGGGTATGGTGGAGTTCCCCGAGAACGGAACGGGAGTTCACGATCTGATCAAGAAAGCCGATATCGCGATGTATGAAGCCAAGAAATCCGGCAAAAACCGTATGGCCATATATTCCGACAATATCGATTCGGCATCACATCAGCGTCTCGACATGGAAAAGAACATGAGGGATGCAACTACGGCTGGATTCAGGGAGTTCGAGGTATATTATCAGCCTATCGTTGATATCAAGAAACCCGGTTCACCCTGTACGGGAGCCGAGGCCCTCATCAGATGGAACAGCCAGGAAATGGGCTTTATCTCGCCCGGAGAATTCATACCTCTGGCTGAATATCTGGGACTCATCAATCCTATCGGCAATTATGTACTGATGGATGCATGTAATACCTGTCGCAGATGGAATGAGAGCGGATATCCCGGGTACAGGGTCAATGTCAATCTCTCGGTCGTGCAGCTGCTTCAGACGGATATAGTTGAGATCGTTGAAAACACACTCAAGGAATCCGGGATCAATCCTCATAATCTGACACTGGAGGTTACGGAATCTCTGGCAATAAATGATATGGAGAGGATGAAAAAGATCCTCGGGGATATAAAAGCACTGGGCGTCAGGATCGCACTGGATGATTTCGGTACGGGATATTCTTCTCTTAATCATATAAGAGAAATTCCGTTCGATGTTATAAAGGTCGACCAGAGCTTTATCAAGGATCTTGAAACCGACTCATATGCGGGTTCGTTCGTCAAGATGGTAGGTGAACTGGCCGAGGCTATAGGAGTGAATCTCTGCGTTGAAGGTGTTGAAACAAAGGAACAGTTGGATATAATTAAAGAAATGCCTGTAGATCTGATCCAGGGCTATTACTTTGACAAGCCAATGACTCAGACGGCATTTGAAAAGAAATATTTACCGAATATGCACTGAAAACCGGGCATATTCTGAAAGAAGGTTATTATGGGACTTTTGGATGGGTTGGAAAAACTGGGAATCAAGAGCATGGATACCTCGAACCTGTTCGAGGAAGCACCTCAGAAAGAGGAAGCACCCGCTCGTCCCGAGCCTAAAAAGGTTGAAAAAAAGGAAATAAACGAAGAGGACCTTGTATTTTTGAAAAAATATGAGTGTCCTGTATGCGATTCGGTGATACAGAGCCTCACTGTCAAAACAGGCAAGGCCAGACTCATCCGCATAGACAAGGATCTTCGCCAGGTTTATGACGGATTCGAGCCTATAAAATATGAGCCGGTCGTATGCAACAAATGCGGATATTCTGTGATGAGCAGATACTATGCACCGCTCACACCCTCACAGAAAAAAGCTGTTATTGAGGCTATAGGCAATTCCTTCCGCGGAGCATCAGTACCGGACAAGACGGTCAGCTATCCGGAGGCATTGGAGCATATTTCGCTTTGCCTGGCATCAGCCATGGTAAAAAGAGCCAAGGCTTCCGAAAAGGCATTCATATGTCTGAAGGGAGGATGGCTGTGCAGAAGCTATAAAGAGAGCCTGGATGAAACGAAAATGGATCCGGAGGATTACAAGATCCAGTGCGAGGAACTCCAGAAAAAAGAGAAGGAGTTTCTTGACAACGCTTACGACGGATTCGTGCAGGCCAGACAGTCCGAGGGCTATCCTATGGCAGGCATGGATGAAAAGACGGTGGATTATCTGCTGGCCGTAATGGCTCTTGAGCGCGGACAGATCGATGTTTCGTCTAAGCTGATAGCAGGTATTTTAACTTCGCCCTCATCATCTCCCAGGATCAAGGAAAAAGCCCGCGAGATCAAGGAAGAACTGCTTACCATTATGAAGAAACAAAAGGGTTGATCTCTTAATCCTTTTTTAATAAAATCTTAACTTTATCTTTTACGGCAAATGATATAAGATTAGTTTAAAGGATCCGCAGGATATGGTTTCGGTGGATATGAAATGGAGGTAATTATGGGTAAATTCGGAAAATTCTTGTTATTTTCTGCTGCAGCAGGAGCAGCAGCATACGGAGCATATTATTATCTTCGCAAGGAAGAGGTACTGACTCCGGTTTATGATGATGACGATACTGATGAGTTTAACGAGGATCTGGACGGAGAGCCTACCAAGGCTCGTTCATACGTTAACCTCACATTCGATAAGGCTAAGGCAGAGGATCTGGCTAAGAACGCAGTCAAGAAAGCCAAGGAAACCATTTCGGATTCAGTTGCCAAGGTTGAGGAATTCTTTAATGATGAGCCTGCAGATATAGCGGAGGAATTAAAGGAGCATGTTGAAGATGCAGTTGAAGCTGCAAAGGGTGCTGTAGAAGACGCGGTTGATGCTGTCAAAAAGGAAACAGAAGAATAGACATAGATTTTTGATATTAAAAAGATCAGGCCATCCGGCCTGATCCTTTTACGTTTATCGGATATTTTCATCATGAGCTCCGGCGTCATGAAAGCAAACGATCAATTGAATATTAACCTTTCAAATTCTTCAACAGGGACAGGCTTTGAAAAGTAATAACCCTGAACCGAATCACACCCCAGACGCTTGAGAAGATCTATCTGGATACGCTGCTCGGCACCTTCGGCAAGGCTTGAAACATTAAGATCTCTGGCCATATGTATGATATGACGGATAACAACCAGATTCTTTTCGTCAACGGAGTCATCTGCCAGATGGTCAACAAAGGTCTTGTCTATCTTCAAAGTATCCAAAGGCATATCAACAAGGAGATTCAGTGAAGAAAATCCTGTTCCGAAATCATCCATTGATATAAGGAAACCGCGGCTCTTGATATCATGAAGGACACTCAACATATATTCCTGATTTTCATAGGCGATCCGCTCGGTCAATTCGAATTCTATCAGGCTGTGATCTATATCATACGAATCTACGATGCTCTGAAGATGATCGGCCAGATCGGTCTGCTCTACCTGCTTTTGGGATAGATTGACAGAAATGGGCATCAGCTTGTAACCCTTGTCCTTCCACTCCCTCATGTAACTGCATACCATACGCAGTACCAGATCATCCAGAACGGAGATCGAGTTATCCACTTCGAAATAAGATATGAAGGAATTCGGATAAAGGAATTCCTTTTTCTGATAGTTCCAGCGAACCAGTGCCTCGGCCCCGATTATACGCTCTGAACCGATATCGTACTTGGGCTGGAGATGAATGACGAATTCGTTATTGTCTATAGCCTGAGGCAGGTAATTTCTGATCTTTTTGCCCCACAGATCCTTTTCCCACATTTCATCGGTGTAGTAGCAGATCTCGGTTTCATTAACCTTGTCACATTTCTTGTGAGCTATCTTGGCATAATCGGTAACGCCCATGCAGGTGTTGAGAGACGTTCTCATATCAACAACGCCGCATCTGTAGTATATTCTGTATGAAGGATCGCCCTCGAGACGGGAGAGACTGTCAAAGAATTCCCGCAGCTTTGCATCCATGACATCATGGGGCATATCCTTTATCATCAGGGTGAAATTATCGTTATCGCATCTGCATCCGTAATAGATCCAGTCACATTCGGCAATTGCATCGCCAATACGATTCAGATGCTGTATGGCAATGGCGCTGTTGTGGATCTCCTTGAGCATCTTGAACCGCTTGATATCAAAATAGACATAGGCATAATCATTGACTCCTTCATCCAGATAGTGTGAGAGCTTTTCAAACATATATGACCAGTTGTAAGCGCTCATCAGAGGATCCTTTATTATCATCTGAAGCAGCTGCTCTTTGGTCATATTCTGATATGACTTTGTAATACCGAATTTATAGGAGTTATCGTATATAGGGAACAGGATCCTGGTCCTTTTACTCTCTGAATAAACGATATATCTGAATTCTGCAGCCTTACTCTCGATCTTGCCTCTCTCGAACTCCTCAAACCATTTTCTGGATGCTTCGAAGATATGGCTGAGATCCTCTTCACACGGAACAAAGTCATAGCAGTAATCGCAGTTAACAAGATCACCGGCGGCTATCGGCATGGAACTAAGTCCGACAGGATAGTCAACATCGGGATCGTTTGGACGAAGCTCCAGTCCTATTACCTGTTTTCCGCTATTGAGGATATACAGTCCGGGAGAATCATATGACCCATATTGACCCTTATGGTCGTTGATCGAAGCGGGAATGATCCCGTTATAGAACCGGTCAATATCTTCCTGGGTCGTATCGCTGAGATAATACAGGACTCTGGCCGGCCTGTGAACCGTGAAGTAGTCCTGATAGAAACTGGTCGAAGTTATTAAGTTCAACAGTTCACTGTTTACGCTCATCAGCTGCCTCCATTAACCACCTAAATACCATATTAGACATAAAAACGCAACTTTTCAATACAAATATTTTTGAATCGTGAGTTTTTTTTTGACTGATATGATCATCAGTTCGTCTTGAATGAGCAGAGAAAATATGATATCGTTAATCTCGACCCGCAAAGTCAACAATGCGGGGAGGGGGAAACAATGAACGAAAAATTTTTCGATCTTAAAAAAGAAAAACAGGACCGGATGATCAATGCTGCATTAAAGATATTCGCTAAAAACGGATATGCACATGCCAGCACGGACGATATAGTAAAAGAAGCGGGGATATCCAAGGGCCTGCTCTTTCATTATTTTATCAATAAGATAGGTCTTTATTCATTTATCTATGATTACAGCGCCAGGTTCATCAGCCTGGAAATGACCAGTCTGGTCGACAAAACAGACAATGACTATTTCAGCCTCCAGCTCCAGATCAAATCGTCATATGCCAGCGTTATGAAGAGTTATCCTTATATGGTAGCCTTTATGTACAGTACGCTTAATGAAGATGTTGTTGAAGCTATGCAGGAGGTTTTCGACAAAAAGGAGATACTACCCAAAAAGATCAGAGAGTATCTGGATTATGCCAATACGTCTGCTATAGCCGAGGGGACCGATATATCCAGACTGGATGAGATGATAGACTATACCTCCGAGGCCGTAATGCGTAAAGCTCTCTCGATCAATGAAGAACGTCCGGAGAATTATCTTACCGAGATCAAAAAACACATAATCATGTTGAGAAATTTTAACCGATAGGCAGATAGATGAAGGAAGTTTTATATACCATACCGCTGAATGATGCGGTCAATGCAGGCGGGGAATGTCCGTTTTGCAATATTGAAAAAAACGTGGAGCAGGATCTGCTGGACTTTGTCCTGGGATCGGGCTCTTCTTATATGGAGGCGGATGTCAGGGCAAAAACCGATGAGGAGGGATTTTGTGCGCCTCATTTAAGAAAGATGTTTGATTACGGCAACACCCTCGGAAACGGATGGATATTGAAGACCCACTACATGAAGATAAATGCCGGAATGCACAAGGCATTTGAAAAGTTCTCTCCACCGTCTTCAAAGGGATTTTTCGGATCGTCCAAGGACTCAAACAGTGTCGTAAAGTGGATAAGGGACAGGGAAAACTCCTGCTATATCTGCAAACGATATGCCGATACCTATGAACGATATCTGGCTACGTTCATCCATATGTACAGAAACGACGCGGAATTCAGACAGAAGATATTTGACGGCAAAGGATTTTGCCTGTCACACTTTGCGGATCTGCTGGAGTATGCCGACAGAACACTTGGCAGCAAGGAGAGAGAGGAATTCTATCCACGTATGTTCGAACTGATGGATAAGAACATGAAGAGATTGTCGGAGGATATAGCCTGGCTCGTTGAAAAGTTTGATTACAGAAATAAGGACGCTGACTGGAAGGATTCCAAGGACGCGATCCAAAGAGGGATGCAAAAGCTAAAAGGTGGAATATATGATTAGCTTTGCCGACACGGGTTTTCTTTTCAGGTTTTTGCCTGTTTTCATGGTCGTGTACTTTCTGGTCCCGGCCAAATACAGAAATCATATACTGACATTGGGAAGTATCGTTTTCTATGCTTTGGGAGAGGGCATTTTTGTGGTCCTGCTGCTGGGCCTTATCGTAGTCAATTACTCTTTTGAGAGTGCTTCCTTTCGGGTCAGGACTCACAAAGGTGAAGATCATATAAGAAAAGCCAGGTTATTCTATATGATAACGGCCGTTACCATAAATCTGGCTGTACTTATCCTATTTAAAGGGATGGCTGTATTTAAGGATAATACCCTTTTGCCGCTGGGCCTTAGTTTTTACATCTTTAAGATGATCTCTTTTCAGGTCGATGTCTATAGACACAGGATTCCAAGGAGTACGACCCTGGCTCAGACCGCTGCTTATTTTTCTCTTTTCCCACAGATATCTCAGGGACCTATAATGAGATTTGAAGAGGGCTGCTTTGACGAGGAGCATTCATTTTCGTGGGAGAATATTGAAGAAGGGCTGAGATATTTTGTAATCGGATTCGCCATGAAGGTGGTCCTGGCAGACAGGATAGGGATACTTTGGAACGATATAGGCATGTACGGGTATGAGAGTATCTCCACTCCTTTGGCTTGGCTCGGAGCATTCGCGTATTCATTTGAGCTGTACTTTGATTTCTGGGGATATTCGCTCATGGCCTCCGGTATAATGGTGGCCCTTGGATTTGATTTTATCAGAAACTTTGACCATCCGTACGCATCCGGCACCGTTTCGGAATTCTACCGCAGATGGCACATGACCCTTGGCAGCTTTTTCAGGGACTATGTGTATTTTCCCATGGGAGGCTCCAGATGTTCTTCGCTCAGGATGTGCTTTAATCTGATGGTGGTATGGCTGCTCACGGGATTATGGCACGGAAACGGCTGGAATTTCCTGATCTGGGGAGGTGTTCTTGGTATCATCATCGTTCTTGAAAAACTCCTTTACGGCAAAAAACTGGAACAGATACCCGTTCTTCGCTCAGTATATCTTGTTTTTGTGATAGTTCTTAGCTGGGTCATCTTTGCGATCGGAGACCTTAATCGCCTTGGAGTGTTTTTCGGACGGCTGTTTCCGTTTTTTGGAGACTCCGGTGTAGTCAATACCTCAGATATTTTTGAATACATAGCAGATTACTGGTGGATGTTCCTTATCTGCATAGTGCTGTGTATCCCCAAAGTTGCCGTGCTCTATGATAAACATAAAAAAAGCCCGGTTGTCACTGCTTTGCTTACAGTGATTTTCTGGATAGCCGTATACTTTAGTGTGTCGACCAAGGGTAATCCTTTTATGTACCTGCATTTTTAAGAAGGGTGCTTTAAACTCCCGGCGGGCTGGGAAAACACTTTATTACCTGAATTTATAGGAAACTATGATCAAATGAAAAAAACACCGTTGATAATTGCCCTGATTTCTTCGGCAATCCTGCTTGAACTGCTGGCAGTAGCGGGCTACAACAACATATATGCGATGCAGAAGTTCGATCCTGTAAAGGAACCTGTTTTTTCAAAGGTCTTTACTGCGATAAACGACGGGATATACCCATGGGATATTTTTAATGCGCAAAAGAGATCAGAGGAAGCCAAAGAGGCTGAGGATCTTCGGGAAAAAGAAGAAGCCATGAAGTCAAAGGATCAGTCCGGAAAGATCGAGAATGAGGTCCTTAACGTTGAAGACATAAATGTCGGCAATTCAGATGATCTGAATCCTTCACCCTCAGCCAGTCCAACGCCAACAGCTACGCCGAGTCCCACACCGGGACCTAAATACCCTCAGGGCAGGCTGGAACCGTTAAGGGAGAGCACCTATGATGAATATATCAACCATATCTCAGCGGATATATACGGAGATACGGGAGTGCTAAGAGCAGCCGAATATGAGTTTAAAAAGGTCGGTATAGAATTCTTTGATGATGCGCTCTTTATAGGGGATTCACGTACGGTGGGACTTCGGGATTATACGGAGCTTAAGGATCATGCTGATTTTCTGTGTGAAACGTCGCTGACCATAAAAAAGGTCTTCACATCGGATTTTAAAGGTAAAGGAACTGTTGAAAAGGCTCTGGCAGCAAAGGATTACGGCAAGATCTATATCATGGTGGGCGTGAATGAACTCGGAACGGGTACGACCGAAGACTTTATCGAGGATTATGCCAATGTTGTGGATACTCTGCATGAGCTCGAGCCCGAAGCTAAGATAATCATCATGTCGATCATGAACATAGACAGGGAAAAGAGCACCTCAGACAAGATATTCAACAATTCAAATATTCTGGGCCGAAACAACGCTATAGCTACACTGGCCGACAATGAGACGATCTTTTATATCAATATAAACGAGGCAGTCTGCGATGAAGATGGATTCTTAAGGGATGACCTTAGAGGTGATCATCTGCATCTGCTTGGTGCTTCGAATGAGATTGTAGTTGAGTATCTTAAGGAACACGGAGTATGATATAGGATATGAAGAAAAAGAAGATCTTCAAAAGAATACTGATCGCACTCCTGGTATTTGTTATTCTCGTCGCAGGCTATTTTGCCTATGTTTTCTTAAGCTATAAGAGGATTCCCGATAATCAGTTCCTCGATACTGTAGCCGTCGGCGGATATTCCTATTTCAGGGAGGATGTCAATGCCCTTGATACTGACAAGGCATATAATATACTGACCTATAACATCGGATTCGGGGCATACACCGATGATTTCAGCTTCTTCATGGACGGAGGAACGGAATCCTGGGCCAGGTCCAAGGAGGGTCTGATAGCCAATGTATGTGAAATAGCAGGTGTTATCAACAGGTCGGATCCTGATTTTATCATGCTTCAGGAGGTTGATCTTAACGGAACCAGAACATATCATGTCGATGAGGTCGAGATCATTAACAAATTCCTCAGAGGGTATTATTATGATAGCGCATTATGCTATGATTCGGCTTTTCTGTGGTATCCCCTTATCAATCCATCGGGTGCGAATGAAACTGCGATCGTTACCTATTCTGCGGGAAGGATTGCAAGTGCAGTCCGTCGCAGTCTGCCTATAGCTACAGATTTCAGCAAATTCTTTGATTATGACAGGTGCTACAGTGTATCCAAGGTAATGCTCGATAACGGCAAGAGTCTGTGCCTGTTTAACGTACATATGTCGGCGTATGCGGATGATCCCGAGATACGCAGTGCCCAGCTGTCGATGCTCTTTAATGACATGTCCATGGAGTATAAAATGGGTAATTACGTCATCTGCGGAGGTGATTTTAACCATTGTCTCAGAGATGAAGTGGAACCCAATGAATATACATGGGCGCAGAGATTCCCCAGAGAGGAACTGCCCAAGGGATTTTCGATGGCTATCGATTATGCGCAGCCTGAGTCTGTTGAGCATGATTCCTGCAGAAATGCCAACGAGCCCTATAATGTAAATACTACCTATACAACGACGATAGACGGATTCATTGTATCCGACAATATCAGAGTCAACTATTATACCAATGCCAAGTGGAACTACAAATACTCGGATCATGATCCGGTAATAATGCAGTTTTTCTTTATAAAAGACAAAGAAGATTAAATTCTGATTTAAGAAACGGAAGTTATCAAATGAGAGAGATGGAATTCAAAATGGAAAGGGAGGGACTGCTTTGTGAGGGTGACCGGGTCACGGTAACCGAAGGGGAACTCCCCGGTTGTTGCTACTATACGATAGATCCCTCACTTGCGATGTCTCCTAACATTCCGTTCAATGAAAGACTGAAATGTAGCGAAGGAACAGTGATCAGCATAATCAAAAACTCCAGGGGATTCTATGTGACCGTTGGATTTGATGAATAACGGATCGACAGCATCCGAAAAACATGCGCATCGGGCCGGGAAGCCCGGGATTGGAGGAAATATGAAAGTTATATCAACGGATAAAGCTCCTGCAGCCATAGGGCCTTATTCTCAGGGAATAGTTGCTAACGGAATGCTGTTTGCTTCCGGACAGATACCTATCATACCCGAAACGGGCGAACTGATGGCAGGAGATATCACCGATCAGGCACATCAGGCGATCAAAAATGTGGGTGAGATATTAAAAGCTGCAGGCAGCTCCTTTGACAAGGTAGTTAAAACAACATGTTTCCTGGCAGACATGAATGACTTTGCTGCATTTAATGCGGTTTACGAGCAGTACTTCACAGGCAAGCCGGCCAGAAGCTGTGTTGCGGTCAAGACTCTGCCCAAGAACGTTCTGTGTGAGGTGGAAGTAACAGCTGTGGTTGAGTGATCAATATCGGACAGATAAAACAGCTGTGGTTGAGTGATCGATAATGGACAGATTATCTGCAATAGCAAAATTAAGAAACAAGATGAAAGAGGTAGGGATCGATGTCGCTTTGATCCCTACCTCTGATCGTCATAACAGTGAATATGTAGCTCCGTACTTTAAACTGAGGGAATATTTAAGCGGCTTTACGGGGTCTGCCGGAACGCTGATCGTCGGAGATAGTTTTGCTTCTCTGTATACTGACGGGCGTTATTTTATTCAGGCCGATCTGGAACTTAAAGGCAGTGGCATAGAGCTTAAAAAGCAGGGAACGGACGGCGTCCCCAAACTCAGGGATTATTTAAAAGAGGTCTGCCCGGAGGGTAGGATCCTTTTTTTTGATGCGGAGCTTTTTACAGCGGAAAAAGGACTCGAACTGGCGGAAGATCATCCGGGTTCCGTAACGGCACTTGACATCAGGGATATCTGGCCTGAAAGACCAAAGCTTAAGTTCAGACCCGTCTTTATTCTTGATAAGAATTACTCCGGACGCTCGACCGCAGACAAATTGTCGGATATACGCGGGAAAATGTCAGAAAAAGGTGCGGATGTGCATATCGTATCCGCCTTGGATGACATAGCGTGGATTTTAAATCTGAGAGGAAACGATATTGAGTATTGCCCTTTGTTTTATTCTTACCTGGTGATCTTTAAGGATGAGGTATATCTTTATGCCAATATCGATGATCCGGACATCATTCGATATCTGGACAGTAATGGAGTCTGTCTCAGACCATACCAGGATTTTTATAATGACATCGGCCAAAGTACCTATATTGGGACTGAATGCAATGTATTATTGGATAAAAAGAAGATCAGCTACCGGATATATACCGAGATTTCCGGCAGGGGCTGTAAGGTGATAAATGCTCATAATCCGTCAGGTTTGATGAAGGCCGTTAAGAACCGGACAGAGGCCGAAAATTTCCGCAAAGCTCATATTAAAGACGCTGTTGCCATGATCCGATTTGAAAAGTGGCTGTCGGAAAGCGTTGCTCGCAAAGATGAACTTACGGAGCTGTCAATAGCAGAGCACCTGACTGAACTCAGGGCCAAGGCTCCTTCGTATATATCAGACAGCTTTGAGACCATATGTGCATACAATTCAAATGCGGCGATAGTCCATTACAGTGCTGATACTGACAGCAATGCAGCTGTAGCTGCGCCGGGAATACTGCTCGTTGATTCCGGAGGTCATTATCTTGAGGGTACGACGGATATCACACGGACATATCTGCTCGGAGGAAATACCGCCCTGCAGAACGATACAGCAAAGAACCACACAGCGAAGAATGACACAGCAAAGAACGATATCGAGCAAAGAGATGCCGGATCGAATGCCAACGTTCCCGGTTGGATCAAAAAGTTTAAACACGATTATACATTAGTGGCGATTTCGATGCTCAGACTGATGAATTGCAGATTCAAAAAAGGAACGAGAGGCAGTACACTTGACGCTATAGCCAGACAATCGTTATGGAATGAAGGACTGGATTTCGACCACGGAACCGGTCATGGCGTAGGTTATCTGCTCAATGTTCATGAAGGTCCCAACCGGATCAGCTTCAGGTTTTCTGACCCTGAGGATGATGCTGTTTTTGTTCCCGGCATGGTTACATCGGATGAACCCGGGGTGTATGCAGCGGGGCAATACGGGATCAGGATCGAGAATCTCATATTATGCACGGAGGATCAGACCACGGAATACGGACAGTTTTTGACTTTTGATCCGCTGACGCTGGTTCCTGTTGACCTTAAGGCAATAGACAGATCCGTTATGAGCGCTGATGATATCGAACTGCTTAACAGATACCATGAAAGGGTATATAAGACCATATCACCGTATCTGGATGATGAGGAACGGGAGTACCTTAGGAACGCAACTTCGAGGATATAGAGGATGAGCCTTCAGTTTTACATGGGAGAATCCGGCTCGGGAAAGAGCACGAGACTCTATGAGGAAGTTAATAAATGGGCACTAAATGAACCGGAGAGGAATTATCTGTTCATCGTTCCGGATCAGTACACCATGTCTTCGCAGATAGAACTGGTCAGGAATTCTCCATGCGGAGGCATCATGAATGTGGAGGTTCTGAGTTTTCAGCGTCTGGCACACAGAGTTTTTGAGGAGACCGGCTACATGAACGGACGAAGTGTCCTCGATGATACCGGCAAGAGCCTGATCCTGAGAGCGGTCGCATCTTCTGTCAGGGATAAGATGCCTTTTCTGGGTGGCAATCTGGATAAGACCGGCTTTATTCATGAGATCAAATCGATCATTTCAGAATTTAAACAATATGATATCCCTCCTGAGGGTATAGACAGGATCGTGGAAGCATCCAAAGGTCATGGTCTGATCATTTCAAAGCTGAATGACATCAAAACCATCTATTCGGCATTTAATGAACATATCAGCAGTGATTTTATTACCACGGAAGAAACAATGACGCTGTTGACCGAGGCGGTCGACGACTCTGATATTGTAAAAAACGCCGTTATCATACTTGATGGTTTCACGGGATTTACACCCGTACAATACAGACTGATACAGCGTTTGCTGGAATTGACTTCAAAGGTTATTATTACAATAACTATCGATATTAAATCCGGGCCGTATACTACTCCCTCAGACCATGAACTGTTCTATCTGAGTAAGAAAACCATTCGTGATATACAGAAGCTTTCTGAGGAAAAGAATATAGTCCAGCTCGAGGACGTTAAATGTGACAGAGTATTCAGGTTTCAGGACAATCCCGAGATGGCTCATCTTCAGAAGAATATCTTCAGATATGATTATGAACCGTATCCGGGAATTCCGGATAGTATCAGCATATGTGAGTGTGACAATATACGATCCGAGATCAAGAATGTCTGCATCAGGATCAAAGAACTCGTTCTTAGCCGGGGCCTGTGCTACAGAGATGTAGCTGTGGTATGTGCGGATCTTGATTCGTATGCTGACGGATTTAACAATGCCGGAGAGATTTATGATATTCCGTTCTTTATAGACAGGAACAGCTCACTAAAAATGAATCCTTTTGTTGAATTCCTGTTAAGTTCTCTGCTGGTTGTCAGGGAGAACTTTTCATACAGAAGCGTGATGCATTTTATTAAGAGCGGCATGATGGATGAGGCTGTTGAAGACATAGATGAATTTGACAATTACATCCTGGCTCACGGTATCAAAGGAAAGAGCGCATATTCCAGAGTGTTTACCGCTTCACCCAGTGCTGAAAGGATCAGCGCGGATGATATGACAGAGGATGATCTGTCGCTGCTTAAGCGCATTAACAGCGTACGTTCGAATCTCATGACGGGGCTGAATCCTCTGCTTGAGAAGAATATAACAGCGTCTGATATCACCGACTGCCTGCTTAAGATCGTTGATACATATTCAGTGGAAGATAAGCTGGAAAAGATGAAGACGGAATTTGAAATGACAGGACAGATTGAAAAAGCCTCTGAATACCGTCAGATATATGGACTTATCATTGACCTGATCGGTCAAATCAAATCTCTGATAGGAGAACAGATGATATCATTGGATGAGTTCATCAGGATCCTGGAGTCGGGAATCGAGGAGATAGATATAGGAAGGATCCCGGGAGGCGTGGATCGTGTGACGGTAGGGGATATAACCCGAAGCAGAATATCAAACATCAAGGTTCTGTTCCTGATGGGTGTTAATGACGGGAATATTCCCATGGCCAATACAAAGGGCGGTATTATATCCGATATTGACAGGGAATTTCTTAAGGAACAGAAGATAGAGCTGGCTCCGACGCCCAGCGAGCAGATATATACACAACGGCTGTATCTGTATATGATAATGTCCAAGCCAACATCAAAGCTCGTTATTTCATACAGCCGGGCAGGCAATGACGGCAAATCAATAAAAGAGTCTTATCTGATCTCGCAGATCAGAGACATCTTCCCAAATCTGGAACTTCAAAGACCTGACAGGGAAACCGATGAATTCGGGTCACTTACGGGAATGAAGGATGCCATGATACTGTATGCGGATGCGCTTAGAGAATATGCTGACAATGATCTGGAGATCATAACCCGTGAAGAAATGGCAACGCTCGGAGCTGTGCTCAAGGATGATAACACGTGTTCCCAAATAGCTGAAAGCCTGGAAAATACTGCTTTTTTTGAATACAAGCATCACCCGCTGACGGCGCAGATCGCAGAAGATCTTTATGGAAAGCTATTGACCAATTCAGTCAGCAGACTGGAACAGTTTGCGATGTGCCAGTACGCCCATTTCCTCAGGTACGGACTGCGTCTTAAGGAGAGACAGGAGTTTACGTTCGAGCGAAAGGATCTGGGAACTGTATATCACGAAATACTCAGTGAATATGCGCAGAATCTCGGCAAAGAGGGGTATTCCTGGACAGACTGCCCCAAAGATGTATCTGAGAGAATACTGTCCGATTCCGTACGTGACGTATGTACACGATACGGATCAACTATCCTCTACAGTACTTATTCAAACAGATGGACCGTACAAAGAATAGAAGAAATAATGACCAGAACGGTCAATGTTCTTAAAAGACAGTTGCAAGGAGGCGAATTCATCCCCGAGGGGTTTGAAACAGACTTCAGCCGCAATATACGTCTTGACAAAGACAAGGAGATGCGGATCAAGGGTCGTATTGACCGGATCGATATATGCGAAAAGGATGGATCGCTGTATATTAAGATCATAGATTACAAGTCCGGGAGCAAGGATATCGAACTTGATTCGCTGTTTTACGGACTGCAGCTTCAGCAGCCTGTATATATGATGGAGGCCATCAAGCAGATGGCTGTAAGGCATCCGGACTGCATTCCCAGAATGGCTGCCATGTTCTACTATCACATAGATGACCCCATACTGACCGGGATCGCTGCTGATACATCTGATAATGAGATCGAGGAAGAGATAGATAAGAGTTTAAAGCCCAGCGGACTGGTAATTGATGACAGAAAGGTAATAAAATATCTGGATTCGGCGGTGAGCGAGGATGCGAACGGAGTTACATCCGGGATAATCCCGGTTTCCGTTACGAAAAGCGGAGAGCTGACAAAAAACTCAAAAGTTATATCAGAAGATAAATATCAAACGTTATCTAAATACACGGACATGCTGACATCGCGGTTTGCCGGGATGATAATCGAGGGCAATAAAGAGATCCTGCCTGCCATAATGGGAGATAAGGATGCGTGCAGATATTGTTCCTACAGGGATATCTGTACATATGACGAGAAATGCGCGGGATACACGCACAAAAAACTCGATAAGCTGTCTGATGAAGATGTTTTTGCCAGGATGGACGAAGAATGCCGGAAATGAAATTTACCGATGAACAACAGAATGTGATAGATGTTCGAAATTCGGACGTACTGGTCAGTGCCGCAGCCGGCTCGGGCAAGACGGCTGTTTTGGTCGAGCGCATAATCAGGCGGATCCTGGATGATAATGAACGGCTGTCAGTGGACAGGCTGCTGGTCGTAACTTTTACGGAGGCAGCTGCCGCCCAGATGCGTCAGAGGATCGGGGATGCCATCAAAGATAAGCTTAAAGCTGATCCGGATAACGATCATCTTCAGCAGCAGTCATCATTGCTTTATAAGGCCCAGATATCGACTATTCACAGCTTTTGCTTGAATATCATCAGGAACAATTTCGACAGGATCGGACTGGATCCTTCCTTCTCTGTCGGAGATGAGACAGAACTTAAAATGCTTAAAGAGGATGTCATGGATGCCCTTTTTGAGCGACTGTATGAAGAGGAAAACAGCTCGTTCACAGATTGTGTTAAGTATTTTTGTAATTCGGCAGATGATAAAAGGCTACGTGAACTGGTATTAAAGCTTTCTGAAACATCCGACGGGTATCCGTGGCCGCAGCAGTGGCTGGATGAATTGGACTCACCGGCTGAAAGATATATGGGTTATCTTCTTGATCATACCGGTTACAGGATCAAAGATGCGCTCAACATGGCTCGCAAAGCTCTGGATATTGCTCTGTCTCCTATGGGCCCTTACGGATATGAACAGAATTTAAGGGATGACATATCCCTTATAGAGAGCCTTAATAACCTAAGTACATATGAGGATATCCATTCATTTTTCCTCAATAATCCGGGGCTAAGCAGGCTGTCCGGTAAAGCGGGCGATGATGTTTCCGATGAACTTAAGGAACGTGTCAAAGAACTAAGAAACGGATACAAGGATATAGTCTTTGGAACGAAGGTCAGCTCTATAAAACGCTATTATGAGACCGAACCGGAGACTGAACAGAGGCAAAACGAGCAGATACGCCCGTATTTAAGTGCGCTGGCTGCCCTTAGCAGGGAATTCCTGAGGGATTATACTGCGGCTAAGACTGACAGAGGGATCATCAGCTTTTCGGATATGGAGCATTATGCTCTTAATATTCTGTATGAGGTTGATGAAAAGGGCTATCCTCTAACGGATGATACGGGCAAATGGAAAGTCACCGAGGTTGCCGGAATGTACCGTAATGCTTTTGACGAGATCCTTATGGATGAGTATCAGGACTGTAACCGTGTTCAGGAACTGATCATATCGGCTGTAGCGGGTGATGAAGACGGCAGATATAACCGTTTTATGGTCGGTGATATAAAGCAGTCGATATATAAATTCCGTTTAGCATCACCTGAGTTATTTATTGAAAAATACAAAAGTTATGAAATCTATGACCCACAAAGTCAAAAAACCGGCTCACATGTCCGTATAGATCTTCACAGTAATTTCCGGAGCAGAAAAACCGTTATAAATACGGTAAATGACTTATTCGGTCAAATCATGCACGAGGAAATCGGAAATGTCGAATATGATGAAACGGCTGTTCTTAATTATCATGGAGACTATCCCGGTGAATCATCAGACACAGGTGATAAAACCCCTTCCGGATATGAAACACAGATACTGTTATCTAATAAGAATACGGACACGGACGGGTTATCCGAAGCCAGAATGATAGCTTCAAAGATCAGGGAGCTTAAGAGCAGCTTTCTGGTCACCGAGGACAAAGAGACCGGTAAAATGCGCCCGCTTAAGTATGGGGATATCGTTATATTACTAAGATCCATGACGGATGTGGCAGCTGCGATTAACAAAGTCTTTTCAGAGGAAGGCATTCCGTGTCATATGAGCCTTAAGACAGGCTTTTTTGAGGCCAGGGAGATACAGGATATCATCCATATGCTTAAGGTCATAGACAATCCGCTTCAGGAGACGGCTTTGTTCGGTGCAATGACATCATTCTTCGGCGGATTATCTGATGAGGATGTCGCGGTTATCAGGACCAAAGGAAACGGCCCTGATCTGTACAGGCAGGCATTGTCATTAAGGAACGACTATCCAAAGACAGGAAGATTCCTTGATCTTATCGACAGATTCAGAAAACTCGCAGTATACACCCCCATACATGAACTGATATCAGAACTGGTATTTGATACGGGATATATGGAGCATGTGGGTGCCATGGCTGCCGGACTGCAGCGAAAAGCCAATATCCATATGCTGATAGAGCGGGCAGCTGATTATGAGAGCTCATCCTACAAGGGACTGTTTAACTTTGTGCGGTATATAAGCAAGATAAAGGATACCGAAACTGATACCGGAGAGGCAGATGTTCTGGATGAAAACGCCGATGTAGTCAGGATAATGACCATTCATAAGAGCAAGGGCCTGGAGTTTCCCGTATGTTTTCTGTCAGGAATACACAAACAGTTTAACCAGCAGGATTTAAGAGGCGATCTGCTCATAGATATAGATAACGGTGCAGGGGCTGCCTTCATCGATACTCAAAGAAGGATCAAGACCGATACCCTACGCAAAAAGGTTGCAGCACTTAAGATGCGAAACGATATGACCGGCGAGGAACTGAGGGTGCTTTATGTCGCCATGACACGCGCCAGGGAAAAGCTCATAATAACCGGAACAGTAGATCGTGATAAACACGAGAAATATCTTGAAGGACCTATGTCACTGTTTGATGCGATGTCATATTATGATATGCTGTATCCTATGCTGAAGGATGCCGTATTTGTGGATGATGAGGATATCAGAGCCACACAGAGGACAGAGGCCTTATCGAGGCTTGAACTGTGCGGAGAACTGCGCAAGCAGATAGCAGCTGTCGGACATACAGGAAAACTGCATGAGAGACTTAAAGACAGGTTTGCCAGGGTATATCCCCATCCTGAATTATCGGACCTTATCGTTAAAACGAGCGTATCGGAGCTTAAAAAGGCTTATCTTGATTCTGAATTTACCCGGGAACTGTTTACGCCGGGGGATGATCTCTCAGACCTTAGTGCAGCTCGTACTCACTCTGGATCAACACTAAATTCCGAACAAAATGATCGAAAGGAAGCAACCGGCAGCCGGATGTCCGGCACAGACAGGGGATCCGCTTATCATAAGATCATGGAACTTCTGGATTTTACGGACACTGATATTAAATCACAGATTAATAAATTTATAAATAACGGGCTTATTTCAAATGACTGGGCGGAGGCTGTGAACACAGACAAAATACGTCATTTCACGGAATCCGATATAGGAAAGAGAATGGCCAAAGCCCAGGAAAACAGGACACTTCGTAGAGAGCAGCCCTTCATGCTCGGGATCAGTGCCGACAGGGTCAAAGAAGGATGGCCGGATACGGAGACAGTACTTTTGCAGGGAATTATAGATGTCTTTTTTGAAGAGGACGGGGGCATAATCCTCCTTGATTACAAAACAGATGTTATCAAAACCCCGGAGGAGCTAAGTAAACGATACAGGATTCAGCTTGATTATTATGCGGAAGCTTTGGAACGCGTTATTGGCAAGCCCGTCAGGGAAAAGATCCTTTATTCGTTCTGCCTGGAGCAAAGCGTTATCCTTGAATAGCTGATCATGGGTGCGAGCCCTGAAAAAGTGATAAATAAGTAATAGTAGGAAATCGTAAAGAGGTAGAAGCTATGAACAAATATATTCAGAAGATCAAACAGTCATTCGGATATGCCGGGGCGCTCAGTCATTCACATCCGGTGACATTTACGATACTGATCCTTGATACGATCGCTCTGACACTGCTTTCTTTTTGTGAAGGGCTGTTTCGTCATATTTGGAGTTCAGGGAGTGTCAGGGATGATCTTGAGAGACTGTTCGGACATCTGAGCTTGTGGCTTTTTATGCTCCTTTTTGCGGTTTTTCTGATGGAGAGCATACTTGGAAAGGAGAGGATCATCTTAAAGACTGTGATCGTATCCGCATCAGCCCTTGTCACCTTTTTTCATTCAGCGCTGATATCAGGTACGCTCCTTTTACGGGATGAGTTTAAAGCGATGGCCCGGGAACTGGGAGATGACAGGCTGATCCTTTTTACCGTCGGGTATTTTTCCGTTATTTCATTGCTTGCAGTGTTTTTCTGTTACAGGAAGCTTGAGAATGATTTTTCTCTGGCAGAGTATCTTTTGGGCGTGCTCTCAGGCGGATTTCTGGTTTCGGTCATATATTGCGTTGTTACTATAGGAGCCCTTACTCTGACATTCGTGTTTACAGAGCTGTTATTCGGGGATTTTGAGGATATCTTCCTGCCCATGTTTGCGATCATATCAGGCCTTTACTATGGCAGTGCGGTCATCTACGTAGTCTCAAACAGCGAAAAGGAGGTTCCAAGGTTTGTAGATATTCTGTTCAGGTATGTTCTTTATGGAATGTCCCTGGCAGCTTACGTTATAGTGTATCTATACATATTCAAGATAACGGTCCTTTCAAAATTTCCGTCAAACAGCGTATACGGGATACTCACAGCTCTGTTTTGTTTTTCCATACCGCTTGCATATCTTAACTGCTATAAAGAGGAGGGATTTATCGGCCGGATATCCCGGATCCTTCCGTATATTTTCGCTCCCCTGCTGATCCTTCAGTCATATACGATCATAGTAAGGATCAACCAATACGGTCTTACGGATTCCAGATATCTGGGCATCGTTTTCATATGTATAGAAGCAATGTACATTATCTGGTACGCCGTCAAAAAGGAGAGCTTAAAGAACCTGTTTGTAGTTCTGGCGGTGATATGCTTTATCCTGACGCTGGTGCCGGGAACGAATGTATATGCCGTTCCAAGGTTCGCGCAGACCCGCACCTTTGAAAAGCTGATCAAATGGGATGAGGACGATCTCAGTCAGAAACAGGTAAAAAGGCTGCTGGCAGCATATGACTATCTCAGACGCAATGATAAAGGCAAGGTTTATCTTGAAAAGAACTATTCAGCTGATGAGCTGGAGATCATAAAGGATCTAGGAGTCAAGACGGACGGAAACTACCATGGCGTGAGTGAATATGTTGACTACAGGTGCCATTCGGCGAAGCTGGACGTTTCCGGATATGACAGCTTTTATACTGTCGGAATATCAATGTACAGAGCAGATAATGAGGAAAACGTAGACCTTGAAAATATCGAACTGCAAGTCAGGGAGCTGGGAAACTCGTATACGGTATCCAATGAGGATAATGTGACATTCAATGCGGTTAAACTGGTAAAACTGCTTAAAAGTGACGAATATGCCGGGAACGAATATAAATATGGCGAGGAACCGCTGATATATGAGCAATCCGGACGATGCTTTGTAATAACCGGAGCATCTTTATCTTACGATAAAATAACAGATGATGTTTATTCTCTGAGCCTGGATGGCTACCTGCTGGAGTAGGTTCGGATAATACAAACTTCAGATCTTTACTATGCTGTCCCAGAATTCTCCGGCGAGTTTGGATAATTTGTGCTCCTTGCTGCGCACACAGACATAAGTGGCACTGACGCTGGGGTGAGTGATCTTTTTGATAACTATGCCATCGCTGATATAGTCGGCAACAGCAGCGGGAAAGATTGAGATTCCCAGACCGTGCCGTGTCAGTTCGATGGCATTTTGCATGTGAGCAAGGCGGCATTTGACCTTGGGTTCTATACCTAGCGGTGCAAACCAGTCCTCGATCTCCTTTAGTCTTGAGGCCCTTGACGGGATGAGCAGATCATGGCCCTCCAGTTCTCTGAGGTCTATGTTCTGACCTTTTCTGGCGGCCAGGGGATGATCCGCCGGGATCATGGCAACCCAAGGCTCCCTGTATACATCTATTCCGACCAGCTCTTCCTGATCATACGGGGCCGTAATAACGGCTATCTCACACAGCCCGTTGCGGACCCTTTGAACAACGTCATCAGTGTTACCGTTCCAAAGATTATATTCGACATCGGGATATCGGGATGAAAAATCGGATATCCATTTGGAGATTATCTTCGGTGCACTGCCTTCAACAGCGGCCAGATAGAGGATTCCCTTTAATCCTCCGCTCATGTCTTTGATATCCTCAACCGACCGCTCGGACAATGCCAGTATCTGCAGAGCATACTGCCTGAACCGGACACCTGCCTCGGTCAGGGAGACACCGTTGTTCTTCCTTATGAATAATGCAGTACCCAGTTCTTCTTCAAGATCCCTTATCTGCCGGCTTAAGGGCGGTTGGGCTATCAACAGCTTATCAGCAGCCCGCGTGAGGCTTCCTTCTTCCGCTACCGTCAGGAAATATCTGATATGTCTTAATTCCATTTCATTTCTCCGAAGATCAATAGTTACACCATACTCTAAAGGTATTGCCGATATCTTATTATATGTATTTTGCACTAACGAGTCAAGGTGCTACGATTAGATCAGAAAGAGGGAAACAGCCCGGTATCAGGGGATATCGGAGGAACTAATCACATAAGGAGGTAACACCATGAAGAAGATCATATCAGCTATAGAAGCAGTACTGGAAGAATATTACGAGACATTTGCAAGATAATCCTTTTTAAAGAAACAAATCCCACACCATCATGCAGGGATGAAACGTGCTGTGTTTGAATTAAGAAAAACTCCGGATTTTGAAGATCCGGAGTTTTTCTGTGATTATAGAATATTATTTTTTCTTTACGGTTTTCTTAACGGGTAACCGGTGGTATACAGCAGCCGCCTCACGCATTTTTGATGCCAGCTCATCTGTCAGCATTCCGGGCAGCAGCCTCCACTTCCAATTGATACCCAGAGTAGAAGGGGTATTAATCTTGGCTTCGTTGCCGAGTCCCAGATAATCCTGAATGGGAAAAATGGCGGTATCAGCAGCCGAAGCCATTCCCGTTCGGATATAGTTCCAGGCTATATCGTTATTTCCCTTGAAGTTCATGTACTTGCGGATATAGTCACGCTGGGCGGGTTTAAGGTATTTCTTAAACCAGGCTGTGATCGTATCATTATCGTGAGTTCCTGTATATACCACGCAGTTATGATCATAGGTAAAGGGAGCGTGCTCAGATATCTCATCTGCTTCAAATCCGAACATCATGATCTTCATGTTGGGATATCCGCATTTTTTGATAAGGCGTCTGACCGAAGGAGTGATGAATCCAAGATCCTCAGCGATAACGGGTTTGTCCTTGAAATTCTCCCTGACTACACTGAAAAGGTCCCAACCCGGGCCCTTGACCCACTTTCCGCCTCTGGCATTCTTATCACCGTAGGGGATGCTGTAGTAATCCTGGAATCCTCTGAAATGATCTATACGTACTACGTCATAGAGATCAAAGCACATCTTAAAGCGTCTGATCCACCATTCATAGCCTGTCTTTTTGTGGTAATCCCAATCATACAGAGGATTGCCCCAGAGCTGTCCGTCTTCGGTAAAACAGTCAGGCGGACATCCTGCTACGGCTGTGGGATATCCCGAACTATCCAACTGGAACAGCTTAGGATCAGCCCATGTATCGGCACTGTCTAATGCCACATAGATAGGAATGTCACCTATGATCTTTATCCCCTTACTGTTGGCGTATTTTTTAAGATCCTTCCACTGGGTGTAAAAAAGGTATTGGATAAACTCATAGAAAACTATGTCCCCGGCACATTTTTTCGACCATTTATCGAGTGCGGTCTTATTCCTTAGCCTGATATCTTCAGGCCAGTTAAGATAACTGACAGATCCGTTTGCGTCCTTTATGGCCATGTATGTTGCATAGTTTACGAGCCATTTTTTGTTTTTTGAAACAAATCTTGTAAATCCGGGATCATTTTCAATACCGCTGTTAGCAAAGGCTTTTTTTAGGACCTTAAAGCGGGAATTGTATATTTTAGCGTAATCGACGTATTCGGGATTGCCGTTCTTTTTTATGTTGTCGCCCCAGTCATGAGAGGAGATATCCTTAGCGGTTATCCAGCCTTTTTTGACCAGATCATCAAGGTCGATAAAATACGGATTTCCGGCAAACGTAGAAAATGACTGATAGGGCGAATCCCCGTAGCTGGTTGGGCCGAGCGGCAGTATCTGCCAGTATGTCTGACCGGCTTTATTCAAAAAGTCAACAAATTTATATGCTTCTTTGCCGAAGCATCCGATTCCGTATTTTCCCGGCAATGAAAATACCGGCATTAATACACCACAGGCTCTATCCATAGTTTTCTCCCATTTATATGATGAGGTACAAAAAACAAACACTACAGTGTCTGTTTTGGGTGACATATTTTGAGTGTATAAGGAAAACGTTTTCTTGTCAAGTTATAAATATGAGGATTCGACGATGAGCAAAATGCCCGTTTCCACGGATACGCTGACCCTGTCAGATACATATTCGTTGCTGAGGCCAAGAGGGAAGGTGCCGGTCAGGGTTATCCCCTCGGCATCGTACGCAGAGCCGCGGATATTCACATTTAAACATCGGTCGGACAGAGAAAAGACAGAAAGGGAATAACCTTCTTTTTTCTCAAGGATCAAAGATGAATCCTTTATCACCGTCAGAATGTCGCGTTTGCCACTTATCCTGCAAAGGCTTGCACCTTGTTCCGCGGCATATGCCATGCTCTGAATGTTGGCTAGCGTATGATCGAGTCTTCCGCCCAGAGCACAGACGATCTCTAAGTGAGAATATCCTTTTTTAAGAGCTTCCCTTATAGCCAGCATGGTATCGCTGTCATCCTTGTGAGAGGGGAACTTTAAAACACGGTTTTGATCAAATGAGTGCGTCAAAATATAATCCGAAACGACGGATTCATCTGTAGAATCGAAATCCCCTATGATCACATCGGGCACTATATTCATTTTCTCCGAGTAAATGATCCCCTTATCACATGCGATAACATGATCATAACGAAGGCCCTTTGGCAGAGGGTTGTATTCGCCTCCGGAGATTATTAGGCATATTTTATCAGCCATTATCCGTATCCTTTTGGACATTTTGTAAACTGTCTATTATCAGCATGACGGTACCGAGCATAACTGCGACAATGGTAACCACAACAACACTCATCCAGTTAACATTGGGAAGACCGGCAAAATCAAATACTCCGTCCTCATTCTGCAGATGTACAAATATCATCCTTACATCGAATACCAGCGCTCCGGCTATCATCAACCCGCCTATGATCCGAAGCGGTGATATCTTGTGTGTACTGGCCCCTCTGATGGGAGATATCATATCGCTCCTGAAATCAAGGATCGATCCTATGTAAAAGGCCAGCATTACTGTGATCAGCGTTTCCGGAACCATGTAGGTCGCGTTGTATCCTATCGAATAGATAACGGCGGCATTGGTAGGGATAGACAGTCCGGCCCAGACCGTTGCCCCGGAGATAACATGACAAATGAATCTCAAAACACATGAAACAGCGGCTCCCGCAGAAAGCCCGGCCGACTGGGAGTGACCTTTCCTTAATATACCGCCCAGCCCGAGGACTAAAAACGCGACCAGATAATCAAGCAGCGCAACGGCGATTACGGACTGCCATGTAGTAACATATGTCAGGTTGTTAAGCCCCAGCAGCATCTGGAAAACGCCGAATACGAATCCTGTCAGCATTCCCCAGCGTATGCCGTAACGGTATGCGATAATGATGACGGGTAACATGCTGGCTACGGTGATGGATCCTCCGAAAGGAAGATCGATGAACTTGATCATTGATAGAACGATTCCCAACGCCAGCATCAGCGAAGATTCTACGAGGCGTCTGGCGCCTCCGGAAACAGATGAATTAGACATAAAAAACCTCCTGAAATGATAACAGGGGGGAACAAACCGCGGATGCGGTAAATACGCTTCCCTACGCCGGTATTGCCCGGTTCAGGTGATGAGGGTATAGCCTTGTCGGCATTCTCAGCTTGCGCTCCCCTAGCCTTAACTGCATTAAAGATAAATCCTCATGGACAAACTGTCAAGATGTATATTCTTCCGCTCTGTACCTTGGGTGCGATCGGATGTATAATTATGTTCATGGAAAACATGGAGATCGAAAGAAAGTTCCTGGTAAAGCGGATGCCGGAGCTTGATAACTACACATACAGGGAACTCGAGCAGGGATATCTTAGTACTTCCCCGACCGTCAGGGTGCGAAGGGAGAATGATGAGTATTATCTGACATACAAGTCCAGATCTACGGATGATATCTCGAGGGTCGAGTATAATCTGCCCCTGACCAGAGAATCCTATGAACACCTCATCAAAAAAGCCGACGGCAATATCATCACCAAGCGAAGATACATAATACCGCTTAATGAAGATACCGGCGGCCGGGTATTAACAGGAGATCCCGACCCGCATGCGAAAGGATCGGGCCTCATAGTTGAACTTGATGTCTTTGAACCGCCATTTGCACCGCTGGTGCTTGCGGAAGTTGAGTTTTCTTCGATAGAGGAGGCGGATTCTTTTGTAAAGCCGGACTGGCTGGGAGAGGACGTATCATCAGACAGGCGTTATTACAATTCATATATGTCTCAGCAGGATCTGTTATCCAAATGAGGGTCCTGTTTTCATGATTCTTTATTTTTCCCGATATATGTGATAAAATCTTGTGGTTGTGGCAAACACGAAGGCGTGTCTGCCGTTAGGAAGGAGTATTATTATGAAAAAGGTATCTATTTGCCTGAGCATGATGCTATTTGTGGCATTGCTTTTATCAGGCTGCGGCATGAAGGAAGAGGATATGAAGTACCTTAAGGACTTCGATCCTTCAAAATACGTTACGCTCGGAGAATATAAGGGCATGAACATAACCATACCCAAGACAGAGGTTACCGACGAAGACGTTGACAGTTATATAGATTACCTGTTATCCGCCAATGAGTCATATGTGGATATAACAGACAGAGATGTGGCTCAAAACGGAGACGTTGCAAATATCGACTACGAAGGTAAAAAGGACGGGGTTGCATTTGACGGCGGAACAGCCCAGGGGTACGACCTTAATCTTGGGTCCGGAGTGTTTATAGACGGATTTGAGGATGGAGTAGTAGGCATGAAGGTCGGAGAAACCAAGGATCTGACACTTACTTTTCCAGATAACTACGCTAACGAGGACCTGGCAGGTGCTGAGGTTGTCTTTACGGTAACCCTCAATTCCATCAAGGAAGCAGTTATACCCGAACTTACCGATGAGTATGTCAAATCTCTCGATAACGGGCTTAGCACTGTCGAGGAGTACAAGGCTGATATACGCAAGACTATCGAGGATTCCAACGCCTCTACACGCGAAAACAGCATTGAACAGGCTATAACGGACAAGCTCCTTGCTGAGGCGACAATTAACGGTGCACCCTCAGGATTTGTCCTCAGGCTTACCGATACAGTATTAAATGAGATAAATGAAACCGCGGCAAATGCCGGAGTAGAGCCCGGAATGGTGGCTGCATATTATTATGGCGTTAATCAGGATAACTACACTGAAGAACTTAAGAATTTTGTTAACGACAATCTTCTTCCAAATTACCTGGTGTTCGGTGCAGTAGCCGAAAAGGAGGGTATAAAGGTTACGGATGAGGATATCGACAAAGATATTCAGAGAATGATAGACGAAAATGCCGCAGACATTACCGTTGAAGAATACAAAAAGGACTTTACGGAAAATGACCTTGAATCCTACAGAGAATATCTGCTCATCACAAAGGCGATGGACATCCTTAAGGAAAATGCGGTCATCACCGAAGAATAAGCATGATCAGAGAGCTTTTCAGATGACTACGGATATATGATCTTCTACGGCCATAAAAAAGGGGCGTAGCATCAAAAAAGAGTGCGTAAAACCGCACTCTTTCTTGTTATATGTAAATTGTTGTGATAGAATTATCTCTGTGTTGTCAAAAACAGCTAATACCGGGCGAATGATGCTTCGCCCAAGGACAGGGGAGATTGTTTATGGAAAAATTTTTAGAATCAGTTACGGCAGTAAATGACGTAGTAAACGGGTTCGCGTGGGGATGGTTCGCCATCATACTGCTTCTTGGAACAGGTCTTATCTGTACGATCATCACCGGATGCTTCCAGATATCGCATCTTAAACACTGGTGGGGCAAGACCATCGGTTCCGTTTTTCACAAGGATACCAGACACAATAAGGACATGGGAGCTGTTTCACAGTTCCAGGCTCTTTGTACAGCACTTGCTGCGACCATAGGAACAGGTAATATCGCCGGAGTATCAGCTGCTATATGCATCGGCGGTCCCGGAGCCGTATTCTGGATGTGGGTTGCCGCTTTTCTCGGAATGATGACAAACTACTCCGAAAATATTCTGGGTATTTATTTCCGTCGCAAGAATGCCGAAAATGAATGGTCCGGCGGCGCAATGTACTATCTGCAGGACGGTCTGGGTTCATATAAGGGAATGAAGGCCGTAGGTAAGATCCTGGCAGTTGTATTCAGTATCTTTGCCGTACTTGCTTCATTTGGAATAGGTAACATGGGTCAGATCAACAAGATCACCCTTAATATACAGTCTGCATTCTTTGGCAGCGTTAACGCACCTACACTTCAGGGCGTTTCACTGGTCAACTGGATCATAGGATTAGTCCTCATGGTGATAGGCGGATTTATCATTCTCGGAGGACTTCAGAGGATAGCATACTTTGCTGAAAGAGTAGTTCCCTTCATGGCAGTCGCCTATGTACTCGGATCGCTCGTTATAATCATTCTTCATATAGGAAGTCTTGGCGCCATATTCGGAGCTATCTTCAAGTTTGCGTTTGTTCCGAGAGCCGTTGCAGGCGGCGTATCCGGATCAGTCATCAAGATGATCCTCGACGGCCCGGTCAAGAACGGATGTAAGAGAGGCATCTTCTCTAACGAAGCCGGATTGGGTTCCTCAGTCATGGTGCACTCAAACTCAAATGTCAAGGAACCTGTTAAGCAGGGTATGTGGGGAATATTCGAAGTGTTCGCCGATACGATGATCGTATGTACAATGACGGCCATCGTTGTATTATCATCCGGTGTAGTTGATCTTCAGACCGGACTTTGCGCTGAGGGAACAAACGATGCAACACTGGTTGCTCAGACATTCGGAGCCACATTCGGCAAGCCCGGTGAATGGTTCGTGGCTCTGGCAGTTCTGCTCTTTGCATTTACAACCGTAATGGGATGGTCTCATTACGGATCAAAGGCTGTTGAGTATCTCTTTGGAATAAAGGGAGTTAAGGTATATAAGGTGATCTTCGTTCTGATGATGATATCGGGCGCAGTACTCACATCATCACTGGCATGGGATATCTCTGATACATTTAACGGGCTGATGATGATCCCGAACCTCATCGGCGTCCTTTCAATGACACCGCTCGTTGTCAAGCTCACACGTAATTACGTTGAGAGAAAGATAAAAGGCAGCGATGTAGAGCCTATGCTTTCATTTGACCCCGAGATCCAGAAAGAGCATGCTGCAATGGTCAAAGAAGGAGCTGAATGATCCATGGCAAATATAATTTCCGATGAAACCATAGAATATGTCGGGATCCTGGCCAAACTGGAGCTTAACGAAGCACAGAAGGAAAGGGCAAAAAAGGATATGGCCGACATGCTCGATTATATTGATAAACTGGGAGAACTCGATACCGACGGTATCGAACCGATGTCCCATGTTTTTGATGTTAAGAATGTCTGGCGCGAGGATGTCGTGACCAACACGGATGATCGTGAGAACATCATCAAAAACGCCCCGGGAGAAAAGAACGGAATGTTCGAGGTTCCCAAAACTTTTGACTGATCAGGTAAGGATAGAATACATGAGCATTTTGGATCTGACGGCCCTGGAGTTATCCGCCGCCATCAAAGAAAAAAAGTACACGGTTGAAGAAGCTGTCAAAGCGGTCCTTCAAAGGATCGATCAGTGTGACAAAGAATATAACTGCTATATCACGGTAGATGCAGAAGGAGCCCTCAGAGAAGCCAAGAGGGTTCAGCAGCTCATCGATGATAAGACATTTAACGGACCCCTTGCAGGGGTTCCCGTTGCGATAAAGGACAATATCTGCACCGAGGGAATGTTGACCACCTGTGCATCGAGGATCCTTTATAATTTCGTTCCGACGTTTTCATCGGAGGCTGTCATAGCACTTAAAAATGCGGGAGCGGTCATTATAGGCAAGACCAACATGGACGAATTCGCCATGGGATCGACCACCGAGACCAGCTTTTTCGGCCCGACCAAGAACCCGAGAAATCCGGGGCATGTACCCGGAGGATCATCCGGAGGATCGGCATCGGCTGTTGCATCTAACGAGTGCTTTTTTGCGCTGGGGTCTGATACAGGCGGCTCTATCAGGCAGCCTGCTTCGTATTGCGGTGTTGTCGGATTAAAGCCTACATACGGCAGGGTTTCAAGATACGGGCTCATAGCCTATGGCTCATCGCTCGATCAGATCGGTCCGCTTTGCAAGGACGTATCCGACTGTGCGGCTATTATGGAGGTTATCTGCTCACACGATCCCAAGGATTCCACATCGGTAGACAGGCAGGATAATGATTTCACATCCGCCCTCGTTGATGACGTGGCTGGAATGAAGATCGGTGTTCCGAGAGATTATTTTGCCGAGGGGTTGGATGATGAAGTCAGGGAGACTGTTCTTAAAGCTGTCGATGTACTTAAGGAAAAGGGTGCGATCGTAGAGGAATTTGACCTGTCACTTGTCGATTATGCGATCCCCACATATTATACGATAGCTGCCGCTGAGGCATCTTCTAATCTGGAGAGATTCGACGGTATCAAGTACGGATACAGGACCGAAGAATACACTGGTTTACATAATATGTACAAAAAGACCCGTTCCGAAGGCTTCGGAGACGAGGTAAAAAGAAGGATAATGCTCGGATCCTTTGTATTAAGTTCGGGTTATTATGATGCATATTACCTAAAGGCATTAAAGGTAAAAGCCCTCATAAAGAAGGCATTTGACGAAGCTTTTGCCAGATACGATATCATTATAGGACCTGTCGCTCCGACTACGGCTCCAAAGCTTGGAGACAGCCTTAAGGATCCCATAGCGATGTACCTGTCCGATATCTATACGATCTCCGTTAACCTGGCAGGATTGCCGGGAATGAGCATTCCATGTGGAACGGATTCCCGGGGACTTCCTATAGGCCTTCAGCTCATAGCTGACTGCTTTAATGAAAAGAATATAATCAGAGCCGCATACTCATATGAGAGTGCTTGCGGTAATTATCATAAGAGCATTACCTGCGGAAAGGACGGTGAGAACTGATGTCAGCATACGAAACAGTCATCGGCCTTGAGGTTCATGTGGAACTGGCCACCAAAACCAAGATATTCTGCGGATGTTCAACGCAGTTCGGAGGAGAACCGAATACCCACACCTGTCCTGTTTGTACCGGAATGCCGGGTTCTTTGCCCGTTCTTAACAAACAGGTTCTTAAATATGCGGTAGCAGTGGGTCTGGCCACCAACTGTGATATCACCAGATACTGTAAATTTGACCGCAAAAACTACTTCTATCCGGATAACCCTCAGAACTATCAGATATCTCAGCTGTATCTGCCTATCTGTCGTAACGGACACGTGGATATTGAAACTGAAGACGGGACTAAGAGCATCGGGATCCATGAGATACATATGGAAGAAGACGCCGGCAAACTCATACACGACGAATATGATGACTGCTCATACGTGGATTTCAACAGATCCGGAGTTCCCCTCATAGAGATAGTATCCGAACCCGACCTTCGAAGTGCGGATGAAGTCATTGCATATCTGGAGAAGCTGAAGATGACGATCCAGTATCTGGGGGCGTCTGACTGCAAGCTTCAGGAAGGCTCTATGAGAGCTGATGTCAATCTCTCGGTAAGGCCCGTCGGTCAAAAAGAGTTCGGCACGCGTACCGAGATGAAGAACCTTAATTCATTTAAGGCTATAAGGCGCGCCATTGAAGGAGAACGTGAAAGACAGATAGATATGATAGAATCCGGACAGAAAGTCGTTCAGGAAACCAGAAGATGGGATGATAATGCCGGGGATTCCTATGCGATGCGCTCCAAGGAGGATGCACAGGATTACAGATATTTCCCCGATCCGGATCTGGTCCCCATATCTTTGTCCGATGAATTCATAGCTGATATCAAGGCTGCAGAGCCTGAATTCAGAGAGGCTAAAAAGACTCGCTACACATCTGAATTTTCACTTCCGGAATATGATACTGATATCATCACCGGTTCCAAGAGGATGGCAGATGTATTTGAAGAGACCGTTAAATTCGGAGCAGATCCCAAAAAAGTATCTAATTATCTGATGGGAGAGACTATGAGGATCCTGAAGGAAAAAGAACTCGATCCTCAGGATATAACGTTTAGCAGCGCATCATTGGCTAAGCTTATTAAGCTTCAGGAATCAAAGGCTATAAACGGTACGGTCGCCAAGGAAGTGTTCGAGGTGATGTTCTTTGAGGATATAGATCCCGAAGAATACGTCAAAGAAAAAGGACTGATGACAGTAAACGACGAGGGCGCACTAAGGGCTGTCGTCGAGGAGGTCATTAAGAATAATACACAGTCAGTCAGCGACTATAAAAACGGTAAGGAAAAAGCCATAGGGTTCCTGGTCGGACAGACGATGAAGGCCATGAAGGGCAAGGCTGATCCGGCTTCCGTTAACGCCATGCTAAAGGAACTATTATAATATCCCGGAGGAGATCATATGAGTGAGATTCTTGGAAGTGAACTTTTTAAGGAGTTCTACAGGGCAGTTTCGGTAGAGACCGCCGATCCAAGCGATTACATTCCGAACTTCATACAAGGCGCACAAAAGGGATTTGAGATAATATCCGATATCCTTCATATAGGATGCTGCGAATTGTTCATCAATGCACCCTCGAATGCACTCGATATAGACGGTACCCAGTCCAGATACACTTTGTTTGAACTTCGGGGCAATTATGATTCCTCTGCCGGATTGAGAGATACATTTGTCACCAGTGATTTTGGTATCATTCAGATCATCGTATATCCGCAAAACGGCTATACCTGGCAAAAAGAAGATGAGGAAGAAATTGAATTCCTTTTTAAAGTCCTTTTTGATGCGTGCCTTAAGGTGAGACTTGCAACATTGCTAAAGCAGGCTTCGATAACGGATCCCATCACGGGAGCCTGCAATTCCCTGGGTATTTCTACCTATGTAGGCAGACTGTGTGCCCAGAAGATCAGCAGCAAATACAATTCCATGTTCTTTAACATCAGGAACTTCAGTTATATCAACCAGAGGATCGGCGGCCGCGAGGGCGATAATGTTCTTAGATCATACAGCTTTATGATCAGGGAATTCCTTGAAAAAGGCGAGATGTTCGGTCGCTTCGGCGGAGACAACTTCTTTGTGATCGTGGAAAAGGACAGGACCGAGGATATGATCAAGTACATTTCCACACGAAGAGTACTGGCCAATAATGAGGAAAAACCCATTGAATTTGATCTGATGGTGCGCATCGGAGTATATAATATCATGCCCGGGGATGATCCTCACAGGATCATCAGCGCATCCAAGGCAGCCTGCGATTACGCCAAGAGAACTTCACGTTCTGAAGCTGTATCTTTTAAGGAAGATATGCTTGAAAAGATCACAGTCGATCAGGAGGTATCTAACAGCTTTAAAAAGGCTCTTCAGAGAAGAGAATTCGTTGTATATTATCAGCCGAAGGTTGATCTGGCTACGTCAAAACTCATCAGTGCTGAGGCTCTGTGCCGATGGGTCAGAAACGGTAAGGTCGTACCGCCCGCTGAGTTCATTCCCGCCCTTGAAAAGGAAGGAAGTATCTCAAACCTCGATTTTTATATGCTGGGTGAGGTATGTGACCAGATTACGGACTGGAAGAACAGGGGAATAGAACCTGTCAGGATATCAGTCAATTTCTCCAGAGCCAATATCCTCAATAAGAAGCTGGCTGACAAGATAGTCAAGGTAATCAGAAATCACAAGGTCGATCCGAAGTACATAGAGATAGAGATAACCGAGACAACAGGCTATGAGGATTTCGAGTCATTGTCGGAATTTGTGGATATAATGAAGGAGAACGGCATTGAGACTTCCATAGATGATTTCGGAACAGGCTATTCATCCCTTAACCTTATAAAGGACCTTAATGTTGATTCGATAAAGCTTGATAAGACACTGTTAGAAAAGATCACCGAGAGCGACCGCGTGGCCGATCAGTATGTGGTCAAGAACATCATCAGCATGGTCAATGAACTGGATATGAAGGTCGTGGCCGAAGGTGTTGAGACTCATGCTCAGCGTGATTTCCTTAGAAAGGTCAACTGCCAGATGGCTCAGGGATATCTTTTTGATAAACCGATGCCCAAAGAAAAGTTTGAGTTCAGGCTCATAGGCGAGAGGATGTATTGATGAGAGTTGGAATGGGTTATGACGTACACAGACTCGTTCCCGACAGGGAACTGATCATTGGAGGAGTCAAGATCCCGTATGATAAGGGACTGCTGGGACATTCCGATGCGGATGTACTGCTTCATGCCATATCAGATGCACTGCTGGGGGCTGCGGCACTTGGCGATATAGGCAAGCATTTTCCGGATACGGATCCGAAATACAAAGGAATATCATCTGTTATCTTACTGGAGCAGGTAGCAGAATTATTAAATCAGAATTTATTTTTCATAGAAAACATAGACGCAACCATCATTGCACAGGCACCTAAAATGCGCCCTTATATCGACGAAATGAGACAGAATATAGCCGATGCGCTCAGCATTGATGTTTCTTCAGTCAATGTAAAGGCCACCACCGAAGAGGGACTTGGATTTACAGGATCCGGAGAGGGGATATCCGCTCAGGCGATATGTCTTATAACCTCTGTGACGGATACTGTTGATAATTCATACGCTCGATGTTGCGGCTCGGCCGATCCAGCCGGGGGATGTCCATACGGTAACTGCCCGGGATAAACTTAGATTATTTCAGACGGAGATTCAGATAATGAGAATATATAATTCACTTACAAAAAAGGTCGAGGAATTCGTACCTCATACAGAGGGCAAGGTCGGCATGTACACATGCGGACCTACAGTTTATCACTTTGCGCATATAGGCAACCTTCGCAGCTACCTGATGGAGGATGTTCTTGAAAAGCTCATGCGTTTTTCGGGTTATGAAGTCAAGCGTGTTATGAACATAACCGATGTGGGACATCTATCATCGGATGCCGATACCGGTGAGGACAAGATGTTAAAGGGAGCAAAGAGAGAACACAAGACGGTCATGGAGATCGCGAAGTTCTATACAGATGCATTCTTTGACGACTGCAGAAAGCTTAATATCAAGACACCTGATGTGGTTGAGCCTGCTACATCATGCATCGATGAATTCATTCATATGATAGAGGTTCTTCTGGAAAAGGGCTATGCGTACAAGGCCGGTGAGAATGTTTATTTTGACACTTCAAAGCTCAATGATTACTACGTTTTTGGCAATCAGAACGAAGATGAACTGATGGTAGGAGTACGTGATGACGTTACCGAGGATACCAATAAAAAGAACAAAAACGACTTTGTTCTGTGGTTCACCAAGTCCAAGTTCGAGGATCAGGCCCTTAAATGGGAGAGCCCCTGGGGAACAGGATATCCCGGATGGCATATAGAATGCTCATGCATAGGGATCAAGCATCTGGGTGAGTTTATGGATATCCACTGCGGAGGTGTTGATAATATGTTCCCTCATCATACCAATGAGATAGCCCAGAGTGAGTCATTCCTCGGACATAAATGGTGCAAATACTGGTTCCATGTTCATCATCTTAATGATGAGACAGGTAAGATGAGCAAATCAAAGGGCGAGTTCCTCACGGTATCTTTGCTCGAGGAAAAGGGTTATAACCCGATAGCATACAGATTCTTTGCCCTGTCATCTCATTACAGAAAGCCTCTGGTATTTTCTTATGAGGCGCTGGACCAGGCTTCAAATGCCTACAGAAAGCTTAAAAATAAAATAGCAGCCGTTACCGATGAAGGCGATGCCGATCCTTCTGTTATCAAGGAATACCATGACAAGTTCGCCGAAGTGGTAGGGAATGATCTTAATACCGCGATGGGTATCACGCTGATATACGATGTGCTAAAGGCCGATATTCCCGGCAAAGCAAAGAGAACTGTAATAGCCGATTACGATACCGTACTGGGGCTCGATCTGCTTAAAGAAGAACCTGCTGACAATAATACCGGTGAAGATGATGAGCTTACCAAACTGGTGGAAGCCAAGATCGAGGAGAGGAAAAACGCCAAGAAGGATAAAAACTTTGAACTGGCTGATAAGATAAGAGACGACCTCCTTAAAATGGGAATAGTGATCGAAGATACCAGAGAAGGAGTCAAGTGGCACAAGGCATAGATCTGTACAAAGAACTAAAAAAGGATTTTGATTTAAAAGAGGTGGATATCAGAACATATTCACCTTTATCTTTGGCTTACATAGGGGACTGCGTATTCGATCTGGTGGTCAGATCATATGTGGTGGGCAAAGGTAACACTTCAAATAACAACCTGCACAGGGAAACGACCCGCTATGTGAGCGCCAGAGCACAGTCAGTAATGGCCGATGATCTTATTAACGAGATGACAGAGGAAGAACTGGCTGTATATAAACGGGGTAAAAACTCCAAAACCGCATCCGGAGCCAAGAATGCCAGTCCGACAGAATATCATAAAGCTACGGGAATAGAGGCTCTCATGGGGTATTTGTACCTCACCGGTCAGACGGAGCGCATGGTAGCGCTTATTAAGAGAGGAATGGAACTTACAGATGAACGAATCAACAGTTGAAGGCAGAAATCCCGTTATAGAAGCATTCAGGGCAGGCAGAGAGATTGAGAAGGTCCTGATCCTGGATGGCTGTCATGACGGTCCTATAATGACCATAAAAAGAGAGGCATCAAAGAAGCATACGCCTGTTAAGTATGTTACTAAGGATGCATTGGACCGGGTATCGGAGAGCGGACATCACCAGGGTGTTATAGCCTATGTTGCCGCCTACGGCTATGTCGGGTTGGATGACCTTTTTAAAAAGGCCGAAGAGAAGGGTGAGGATCCTTTTTTTATCATGCTCGAGCATATTGAGGATCCGCATAATCTCGGTGCGATCATAAGGACTGCCAATATGGCCGGAGCTCACGGCGTGATAATACCGAAGGACCGGGCTTGCGGACTGACGGCGACGGTATCGAGAACTTCAGCCGGGGCATTAAATTATACGGGAGTAGCCAAAGTTACGAACCTGTCACGTACAGTTGAGGAGCTTAAGGATCGCGGGGTCTGGACCGTTTGCGCGGATATGGACGGAGATGTCATGTATGACCTTAACCTTAAGGGCCCCATTTGCCTGGTCGTTGGAAATGAAGGCGAGGGAGTAGCCCGCAATATCAAAGAAAAATGTGACATGACAGCGAGGATACCTACCTGCGGAGATATAGATTCACTTAACGCATCGGTGGCAGCAGGAGTCCTGGCATTCGAAGTAGTAAGGCAGAGATTGAAATGAAGACGGTAAAAAGAGTGATCATAACGCTTTTGGTGATGGCTGGCATTGCCGCACTGGCGTTTGGAATAAACAAATTCATAGATTACAGGCAAGCAGTTAAATTCGAAAAGGAGAGAATAGTCCGGACCGAGGAGGTCGGGGCCGTTACCGAAGAAAAAAAGGAAGAGATAGTTCAGATCTCTCAGCTTTCTAAGGATGAGATCCAGGTATATATCGAAGAGAACGCATACATAGAGGAAGATAAGGAAGAACCCTCGGATGTGGAGGAGCCTATAGAGGATCCATGGGCCAATACGGAATTCTTTGACTATTATATATCTGATTATGCCGAGGAGGACCTGGCTGAGAGCATAGAGGATGCGATCGAAGAAGAGACATCCGAAAGAAGCCTCATCGTACATGATGCTGAAGTACCCTTAGGAATACCCGTATCTGAAAATCTCGCACCGGTTGCAACCGAGGCACCCGAAGCGACGCAATCGCCTGAATCCGGCGACACACCTGAAGCGACAGGATCTCCCGAATCTGAGACAATACCTGAAGCGACAGGATCTCCCGAATCGGAGACAACACCCGAAGCGACAGTTTCACCCACGCCGGAGACGACTCCGGATGCATCGGTATCACCGACACCTGAGACAACTCCGGATGCATCGGTATCACCGACGCCTGAGACGACTCCGGATGCAAATACGCAGACTACTCCGGACGGATCATCCAAGGAGAATGTCGAAGGAGAGGAAGAATCGTGGTCTGCGCTTTCCAAAGAGGAGAATGTTAAGAGGGTTGCCGAGCTTGGTAAGGAGGCTGTTGAAGGAAACCTCGGAGCTGTTACGGAAGAAAGCGAAGAAGAACAGACCGACAGCCACAGGATAACACTAAAGGACCGACAGAAGTTCAGATCCTCTGAAGAGGAGACCCAGCTATGGATAGAAGCCGATAACAAGATATTGGCCGAATCCGAGAACGGGTTTGAGGGATTAAAGATAGCCTGCCTTGGAGACAGTATAACCGAAGCTACCAATCTGGATGATCTGGAGGACTATGAGCAATATTCATATCCTGCACGGCTTAAAGAAGTCCTGGGCGCTTCCGAGGTTGTAAACCTTGGGATCGGAGGCTCTTCGTATGGCAGATACTGGGATCATGCTTTCTGCGAGAGATATACCGAGATTCCCGAAGATACGGATCTTATCATAGTAATGGGTGGCGATAACGACGGATACTGCCTGACAGAGGATCTGGTGGGAAGCCTTGATGATCGTTCGCAAAGGACACTTTACGGGGATGTTGATGAACTGATGCGAGGGCTTAAGGATAATTATCCAAATGCCCGGGTCGTATTTATGACACCGATGCCTAACCTTCTTCATGATGTCTTAAGGAAGGAAAGGGAGGATCTCCTGTCACAGACAGTCGTGGTCAACTGCATTCTGGAACTTGCCGAGGAATATGATTTTGAGGTTATAGATCTTTATAATTCAAACTTCTTTGATTCTCATGATGCGGAGATAGTATCCGATTATATACCGGATTCCGTGCATCCTAATGAGGAGGGGTACGATATTTTCGCCCGCCATGTGGCAGCAGAACTGATTAGACTGGATGAGAAATCCGAAAATGAGGAATCCGTTGAACAGGAAGAAACCGGGGAGAATACTACATCGGACGAAGAAGTATCTGAGGAAGGAGCAATGACCGAAACTGAATCCGACAGCGGAAAAACCGAAGCAGAGGAGGACAATGATGACACTGCATCGGACGATGGAGATGATGCATCTGATGCTGAGGATGAGGAAAAATATGACGGAACGACGGACGATCATTCCTATACCAACAAGATCAAAGACAGGATAGACAGCCGCCTGACTCCCGAAGAGATAAAAGAGTACGAAGAACGGACCGCAAATGAGGAATCATCAGATACTGACGAGAGTCAGACCGATGATGAGCAAAACAGCACCGATGCCGATGATTCCGGGGACGAGCCCGTGATTAAAACATATGCCAGAGACGAATAGGAACAGATACGACAAACTAAGCGATGAAGAACTCCTTAAGATGCGCCGGATCGATGATGACGGGATAACCGATCATCTGATGATCAAATACAAGAATCTGGTGCGCAGCAGAGCAGGGAGCATGTATATACTCGGCGCTGATGAAGAGGATCTTATTCAGGAGGGGATGATCGGGCTTTACAAGGCGATCAGAGACTTTTCTCCCGAAAAGGACGTGAAATTCATCACCTTTGCCTCCCTGTGTGTGTCGAGGCAGATGTATACGGCCATACAGTCCGCTGACAGACAAAAGAACGTTCCTCTTAACTCCTATGTTTCTATATATGAAGAGGATTTTCAGAAGGAAGGCGGAGCAAACCCCGAGGAGGAATTTCTCGACAAGGAACGTGTGGGCCAGATCGAGCAGGCATTTGAAAAGGAACTGAGTCCGTTGGAGCAAAAGGTCCTGGACCTGCATCTGGTGGGAATGGACTATCATGAGATAGCCCTTATCCTGGGCAAAACGGACAAATCCGTGGACAATGCACTGCAGAGGATCAAGACCAAATTAAAAAAGGCGCTCTTGGGGTTGAAATAATGGCAGAAACTTCTATGAATGACACCGTATACCGGACGGTAAATGAACTCATAAAAAACCATATATCCATAACCAGTATGGAGTCGGTAACAGGAGGAATGCTGGCAAATCTGATAACCGACTGCGAAGGGTCATCATCCGTTTTTAAGGGATCATATGTGACATATTCAAATGAGAGCAAGATAAAAGCCGGAGTGGATGCAACCGTAATAGAGCAGTATGGTGTGTATTCCGCTGAGTGTGCCAAAGCCATGGCCCACGCATGCAAAATGGCATTTAAAGCAGACATAGGAATTGGAATAACAGGAGTTCTTAAAAATATCGATCCCGCAAATGCCGAAGGAGAACCCGGTAGGGTATTCTATGCGATAGAGTATGAAGGCAACACCGTGTCGGAGTGTCTGACGGATGTTCCTCTATTATCAAGAAGCGAATCCAAACTCTATATCTGCCGGAAGGTGATGGAGACGGTTAAAACGACCTGTCTTTAAGGAACAGGAATGCCGGAAGCAGGGTCTTTTTGCGCCGGAACAGGACAAAAATCATCAGATTAATAAAATGTTTGAATTTATGATAACTATCTGATATACTATCATTCGTTCAGTGCTTTCGTAGCTCAGTCGGTAGAGCGTCGCATTGGTAGTGCGGAGGTCACGGGTCCGATTCCCGTCGGAAGCTT
>JAILAN010000052.1 GCA_024681595.1 Lachnospiraceae bacterium
ATGTCACAACGTGATACCAGTATCGATCCCAGACTTTTGGCAAGTGCACGGGAAGAATTTATAAAAAACGGATTCTTTAAGGCAGATCTTAAAACCATCTGTGAAAATGCCGGAGTGACCACGGGAGCAGTCTATAAACGATATAAGGGGAAAGAAGAGCTGTTCTCTGCTGTGGTCGGCGAAGTAGTGAGCGCGTTAGATTCATTTCTGGAAAGCCGGGCTGGGATTGACTTTTCGAATCTTACTGATGATGAGATCATAGATTCATGGAAAATGAGTTTTGAATCCATGATCCCGATATTTCGGATGCTTCGAAGCTACGGTGATGATTTTAAGATCCTTATTGATAAGTCATCTGGAACAAGATTTGAAAGTTTCAGTCACGATTATGTTATAAAGATGAGTTATGCGTATGAGCAGTTTTATAAAGAAGCTTATAAGCGCGGCATAGCGAAGGCCAGGGTCAGCCGCGATGAGATTCATATTCTGCTGACATCTTTCTGGAGTTCAATATGTGAACCGTTTGTTCATGATATGTCGGAAAAGCAGATGGAAGAGCACTGCAGGGTAATGTGCAGATTCTTTGATTGGGCAGCAGTAGTAGGGATGGAATAAGGAACAGTTAAAAAGCCGTCGTAAGGCGGCTGTATATATGCAGTGAGGTTAGCCGTTGCTAACCGCCAGCACTAACCATATGTATGCAGGAGGAGAAATACAAATGTTTAAGAAAGTTGCTCCGTATATCGGAGAGTACAAAAAGTACATCGTTTGGGCAGCGGTGCTCATGTCGCTTGGAATAGTGGCAAATGTGATCCCGTATTTCCTTCTTTATCAGATCATAGCTCCGCTTACGAGAGGTGAACATATCGACCTTGGCTATGTGATGATGAGGGTATTTGCCGTAGCCGCATGTGAGATCGCTTTTTCGCTTCTATACGTAAAAGGGCTGGAGTTTTCTCATATAAGTGCGTACAACACGCTTAAGAATCTGAGGATTTCTTTGCAGGGCAAACTTGAAAAACAGCCCCTGGGTAACATCCAGAATCTCGGAACGGGGCGAATAAAGAAGATATTTACGGATGATATCGACCAGATAGAGTTGCTGCTGGCACATGCTATTCCGGAAGGAATAGCAAATATCTTTATTCCTGTTCTTATAATCGTTCTTATGTTCATTATGGACTGGAGGCTGGGGTTGTTGTCTTTAGTGCCGCTGGTTCTTGGTATGTTTGCGATGGGGATGATGATGAAATCCGGATTCGAAAAGATGAACGATTATTATGAATCAGCAGCTAAGATGAACAACACGATCATTGAATACGTAAACGGAATGGAGGTCGTCAAAGTATTTAATAAGGATGGCGATTCTTATAAAAGGTTCGGTGAGGTGGTAAGAAATTACCGGGATTTTACCATCGCATGGTATAAAGTATGCTGGCCATGGATGGCCGCCTATGCAAGTATTCTTCCCTGTCTGGCTCTTTTGATGCTCCCGATAGGCTCTTACATGGTACTTTCAGGTTCTTTGGGACTTGATAAGCTGATTCTTGTTCTTTGTATGTCATTTGCGGTTGGACCGTCATTTTTAAAGGCCCTGAATTTTGCGGGGAAATTCCCACAGCTTGATTATAAGATTTCAGAGCTGGAAAAGCTTATGGATCATCCTCCGCTCAAAGAAGGCAAGCTCGGGTTTACGGGCAACGGGATGGATATAACGTTTGAAAATGTCAGGTTCGGATATGAGGATGAAGAGGTATTACACGGTGTTAATTTGCAGATGAAGCAGGGAACGACAACGGCTCTGGTTGGCGAGTCGGGGAGCGGAAAATCCACATTGGCCAAACTGCTGGTGCATTACTATGACCTCGACGAGGGAACGATAAGGATCGGCGGACAGAATATAACCGATATGACCCTTGAAGCGCTTAATAATCTGGTTGCGTATGTATCGCAGGAGCAGTTCCTTTTTAATACCACTCTTTATGAAAACATCCTGATAGGAAAACCTGATGCCACCAGAGAGCAGGTGCTCGAGGCTGCTCACAGAGCTCAGTGTGATGAGTTTCTGGAGAGGCTGCCTGAGGGCATTGAAACTAAGGCAGGGGACGGAGGAAAGCAGTTATCCGGTGGAGAAAGACAGCGGATATCACTTGCCAGAGCGATCCTTAAGGATGCACCGATCATCGTCCTGGATGAGGCTACTGCCTTTATGGATCCTGAAAACGAAGAAAAACTCAATGCCGCCATCGATGAGATCGTTAAAAAGAAGACCGTGCTCGTAATCGCTCACAGATTATCTACAGTTAAGAATGCAGATAAGATATGTGTCATGAAGGAGGGGCAATGTATCGCATCTGACAGACATGAAAACCTCCTTGTAACCTGCGCTGAATATAAAAAGTTCTGGGATGCATCCGTAAGCGCCAGCACCTGGAAGATAAAGGAGGCCTGAAGCAATGCTAAAAATTTTACACAGACTGATCGGAATTACCGGAAAATATAAGACCAGAATACGGCTGTCCTATCTCACTTCGTTTATCAAAGGAATAATGATGAAGGCACCGCTGGTATTGTCTTTTATGATGATAAGTATGTTTATGCAGGGGCAGATGGATAAGAGAAAATGCCTGTATCTTGGGTTGGCGATCGCAGCCGGTGTGATCCTGGAGGCAGTGTTTGAGCATATCACCAATGTGCTTCAATCGGCTACCGGTTATATGGTATTTGCCGATATGAGGATGAGACTCGGTGATCATTTGAGAAAGCTTCCCATGGGATATTTTACGGAAGGAAACATGGGCAAGATCAGTGCGGTCCTGTCCACTGACATGGTGTTCATAGAAGAAAACTGCATGGGAGTACTGTCGGAACTGGTGACTTTTATAGTATCTCAGGGGCTTATGATCCTCATGATGTTTGTGATGGATATCAGGCTGGGACTTCTGGCTGTACTTGTTACCGCTGTGTTTATTGTAGTCGGGAATCTTATGCTTAAGACCACCCTGGAGCATTCTGCGATCAAGCAGGAGAACGCAGAATCGCTTACAGAAGAGGTCCTGGATTTTGCTGAGGGAATAGGCATCATCAAGTCTTTCAACATGCTTGGAGACAGGTCAAGGAAACTTACGGATGAATTTAAGAAAAGTTGCAAGGAAAGCATAGATTTCGAGATAGCCTACAGTCCGTGGGCAAGGGCTCTTTACCTGACTTTCGGCATAGGCACGGCTCTGATGCTGGCTCTGTCCGGGTTACTTTTTGGTAAGGGAATGATCCCTGACACATATATGGCCGGTATGGCGTTATTTCTCTTTGATATGTTCGTTGCCATCAAGAGTTATTACAGTCAGATGGCCAGACTTACCGTAACATCTGCCAGCCTTGACAGGATAGAAGAGGTATTTGAGGCAGAAGAATTAACAGATGAAGGGAAAAAGGATTTATCGGAAGTTACTGCATCAGATCCTGAGGTTCCGGCGATAGAATATGATAAGGTATGCTTCGGATATACAGATAAGGATGTCCTCAAAGATGTCTCATTTAAGGTCAATAAGGGTGAGATGACAGCGCTGGTTGGACCGTCCGGGGGAGGAAAATCGACCATAGCTTCGCTCCTTGCCAGATTCTGGGATGTGGGAAGCGGACGTATACTTGTGAATGGAAAGGACATAAGAGAAGTTTCGCTTGGAAGTCTTATGAACAATATCAGTATGGTATTCCAGAGAGTATATCTTTTTCAGGATACGATATATAACAACATAGCTATAGGAAGACCGGAAGCTACCAGGAAAGAGGTCGAAGAAGCTGCGAAAAAAGCAAAATGTTATGATTTCATTATGCAGCTTCCTGAAGGATTTGATACTGTAATAGGAGAAGGAGGAGCATCGCTTTCAGGCGGAGAGAAGCAGAGGATATCCATAGCCAGATGTATCTTAAAGGATGCTCCGATAATTATCCTGGATGAAGCTACTGCGAGTGTTGATGCGGATAATGAGCGTGCCATTCAGGAGGCAATATCTGAACTATGTAAAAACAAAACACTTCTGGTCATTGCCCACAGACTTAAGACTATTAAGGATGCGGATCAGATACTGGTTGTCTCGAACGGTGAGATAACAGAGCACGGAGATCATGCATCGCTAATGGATAAAAAAGGAATCTATGCGCATATGGTATCACTACAGGCTTCTTAAACTGCACGGCGATTCCCGCAAAACGTGGCAATTGACAAAAAGTTCACAGGAAATGTTGACACATAAAAAAAGAGATGATAATATAAATACGGTTAGCAGCTGCTAACTGTGAATAAATCATGTTTGAATCCTCTCTCCTTGGTATAGGAACCTATGGCCTTTACCGGGGGAGAGGAATTCAGTATTAAGGGCGTGAGCCCTTTTTTTGGAGCCATTCGGTTAGCGCGCGCTAACCCTAGATCAACTATTGTTATGGAGGTTTGACAATGAAAGATTATTTAGAGATTGTTGATGTGTTAGGAAGGGAGATCCTCGATTCAAGAGGTAATCCGACTGTAGAAGCCGAGGTTACTCTATCTGACGGAACCGTAGCATTGGGTACAGCACCTTCAGGAGCGTCCACCGGAGAATTTGAGGCACTTGAGCTCAGAGACGGCGATAAGGGCAGATACCTTGGCAAAGGCGTGACAAAGGCCGTAGAAAACATCAACGGCAGGATTAAAGATGCCATTCTCGGACTTGATGCATCGGATACTTACGCAGTTGACGCCGCCATGATCAAAGCAGACGGAACGAAGGACAAATCAAATCTCGGTGCGAATGCAATACTTGCTGTCTCTATCGCCACAGCAAGGGCCGCCGCCAAGTCACTTGACATTCCGTTATACAGATTTTTGGGAGGAGTTCAGGGCAACCGGCTTCCTGTCCCCATGATGAACATACTGAACGGCGGAGCGCATGCAGACAGCGCTGTTGATACGCAGGAGTTCATGGTAATGCCTGTAGGAGCTCCTTCCTTTAAAGAAGGTCTTCGCTGGTGCGCCGAAGTGTTCCATTCTCTTAAGAAACTTATAAAAGAGATGGGAGATGTTACTGCGGTTGGCGACGAGGGGGGATTTGCTCCCAATCAGCTAAAGAGCGATGAGGATGCGATCGAAAAGATACTCGAGGCCATCAAGGCTGCGGGTTATGAGCCGGGCAAAGACTTCATGATAGCAATGGATGCTGCGTCTTCCGAATGGAAGAGTGAAAAAGGCAAGGGATTTTACAAGCAGCCGAAGTCAGGCAAAGAATTTACGTCTGATGAGCTGATAGCACATTGGGAAAGTCTGGTAGATAAATATCCCATTATTTCCATTGAGGATGGCCTTGATGAGGAAGACTGGGAAGGATGGCAGAGAATGACCGCTAAGATCGGGGGTAAGGTTCAACTGGTCGGAGATGACCTGTTTGTGACGAATACCGAGAGACTTAAGAAAGGTATTGAGCTAGGTGCGGGCAATTCCATACTTATAAAATTGAACCAGATCGGATCCGTTTCGGAGACACTGGAAGCCATCAAGATGGCGCACAAAGCCGGATATACCGCAATATCTTCTCACAGATCCGGTGAAACGGAAGATACAACGATCGCGGATCTGGCAGTTGCTCTTAATACCTGCCAGATAAAAACAGGAGCACCTTCCAGATCTGAAAGAGTAGCAAAATACAATCAGTTACTTCGTATAGAAGAAGAACTGGGAGCATCCGCAGTATATCCCGGAATAAATGCATTTAATGTAAAAAGATGAGATCGACCTGATTACACATGAACGTTTACGTATGACCAAAAGACCACGGAGATAAACTTCGTGGTCTTTTTAATTTTCAGACTTGACATATTATAAGAAGACTGATAGTATATGAGCGTTAGCTAATGTTGTTAGCATATATTGTTAGCCAAAGGAAGGAAATCTCCAAGTGCCAAGAGACAAGTCAGTCAGTCATATAAAGATCATGGCGGCAGCCAAAACAGAATTCCTTAAGATGGGCTTTGAAAAAGCGTCCATGAGGAGCATAGCCGACCGCTGTGGTATGACGGCTGCGGGGATATACCGGCATTGTAAAGATAAAGAAGACCTTTTTTATCAACTGGTCTCTCCCGCAGAAAAAAGATTGATGGACTGGGCTTTGGATCATATGCGCAGATACGAAGAACCAATAAGGAAAACCCGAAAGGTTGTCTGGCAGGATTCCTTCATTGATATGATGCGTGAGGTGGTCTATCCGAATATGGAGGATTTTTATCTGCTTGTCGCCAGATCAAAAGGCAGCAAATATGAGAACTATCTTCATGACATGACGCAAATGGCGCAGGATAGATTTCTTGAATATCTTGAAGAAATGAGAAGATCCGGTATAAATGTTCCGGAAATTCCAAAACAGCAGATGCATCTGCTGCTTACTGCCTATTTAACTGCATTGTTTGAACCTGTGGTTCACAATTATCCGCAGGAAGAAGCAAACGAAGCACTATCAACGCTTGAAAAGTTCTTTCTTCCCGGGTGGAAGAAAATGATGGGTGTCTGATCAGGAAAAAAATATCAAAAAACATACTCACCGTCTGGTTCTTAATAAGGATCAGGCGGTGAGGTTGTTTTAGGGGTTAGCTAACAAAAGCCCTAAACGTTAACGTAAGGCTTAAGCCGGGACAGATAAGACTTTCCGGTGATCATTAAATAAGACAGGAGAAATGAAAACAATGAACGAAGAAGCTACAAACGAAGAAAAAAAGTGGTTCGGCACGCTGCTTTCTTATGCAAAAGGCAGCGGAGGAAGACTGGCGACATCAGTTATTTTTTCAATGATAAGCCTGGTCTTTGGCCTTGTTCCGTATTATTGCGTGTACAGGATACTTGACCGGTATATCGCAGGAAATCTTGACAGGGTTTTTATTCAAAACAGTATACTTGCTGCACTGTGCGCTTATCTCATAAAAGTGGTCTGCTTTGGGATCTCAACCGGAATATCACATTATGTGGCATTTAATGTTCTTGAAGGATTAAGGCTTAAAGTGGCGGACACCTTTTTAAAAGCCCCTCTCGGAGAGGTATATGCACATTCGATCGGAGAGATCAAGGGTGTGATCATTGACAAGATCGAAGATATTGAGCCGCCTCTTGCGCATGTGGTTCCCGAGGGAGCCGGACATATATTGCTGCCTGTCGTATGCTTTGTTGCACTCATGCTGGTTGATATCCGCGTGGCATTAGCCTCTTTGCTGGCTTTGCCGCTGGGACTTGTTTTTATGATGCTGACTTTTAAGCTCAGCGGAAAAAACATGGAAAAATATCAGAGGGCGAATGCAGGCATGAGCAGCATGATCGTTGAATATGTGGAAGGTATAGAGGTTATCAAAGCCTTCGGTAAAACCGGGGTGAGCTATGAGAAGTTTGCCGGGGCAATATGTAATTACAGGGATTTTGTTATTGAGTGGCTCAAGTCAACATGGGTAACAATGAAGCTGGCGTTTGCATTCATGCCGGCAACGCTACTTGGTGTGGTCCCGGTAAGTATTTTGCTCGTTGGCAAAGGCAGCATGACGATATCGCAGATGGCTTTAAGTGTTATGCTTGCAATGGCTATGGTCATAAGCATGGCTAAAATAGAGGTTTTTTCCAACGGGCTGAGGCAGATGCAGTATACGGTACTCGAGGTTAAGAAATTTCTGGATATAAACTCTCTGCCTGAACCTAAAATAGACAAATTGCCTGAGGAATTTACGATCGAACTTAATGACGTTCATTTTACGTATGATTATCAGATGGGAGAAGTCCTTCACGGGATCGACCTTACGCTTAATGAAGGAAGCTTTACTGCGCTCGTAGGACCGAGCGGGGGAGGAAAATCAACCGTTGCCAAGCTGATCGCCAGATTCTGGGATGTAAGCAGCGGCAGCATAAAGATCGGCGGGATAGATATAAAAGATATGAAGGTTACATCACTGGCCGATATCGTGAGCTTCGTGACACAGGATAATTTTCTCTTTTCAAGATCGATAAAGGAAAACATACGGCTCGGAAAACCCGATGCTACAGATGAAGAAGTGATATCAGCTGCCAAAGCCGCCTGCTGTGATGAGTTTATAAATAAGCTTCCTGACGGCTATGATACATCTGCGGGAGAGGCCGGCAAGAGACTATCAGGCGGTGAAAGGCAGAGGATCGCCATTGCGCGTATGATGCTTAAAAATGCACCCATAGTAATACTTGATGAGGCAACGGCATTTACAGATCCTGAAAATGAAACAAAGCTTCAGGAATCGATCGCAAACCTGACAAGGGGAAAGACGCTGCTGGTTATAGCGCACAGACTGTCTACCATCAAAAATGCGGACAGGATCGTGGTACTTAATGACGGACGTATAGAAGATATGGGTACACAGGACGAACTTATGCAAAGATCGTCACTTTATAACAGAATGTGGCAGGCTCATATAGGTGCCAGAAACTGGGCAGCCGGTAACTTAAAGGAGGCATAAGAGATGTTTAGAACAATAAATAGGATAATAGACTGGTGCGGTGAATTTAAGGGCGATCTGTTTATCGGATTTATTTTTTCGTTTTTTTCTTCATGGGCAGTGGCAGCTCCGGTGGCTTATGCCGGATATGTCATAAGCATGATCGTAAAGGATGCAAAAAACGGTGAGGATATCGATCCTTCACTTGCAGTAAAGAGCCTGGGTATCATATTGCTGACAGTGTTTGCCAGATTTTTATTTGATTATCTGAAGGCTCGTTTTCACGAGAAGATAGGCTATGAACTTGTGGCCAGAGACAGACTTAAGATCGGTGAAGCTCTGAAACGAGTTTCATTGGGATATTTCCAGACTAATGATACGGGAGCGATACTAAATGCCATAACAACCGGACTGGCAACATTGGAAAACATGGGGATCCGTATGGTTGACGGATTTATCGGAGGATATCTGAACTTTTTGTGCATACTTCTGTTTCTTATTTTTACCGTACCGGAATGTGCGCTTATCGCATTGTGCGGGGTGATCGTCTCGTTTATATTCCTGTTGATGATATCTAAACACAGTGCTGAAAATACCAAAGTATTAAATACTGAGAACGAGCGCCTCACCAGAGCAACACTGGAGTATACCAGAGGCCTGCCGGTGGTAAAGTCATTCGGGATGGAAGGTGCTTCGGTAAAGGACTTTACCCAAGCGTGTGCCAGAGCAAAGAAAATAGCATTAAAGATAGAATGGGGATTTATACCATATAACTGTCTGCATATCTTTGCACTTAAAGCTGCAAGTGCTTGGATGATCCTGGCAGTCATATACGCAGGATTGGCCGGAAGACTTGATCTGTCTGCAGTGTTTATTGTATCATTCCTGTCTATGTCGATCTTTAATTCAGTAGAGCCGATTGCCGACAGTGCACACGTTTTATCCGTGATAAATAATGCGTTCGATAAGATGGAGATGTTTTCCGACAGTAATCTGCTGGATGCCGAGGGACAGGACATCAGACCCGAATCCTATGATATTGAGTTTTCAAATGTGGATTTTTCATACTGTAATGCAAAGGAGACAGAAAGCAGAAAGGTCCTTAAGGACGTCTCATTTTCTATTCCTGAGGGTTCAACTACTGCTATAGTAGGTCCTTCGGGAAGCGGCAAGACAACGATCTGCAATCTGATCGCGAGATTTTATGATGTGACAAAGGGCAGTATCACTCTTGGTGGAATTGATGTGAAGAAATACAGTCTGGACAGTCTGCTAAAAAATATATCGATGGTGTTTCAGAATGTATATCTGTTCAATGATACTATCCGTGCCAATATCTGTTTCGGAAGGGATAATGTATCCGAAGAGGAAATGATCGAAGCGGCAAAGAAAGCGCGCTGCCATGATTTTATCATGGAACTGCCGGACGGGTATGATACAGTGATCGGAGAAGGAGGCGGAACTCTTTCGGGTGGTCAGAAGCAGAGGATATCCATTGCAAGAGCGATATTGAAGGATTCGCCTGTCATTATTTTGGATGAGTCTACAGCCAGCATAGATCCGGAGAATGAACATCTGATACAGGGGGCTCTGACGGAACTGTCCAGAGGCAAGACCGTGATCATAATTGCGCACAGGCTTGCAACGATCGAATCAGCTGATCAGATACTGGTGGTAGATGAGGGCCGGATCGCAGAAAGAGGAAAGCATGAAGAACTTCTTGCCATGAACGGCAGATATGCCGGTTTCGTGAAGATCAGGCAGCAGGCGGAAAACTGGCATATCGCGTGAATGGCTTTATCATGATGGTTATTCAACGTTCTTGAGTGCTTCGTCAAGCGGAATCCTTTTGATGCGGATATAATCAACAACGGATACGGCCAGATAACCGATAAGCAGAAACAGAACGGATAATACCATTGAAGGCTTTGTCATGTAGTATGAAAAATATCCGTCCATCTGGAGCATGAATATCTTAAATACTTCCGTCATCAGAAAATAACCGGCAACGAAACCGCCAACAGCGCAGATCGTAACTACGATCGCAGTAGGGATAATATAGAGTGATCCGATCTCCCCGTTTGTAAACCCAAGTATCTTGGCCATGGAGATCGATCGCTCGTTACGCTCTATTATGATCTTGGCAAGAAGGTATATTAAAGCGGCAGCCAATACGACCAGAACATATTTAAATGCCCTTACGATCCCTCCGATGGAATGATTGAGCTGAGCGGCTACTTTGGAGATATCATCGGCGGTGATCACAGTTGCAATGTCCTGCTCGTCTATATCGGTTATCTCGTTCCTTGAAAAATAGCCCATGAACTCTTCAGGCTTTTTATCAAATGCTTCATTGAAGCCGGCTTTATCCATAAATACGGCTATGCTTCCATCGTAGTCGATCACGTCGTCAACAATGAATTCATACGACTTGTTCTCATATTCTTCGTGAAGAGTGATCTTGTCACCGGCTTTAAGGTCGAATTTTTTCATGAATGCTGATGAGGGGCAAACATGGTTATGTGGTAGATTCTGAGGAAGATCTACATATGAACTGTCCGGAGTGATACCGTAAACGGTCACACTTTCATCGCCGCCGCTTCCCATTCCCTGACGCATCGAGCTGGCCTTCTTTGGATACAGCAAGGTTTTACAGCTGAACTTTTCTGCACTTTCTTCATCCGTGTCTATCGTGTTCCCGTCAGGATCCTTATAGCCCATCAGCATATACTGATAATCGGCAAATATCATCTCGTGAGCTCTGTCTCCGTAGTTATTCAGAGAATCCGGCAAACCGAACGCAAAGCACATCATCAGCTCTATGAAGATTACTCCGAAGATCAGAACCACGTAACTGGGCATATTCTGGAACAGGATCCTTAGCCTGAACCTCTTCATAAATGACCATGCCGGAAGCCTGCGCGCCTTGGACCGTCTGGTCTTACTAAGATCATGCCTTAAGAACTTAAGAGGGCTTAACTGAAGCTTATTGACAATAACTAAAAGATTGATAAAAAACATCAGTATGAGCGGGATGACGGTTGTCTTAATAAGGGCCGTCGGACTCCATACGATATGGCAGGAAGGAAGACTGTAGCTTTCATAATACAGTGACACAGCCATCCCGCGAAATGCGGTATAACCGAGAATATTACCGATAAGTGCACCGATCAGTGTTACAATAACAGGCATGGACATGTAATGTATGACCAGCTCCTTTTTGCTGTAACCCGAGGCACGAAGTGTCCCTATCACCGTGGATTCCTTATCGATCGTATTGCTTATTGTGATGGCAAATATAAAAGCGATCACGGCTATCAGAATGTAGCAGAGTATACTTGTGGCACTGGAATCACCCTCAATGTCGGAAGGTGCGAAATTACTTGCCTGCCTCAGGTATTCAGGGAGGTAGGCCTTGATCTCATTATCATAAACGAGTGTCTGTGTGATCAGTGATTTGAGAAAACTCTCGGACATATCGGCCTTTGCAATCTTGTCAGCAGGTGCCGTCTCATAAATATATGCATAGTTATAATGAACTCTTGAATGAAGCATATCAAAGGCTTCGGGAGTTACCATTGCCACATCGAATCCGAATGCATCAAACATCAGATCCGTATTTGATTCGTGAAGAGTCAGATAGTGCACATATGACAACAGTCCGACAACATCAAATTTTCTGCCGCCGACGGTTATAGTATCGCCTATGCCGATGCCTGCATTATCGGCGTGCATCCTGTCGATCGCGATCTCGGAATCGTTCTTTGGAGCGCGGCCTTCGTTGAAAGATGCCCGGTCGATCGGTGCATCGCTTTTGAATATCCTGACAGTTGCATCAACTGTTCCGTCATTGTCATTATCTTCGTTTTCATCTCTGTAAAAATCCTCATAGATATTAACATGAACCGGAACAAATTCTTCATCATTCAGCCCGTACTCTTCGGAAATATCATCCCACTCATCATCCACCGCCTCGGTGACGGTTTCATGTGCTTTTTCATAAGCTTCCTTTTCTGCGGTTTTAAACTCTTCAGATCTGCGGGCTTCATCAATGGCACTGTCATAATTTTCTTCTATGGCTTTGTCGACCTGTTCATCGATCATATCGTCATCGGAGATACCGAATGCTTCACACTGCATTCGGACACCTTCTTCGATAGTGGCTCTGACCTGCGCATCCAGTTCCTTTTCTATAGCATCCGCCACCTCTGAATCGGCCTCTTTAATACCCTTATCCAGATAATACTGTCTGACATCAGCCATTTCGCCCCGGCTGATATCCTTTAGCTGTTCGATTGAAGCCTTTTTTGACAGCTCAAAGGAACCGTCTTCAAGGTCCAGCTCGTTGCGGCCCTTGTCTATGGAATAGAGCATGCTGTCATGGCCTACATACATTCCGGAAACAAGTCCGATCATCAGGACCAGAAAGACTACGATGACAAGGTACTTATGCCAGTCGGAGGAAAGCTCTTTGGGAATACGTTTGATCAACGGATTTTTCATCGTTATCCTCCTTACCACTCCAGCTCGTCGGCAGGTGTTTTCACTTCGTTTATGTCATTGTGACGAACGATACCGTCACGCAGCTTGATCACATGATCGGCCATGTACCTGATGGCTTCGTTGTGGGTGACCATGATGACAGTGCTGCCAAATTTACTGTTACAGTCGCTTATAAGAGAAAGGATCTCTTTTGAGGTCTTATAATCGAGAGCCCCGGTCGGCTCATCGCACAGCAGAATATCGGGATTTTTAACAACGGCCCTGCCGATGGATACTCTTTGCTGCTGACCGCCGGAGAGCTGATTCGGGTATTTGTATTTATGATCCTGCAACCCCAGAGTGGTTATGACCTCCTCGACATCGAGCGGTTTATCAGAAAGGTATGCTCCGACTTCGATGTTTTCTTTGACGTTCAGGTTCGGTATAAGGTTATACATCTGGAAAACATAGCCAAGATGCCTCCTTCTGTACATTGTAAGTTGTTTCTCGCTCATGTCTTCAAGCCTGTCGCCGTTTATGCTTACATATCCCGAATCGGGAGTATCGATGCCTCCAATTATATTAAGAAGGGTGGATTTGCCGGAACCGGACGGTCCCAATAGTACACAGAACTCGCCTCGCTTTACAGAAAATTCCATACCTCTTAATACTTCCTGTCTGGCTTCGCCGGAACCAAAGCTTTTTTTCAGATCATGGATAACAAGAAAACTTTCATTCATACGTTGCTGCCTCCTAATAGCTGAGATCATTCGATTGAATTTGAAACTAAAAACCGGGTATAGACGAACTATACCCGGAAAATGTTTGATCCTTATAACGGCATGTATAGTCCTGTCTCTATACATGAGTCTCGCAATTTAAAACAAGCCAGACATATAATGTCAGGATGTTGACTTGCTGCGCCGTAACGCCTGCTACTCCCTCATGGGATTAATTTCAAACGACATGTTAGCGTAAACTAACCATTGTGTCAAGAGCAGACAGCCGGATGCAGACAAAATATGATGTGAATATAAAACTATATGGTAAAATACAGAGGAGAAATCAATGCTATCATGACATGATGAAACACAAAGAGGTGACTATGATACTTGAAGCAATCAAAGCAGATATAACGAAGATCGATAATGTAGATGCTATCGTAAATGCGGCAAATGAGTCACTGCTTGGCGGCGGTGGTGTTGATGGAGCCATACATAGAGCGGCAGGACCGGAACTCCTTAGAGAGTGCAGAACATTGCATGGCTGTCCCACAGGTGAGGCCAAGATGACCCGTGGATATGATCTTCCTGTAGGATACGTTATTCATACTGTAGGCCCGATATGGCACGGCGGAGACTTAAATGAAGAAAAGCTTCTGGCATCGTGTTATCGTAATTCGCTTCGACTTGCCTCAGAACACGGATTCAGCTCTGTAGCATTTCCTTCCATATCAACAGGTGTATACGGATATCCCGTTGTGAAGGCAGCGCAGGTTGCGGTCAAAGAAGTTCTTCGTTTTGTCAAAGAAGAGCGATGTGTTGTTGAAAAAGTCATATGGGCTTGTTTTGACGACAGAACACTTGAAGCATATCAGTCCGAGATAGAAAGAATATCCACTGGCGGAGATAAAAGCAATTGCATTGAATAATGAACCTTGCCCCAAGTCAGTTATTATATCGGATAGCTTCGTTTCGACGTGGCTATCCGTTTTTTATTGACAAATAGAAAAGAATGAATACAATAAACAGAGTACACACTCGGTTTTGGAACGGAGGACGATATGGAGAAAGGAAACAGAAAAAAGAGAGAACTTCAGAATGCGCTTAAGATACTGGCAATCGAGAAGGGATATGCCAATGTCACGATGAAGGATATAGGTGAATATGTCGGATTA